>JBDHDE010000007.1:0-70636 GCA_039591655.1 Gemmatimonadota bacterium
GCTGGTTGACACCGCCGGTCGGCTGCACACGCACGACGATCTCATGGAGGAGCTCAAGAAGATCGCCCGGGTCGTGGGTCGGCGCCGCGACGGGGCGCCGCACGAGAGCTTCCTCGTGGTAGACGGCACCGTAGGGCAGAACGCCCTGCTCCAGGGTCGTACCTTCGCACAGGCTGTCCCGGTCACGGGTCTGGTGATCACCAAGCTGGACGGCACGGCGAAGGGCGGCGCCGTGGCGCGCGTGCGGGAGGAGCTAGGCCTCCCCATCACATTCGTCGGTGTAGGCGAGGGGCTGGGCGATCTCGAGCCATTCGATCCCCAGCGCTTCGCGGAGCGGCTGCTTTCGGATTGATGGCTCTCAGGCTCGACCAATCGGTTCAGTTTCTCAAAGGCGTGGGCCCCAGACGCGCCGCGGCCTTCGCCCGTCTCGGCATCGTCACCGTCGAGGACCTGCTGTATCACGTTCCCCACCGGTATCTGGACGCGACCTCGGTAACGCCCATCGCCCGAGCCAAGGTGGGCAGCGAGGTGGCCATCGTGGGCCGTGTTGTCTCCAAGGCGGTCGTGCCCACCCGGAAGCGGCTCCGCATCTTCCGCGCGGTTCTGCGGGATGACTCGGGTGTGATCGAATGCGCCTGGCCGGGGCAGGCGTTCTTGGATCGAGCCATCAAGCAAGGCCAACTCCTCCTGGTGACGGGGCCCGTGAAGTACTACCACGGGCGCCAGTTGGTCCCCCGGGAACAGGTGGTGCTGGCCGAGGCGGACGAAGGTGGGGAAGCCGACGACCTCGGCCACGGGATGGTCCTGCCCGTGTACCCGGCCACGGAGGGCTTGAGCCACAGGCAGATCCGCCGGCTCGTGGCGGACCATCTCGACCAGATGATTGCCTGCGTCGATGATGATCTCCCGGCGACGCTGCGGCAGGAGGCGGGGGCAGAGGGACTGCGGGCCGCCCTCCTCGCGCTCCACCGTCCGGTGGGCCCGGGGGCGTGGGAGGTCGGACGGAGGCGCCTCGCACTGGATGAGCTGTTCGACCTGCAGCTGGTGGTGGCCCGGGCGCGGCACATCGCCAAGGCGGCGACCAAGGGACCGCACTTCGCCGTGAAGCGGGAGCTCACCACACGGCTCAAGCACGCGCTGCCCTTCGAACTCACGCCGGGCCAGAGGCGCGCCGTTCGGGAGATCACCGCCGACATGGTGGGTGACGCCCGGATGCATCGGCTCCTCATGGGTGACGTCGGTACCGGGAAGACCGTCGTCGCCCTGTTTGCCATGCTCCTGGCGGTGGAGAACGACTACCAGGCCGTGTTCATGGCCCCCACGGAGCTCTTGGCCGAGCAGCACGGCCGCACCCTGAGCGAGCTGCTGGCTCCGCTGAGCATTCAACCCGAGATCCTGCTGGGGCGCCTCACACCTGCGGACAAGGCAGCCATTCGCGAGCGCATCGCCGCCGGTGGCGCCAGGGTGATCGTCGGCACCCACGCGCTGATCCAGGAGGCCACCGACTTCCGCCGCCTGGGTCTCGTGGTGATCGATGAGCAGCACCGCTTCGGCGTGGAGCAGCGGGCTGCGTTGATCGAGAAGGGGGAGGCGCCCGACGTGCTGCTCCTGTCGGCCACGCCCATCCCCCGGACTCTGGCCCTCACCCTGTACGGCGACCTGGACATCTCGGTTCTGAAGGAGAAGCCCAAAGGGCGCGCTGCCGTGAAGACGGGTGTGCGCTCCGGCGCGGACCGGGCCAAAATCTACGACTTCCTCAAGCAGCGCTGCGCCGCAGGCCGGCAGGCTTACGTCGTCTATCCCGTGATCGAAGAATCCGAGCGCACCGATCTCAAGGCTGCCACCAGCATGTCACAGGAGCTGGGGCAGAAGCTCGCGCCCCTCAGCGTCGGGTTGGTGCACGGCCGCATGAAGGCGGAGGAGCGGGACGCGGTGATGCTGCGGTTTCGGGACGGCCAGCTGGACGTGCTCGTCGCCACCACCGTGATCGAGGTCGGGATCGACGTCGCCAACGCCACGGTAATGGTCATCGAGCACCCCGAGCGGTTCGGCCTCGCCCAGCTGCATCAGCTGCGGGGCCGGGTGGGCCGAGGCGTGGAGGAGAGCCACTGCGTCCTGCTGTGCGACGAGCCCGGGGCGCTTCCCCGGCTCAGGCGGCTGGCCCGCACCCAGGACGGCTTCAAGATTGCCGAGCTGGACCTGCAGGAGCGGGGCATGGGGGAGCTAGCTGGCAAGCGCCAGGCCGGGGGGTTCAGCCTGCGGTACGCC
Source organism: Gemmatimonadota bacterium (assembly GCA_039591655.1). Classification (GTDB taxonomy): domain Bacteria; phylum Gemmatimonadota; class Gemmatimonadetes; order Gemmatimonadales; family GWC2-71-9; genus WVYX01. The sequence continues at coordinate 2,269 of JBDHDE010000007.1, forward strand.
GACCTGGACAAGGACGGTGACCTGGTGGTGGCGGCGCGGCGCGTAGCCCTCGGTCTCATCGTCCGGGACCCGGCGCTGACGGCGCGCGAGCACGCCGGACTGCGGGCCCGCATCGAGCGGCGCTACGAGCGGGGAATGGAGCTGTTCCGCGTGGGGTAGTGCCGGGAAGCGGAAACGGGAGGCGGCAGGAAGGCGGGAAGTCCAGCAGCCGCCCCTGCGGGTACCGGGATTGACATATAAACCATGATTGATATATTGAGGGAGTGACCGAGACACAGCAGCAGGACCTGACCAGCGCGCTCCTGCGCCTCCGCGCCCTCGGTGACGAGCGGCGCCTCAGGATCGTGCAGTTGCTGGCCCGGGGCGAGCGCTGCGTGTGCGAGCTCGCCGCCGATCTGAGAGTCGCGCAGCCGCTGCTCTCGTTTCACCTCAAGACCTTGAAGGAGAGTGGGCTGGTGCGGGTGCGTCGCGATGGGAGGTGGATGCACTACTCCCTCGATCCCCAGGCGCTGGAGGACCTGGGGTCGGTTCTCGGCGACCTCGCCGAGGAGCATCGCGCGAAGGGAGCGTTGGCTGTGAGGTGCTGCTGAGTCGCTTTTATTTGACCGATTCCATCAACATTGGTTGATATTGCCGGAGGAAGTGGATCATGACGGAAGACAGGCTGAAGCAGGCGGTGCGTGACCATTACGCTGCAGCAGCGCGGAAGGCCGCGCAGGGCGACACCGCGGACAGCGCTCGAGAGGGGCCCAGCGGCGGTGCCTCGTGCTGTAGCGACGACTGCTGCGGTGAGCCTGTCTCCCTCAGCTTCTACGGTGACACGGACGTAGCCGAGCTGCCGGAGAAGGCGGTCCTCGCCTCCATGGGCTGCGGCAACCCCACCGCGCTGGCCGAGCTCGCCACGGGTGAGGTGGTGCTGGACCTGGGCTCCGGGGGCGGAATCGACGTGCTCCTCTCGGCCAGGCGCGTGGGACCGACCGGCAAGGCGTACGGCCTCGACATGACCGACGAGATGCTGGAGCTGGCCCGGGAGAATCAGCGCAAGGCGGGCGTCGACAACGTGGAGTTCCTCAAGGGCCAGATCGAAGATGTCCCGCTGCCCGCCGAGTCGGTGGACGTGATCATCTCCAACTGCGTGATCAACCTGGCGGCCGACAAGGATCCGGTGCTGCGCGAAGCCTACCGGGTGCTTCGGCCGGCCGGCCGGTTCGCGGTGAGCGACATAGTGGCACGCACGCCGGTGCCCGCGGAGGTGCGGGACAACCCCGAGCTGTGGTCCGGGTGCCTGGCGGGGGCATTGGAGGACGAAGAGTACCGCGGCAAGCTCGAGGCGGCCGGGTTCGTGGACGTCGATCTCGAGGCGGAGCGCACCTTCGAGCTCCCCGGCGTCGGCGAGTTCATGACCGCCTTCGTGCGGGCGAGGAAGCCGGCGCGATAGCGCGGCGCCCGCTCCGCTAGCTGCCCAGGGCCTCGTCGGCCTTGGCGGCCAGCACGAAGTCGCTCTCGGTGAGGCCGTCGATCTTGTGGGTCCAGATCTTCAGGCCGACCTTCCCCCACGCCAGGTAGATGTCGGGGTGGTGGCCCTGCTCTTCGGCTATCGCCCCGACCTTGTTCGTGAAGGCGAGAGCCTGCGCGAAGTCGGCGAAAGCGTACTCCTTCTCCAGATGGTGCTCGCCTGCGACGTGCCACTCGCCGCCGAGCTTTGCTAGGAGGGCATCGATCTCCTTCCCCTCGAGCGGGGGCACGCCGCCACGGCACGGGATACACTGCTTCGCTGCAAGCTCGCTCGCCATGGGCACCTCGAATCATGGTTGGAAAGCCGGTGCGAGCCGGCCCACCGCAGGCCGCTCAGCAGGTCTGCGTTCAGAAACGCAGACTGAGTCCGAGTTCCCTGGGTGTCGAGTACACCTCGAACGGGGTGTAGGGAATGTTCTTCGGCTCGTCGTCCTTGTAGAGCAGATCGATGAGGAACATGCCGCCGGACACCACCAGCGTCAGTTGGCCGGCCACCAGGAAGCTCTGGGCGCGCGACTGGTACTGTGCGTAGTCCTGGTAGGTCTGCTCGGCCAGGGGGTCGGCGTAGACCTGGTTACCATCGGGCGTCTCCACCAGCTCGCAGGCCGTCGGATCCGCGGTGCAGAGGGCCTCGAGGTCGTCGAACGCCGCTCCGGCCGTCGCGCTGTTACTGGCGGCGACGGCGATGAAGGCTCCGGCTCCCAGGAGGGTGACCCAGCGGCCCCAGTGAGAGACGTCCGCCATGAACGGTCGTCCCCCTGACGCCGTGACGTCCTGGCCCGTTGCAGGCACCGCCAGGAGGCTCGCGACGAGGGCGAGGCAGGAAGGAATCGTGATCGAGAGTCGGCGCTTCATGCTCTCCCGGCTCTATGCCGCAAGGGCCTCATTGTTCCGCGGCCGGCGCACCCCACGCATGCAACTTTCCCTCGCCGTCCAGAATGAACAAGACCCCGTCGTCCACCAGGAGGGGCTCCTCGATGGGTCCTCGGAAGCGCTGACGCCAGCGAGGCTCCAGCCCGGGGGGGGCGAGCCACAGGACTTCTCCCTCCACGGTGCCGATGAGCAGACCGCCGGCGAACAGGGTGGGACTGGCTCGCACGGGGACCCCCAGATTGTGTGAGCGTGCGCCGCCGGGGCCCGCCAGGGGGATCTGCCACAGGGTTCCGCCCAGCGTCGCCGCGTAAACGGTGTCCCGACTGACGACGGGGCTCCCGAACACGGGCTCGCCGGTGGGAAGCTCCCATAACATCTCCAGTGAACGGGAGTCGAACGCCGTGATGAACCCGTCCGGGGAGCTCACCAAGAGGACGCTGTCGGCGAGGGCCGGGGGGCTGAACACCGTTCCCGACGTGGCGCCACTCGCCTCCACCGCACCATCCCGGGCGGACACGAGGTACAGCGAGTCGTCGGTGGCCACCGCGAGGATGCCGTCCAGCAGGCTCACCCCAGCCCGGAGTGGCCCGCGGAATGGACGGCTCCAGCGGGGATCCCCGGTAGTGGGGTCCAGGGCGAAGAGCCAGCCGGTGCGGGTCGCCGCATACACAGTGGAGCTCGAGACGGCGATGGGCCCGGTGACGGGTCCGATTATCTCGTCCCACAGCTTGTCGCCGGTGCTCAGGTCGTAGGCGTGCACGCGTCCACGGCGGTCGCCGGAGGCGGCGTACACCCGGTCGCCCGTGAAGAGTGGTCCCGTGGCGCCGGCACCCTTCAGCCGCTGGCGCCACACCCGCGTCCCAGAGTGGCGCAGGACCAGCACCAGCCACTTGTCGGAGGACAACGTGACGATGATGCTGTCTCCCAGAGCCGCCCCGCCCGTCGGCGAGCGTCCGACCTTCTCCTCCCACAGCTCCTCCAGGGAGTCGGGCAGCCACTCTCCCGCAGAAGGCGCCCTGCTCGGTTCGGCCAGGTAGGTGGTCCAGCGGCGGGGCTCGGCTGGCGCGGGCATGGGCTTGCTCGTGCACCCGAGCGCGTTGACAGTGATGAGGGTGGCGGCTACGATACCGGCCGCATGGCGGAAACGACCCACATTCGTGATCTGCGAGAGCACGTCGGCGCGGAGGTGACGCTCCGCGGGTGGGTGATGACCACCCGCTCCAGCGGTAAGATCGCCTTTGTCGTGCTGCGTGACGGGACCGGCTACCTGCAGTGTGTCCTTGCCAAGAAGGAGGTGGACGCCGACGTCTGGGAGACGTACCGCCAGCTCACCCAGGAAACCGCGTTGGCGGTGACCGGGACTGTGCGCGCCGACCAGCGCTCCCCGGGCGGTGTGGAGCTCACCGTCAGCGGGCTCGCCGTGCTGGGGCCGAGCGCGGATTTTCCCATCTCCCCCAAAGAGCACGGGACCGCCTTTCTCTTCGAGCACCGGCATCTCTGGCTGCGCAGCCGGCGTCAGGTCGCCATCATGCGCGTGCGGCACGAGGTCGTCCAGGCGATTCGCGACTTCTTCTACGAGCGCGACTTCATCCTGGTGGACACTCCCATCCTCACGGGCGCCATCGGCGAGACTGCCGGCACCCTGTTCGAGACCGAGTACTTCGAGCTCGGCAAGGCCTACCTGGCGCAAACCGGGCAGCTCTACCTCGAGGCCGCCGCCGCGGCGCTGGGTCGCGTGTACTGCTTCGGCCCCACGTTCCGGGCTGAGAAATCCAAGACGCGTCGGCACCTGACCGAGTTCTGGATGCTGGAGCCGGAGATGGCGTGGTACGACTCGGACGACAATATGCGTCTGCAGGAGGAGTTCGTCTCCTATGTCGTTGCCCGCTGTCTCGGTCGTTGCGGTGAGGAGCTCGCGGAGCTCGAGCGCGACACCGCGCCCCTTGAGCGCGTCACACCGCCGTTCCCCCGAATCTCCTACACCGACGCGATCGCCAGGCTCAAGGAACAGGGGGCCGATATCGAGTGGGGCCAGGACCTGGGCGGGGACGAGGAGACCCTCCTCGCCAACGCCTTCGACCGGCCCGTCTTCGTCTACAACTACCCCCGGGCCGTGCGCGCGTTCTACATGAAGCAGAACCCGGAAGACCCCCGAACGGTTCTCAACAACGACTGCCTGGCGCCGGAAGGATACGGCGAGATCATCGGCGGGAGTCAGCGGGAGGACGACCACGACCTGCTGCTGGGGCGCATCCGGGACCTGGCGCTGCCGGAGGACGCCTACGGTTGGTACCTGGACCTGCGCAAGTACGGGACCTACATCCACTCCGGCTTCGGCCTCGGCGTGGAGCGCACCGTCGGCTGGATCTGCGGGCTTCCCCACATCCGTGAGGCCATCGCCTTCCCCCGGATGATGAGCCGGCTCTACCCGTAGGTCGTCGGACACCTCAGGAACGCCGCTTTACCTCGTCCCACAACCGATCCAGTACGTCCAGTTCCGCCCGGCCCATGTCGATGCCACGCTCGGCGGCGAGCTCCTCGACGCAGCGGAACCGGTCGGTGAACTTCGTGTTGGCGGTCTCCAGGGCCGCCCGGGGGTCGCACCCCAGCTTGCGAGCCAGGTTGACCACCGCGAACAGGAGGTCGCCGATCTCCGCGGCGATGTCCTCCGCCGGCGCATCTTCGGCAGTTTCCTGCTCCAGCTCCCCCAGCTCCTCGCGGACCTTGGCCAGTGGGCCCGCGGCGTCGGGCCAATCGAAGCCCACGCCCGCCGCCCGCTCCTGGAGGCGATAGGCCATCAGGAGTGCCGGTAGGGTTGGTGGCAGACCGTCCAGCACACTGGGGGGGCTGTCACCGTGCTCGTTGAGCTTGGTGCGCTCCCAGGTGTCGCCCGCCAGGTGTGCCGGCTCGCCGTCCTGCTTCTCCGGGAAAAGGTGGGGGTGGCGGCGCCACATCTTGCGCTCGATGGCGCGTGTGAGGTCCTCGGCACCGAAGCGCCCCGTCTCCTCGGCCAGCACGATCTGAAAGGCCACGTGCAGGAACAGATCCCCGAGCTCCGTCCGGATCTCGTCGGGGTCGTGGGCCAGGGCGTGATCGAGCTCGAGCGCTTCCTCGACCAAGTAGGGACGCAGGGTTTCGCACGTCTGCGCCGCGTCCCACGGGCAGCGTTGCCGGAGGTCTCTGACCAACTCGACGATGCGTCCAAGCGCTGATGGTTCTTGCATTTGCGTTCTCGCGCCGGTACAATACGCCTCCGCTAGTGAACGTGTCAACGAGGGTCTCGGCGAACCGCGCTTGGGTCGAGGTCGACCTCGACAATCTGCTCGCCAATGCGCGAACCGTGCTAGCCGCAGCGCGGGGTGCGGCCCTCCTCCCCATGGTGAAGGCCGATGCATACGGACTGGGCGCCGTACGCGTGTCCCGGGCTCTGGAAGCGCTGGACACCTGGGGGTTCGGTGTGGCCACGGTGGAGGAGGGAATGGAGCTGCGGGAGGCCGGCATTCGCCGCCCCGTCCTGGTGCTCACGCCCACGGGGCTCGAGTACCTCGAGGACTACCGGCGGCACGACCTCCGCGCCGTGTTGGACGATCCCGCCGGTGCGGAGCGGTGGGATCTGCCGTACCACGTGGAGGTCGACACGGGCATGGGACGCTGCGGTGTGCGGTGGGACGACACGGATCGCCTCGCGGCATTCCCGTCACGGCACCTCGAGGGTGTGTTCACCCACTTCTACGCCGCCGACCAGGGCCGCGACACGGTGGCCAAGCAGTGGACCCGATTCGAGTCGGCGCTCGAGGCGCTGGCGTCGCGGCCGCAGCTGGTGCACGTGGCGAACAGCGCCGGCGTTTGGCGTCTGGAGCGGCAACTCGACCTCGCTCGTCCCGGGATCTTCCTGTATGGAGGCCGGCATGCACCGGACCTGCCGCCACCGCACCCGGTGGCGGCGCTCAGGGCGCCGGTGGTGAGCATCAGGCGCCTGCAAGCGGGGGAGACGGTGAGCTACGGAGGGGAGTGGGCGGCGCCGCGGGAGACGGTCGTCGCGACCCTGGGCATCGGGTACGCCGACGGTGTCCCCAGAGCGGTGAAGGGGAGGGCCGAGGTGCTGCTCCGCGGTGAGCGCCGCCCGTTGGTAGGGCGTGTCACCATGGACTTCGTGATGGTCGATGTCGGTCCGGACGGCAGCGGTGTCACGGTTGGGGATGTGGCGACCCTGATCGGTCGGGACGGCGAGGGGGAGATCACGGTGGACGAGTTCGCCGGGTGGAGCGGGACCATCGCCTACGAGACCCTCACCGGCATCGGCCGGCGGGTCCCGCGGGTGTTTCTCCCCGAATGACGCGTCGCGCCCGCCGCGCGGCGTTGGTCGTGCTGGATGGGGTGGGGATCGGAGAGGCCCCCGATGCCGCCGCCTACGGCGATGCAGGGAGCGACACCCTCGGCAACGTGGCACGGACGGTGGGCGGCCTCGAGCTGCCGTTCCTCGACTCCCTGGGTCTCGGGTGTTGCCGGCCCCTGGAAGGGATGAGGTGCGAGGCGCCGACGGCGGCGCACGGGGTCGCCGTGCCGCGCTCGGCGGGGAAGGACAGCACCGCGGGTCACTGGGAGATCTGCGGCGTGCTGCTGGAGCGGCCGTTTCCCACCTTCCCCGGCGGGTTTCCCGACGAGGTGTTGGAGGCCTTCAGTGCGGCAACCGGTCGCGGGGTGCTGGGAAACAAGTCCGCTTCGGGCACCGCGATCATCGAGGAGTACGGTCGCGAGCACCGGGAGGGGGGCGATTGGATCCTCTACACGTCGGTCGACAGCGTCTTCCAGATCGCGGCGCACGAAGAGGTGGTGCCGCTGGAGGAGCTGTATACGGCGTGCCGCGTCGCGCGGGAGGAGGTGCTGGTCGGTGCGTACGCCCTGTCCCGGGTCATCGCCAGGCCCTTCGTGGGGGAGCCGGGGCACTACCGCCGCACGGCCAACCGGCGGGACTTTTCCCTGCCGCCGCCGGGGGACAGCCTGTTGGACCGGTTGGCTGGGGCCGGGATCCCACGAGCCGGTGTCGGCAAGGTGGACGACCTGTTCGCGGGACGCAGCATCACCAGCCGGCACACCGGCAGCAACTTGGAGGCGCTGCGGCTCGTGGGCGAGGCCCTCGACGGGCTGGATCGCGGCCTCGTGTTCGCCAACGTGATCGAGTTCGACCAGGAGTGGGGGCACCGCAACGACGTTGCGGGGTTCCATAGAGGGCTCGTGGAGCTCGACGGTGCGCTGCCGGAACTGGTGGCGCGGCTCGAGGACGAGGATCTCCTGATCCTCACCGCCGACCATGGGAACGATCCCACCACGCCGTCCACCGACCACTCCCGGGAGGTCGTTCCGGTCCTGGCAGTGGGCCCCCGGGTGCGGCCGGTGCCTCTGGGTACCCGCTCGACATTCGCGGACGTCGGCGCGACGGTTGCTGAGTATCTTGGTGTGGAGCTGGATGTGGGGACGTCATTCCTGTCTCAGGTGATATCGTGAACGATCGGCTGGTGGATGCGGCCCGGGCCGCGCAGGCGCAGGCGTATGCTCCGTACAGCGGCTACCGGGTAGGGGCGGCGCTGGAGACAGAAGACGGGCGCATCTTCGCCGGCGCCAACGTGGAGAGCGCCGCCTACGGAGTGAGTCTGTGTGCGGAGCGCGCGGCCCTGGGAGCGGCCGTCGCTGCCGGAGCGCGGCGGTTCCGCCGCCTCGTGGTGCTGACGGAGTCCACTCCGGCGGGATCGCCGTGCGGGGCCTGCCGCCAGGCGCTCGCCGAGTTCGGGCTCGATCTCGGGGTGGAGGCCGTTGGCCCCAATGACACTCGACGCTGGCAGCTGGGTCAGCTGTTGCCCGACTCCTTCGGGCGGGGAGACCTCGAGGCATGAAGCGGTGGCGCGGCGGCACGCCGTTCACACTCCTGTGGCTCGGCCTCACGGTGGTCGTGGTATGGTCGTGCCGGGAGGACGTCACCGCGCCGGGCGTCTGCCCCGAGTACTGCCCGTCCCGCCGGGTCCAGATGATCGACAGCATCTTCCCGGGGAGCATCGTGCGGGACAGCTCCTTCAGGGGGTACGTGACAGGGTACCAGGCGGCCGCAATGCAGGTGGTCACCGAGGGCTCCCTGACGGAGAGCCGGTCGCTGATTCGCTTCTTCGCCTTCCTGGACAGCATCAACGGTGAGCCGATCGTATCCCTGGACTCGTTCCAGCTCGAACTGGAGCTGCTGCGGCGGGCCGGGATCACCGGGCTGGAGCTGCTGGTCTATCGGCTGCCGGCCACCGTGGACACCACCACGACATTCACCGACGTGGAGCCGTATTTCCAGGACAGCACGCTGATCGGCACCATAGCGATCCCCGACACCGTGGAGGACGGCAAGCTGTTCGCTCCCCTCCCCGCCGGCGCCTTCCCCACACTCGAGCAGGACAGCAATGTGGCTGCGGTGGGCGTCGCGTTGCGGGCCGCCGACGAGGGGTACGTAGACCTCGGTACCAGGGAGGGCCTCAAGGCGGCCGAGCTCAAGCGGTACGGCACGGTCCTCCGTGATTCGGTGATCATCATCGACTCGACGGGCACGGACACAACGATCGTCACGGACACGCTCGTGGCTGCCAGCGACGGGAGGCAGGCCGACATGGACAGCTACGTACTCGAGGCGCTGCCCGCCGGCGATCCGGATGCCCTCCCGGTGGGCGGCTCGCCATCCGCCCGGGCGTTCCTGCGGGTCGACCTGCCGCCGCAGGTGGTGGACTCGTCGGATGTCTCCCGGGCAACGCTCATCCTGGTGCTGGCCGAGCCGGTGGCGGGTGCGCCCGGGGACACGCTGCGCTTGCGCGCCGACGGCCTGACCATAGACATCGGTGCGAAGTCGCCGTTGCTGGCCTTCCCCGACGACTCCCCGTTTGGAGCCGCGGACATCGCTGTGGGCGCGACTGATACCGTCCGCATCGACGTCACGCACATCATAAACCCGCTGCGGGTCGATAGCCTGCTACCGGCGAGCATCGTGCTACGCATCGTGACGGAGGGCGCGGTCGTCGGGGAGCCGCGCTTCTGGTCGAGCCGCAACGCCGCCGGCGCGGCGTCCCTCCAGGTGACGTACATCCCCTTGTTCCCCACGGGGGTGCAGTGAGGCGTCCAGCGGCGCTGGCCCTGCTGCTGGCCGCTCTCGCGGTGTCGGATGCGGCGGCCCAGACCTCGCTGTACGGGGTGTTGGGGGTGGGCTACCCCGGCCGGCCCAGCGGCGTGCGCTCGCGCACCATGGGCAGCGGGATCGACGGAGTGGATCCGGGCTCCGCCATGAATCCGGCGGCGATCTCGGAGATCGACCGGCTCACCGCAGCGGTGAGTTCCATAACCTCGTTCCGCTCCTTCGAGATCGAAGCGGGGGGCGGCGCGCAGGATGTCCGCGACACGCGGTTCCCCTACGCCTCTATCGCCGGGGTCATCAGCGGCACGCCCGTCACATTCGCGGCGTCATACGGCATCTACGCGGAACGCACCTTCGATCTGGTGACCGGAGACACGATCGAGCTACGGGGCGACAGCATCACCATCTTGGATCGCACGCGGTCGGACGGCGCCATCGTCGATCTCCGGGGGGCCGTAGCGTGGGATATCAGCTACGCCGTGGCCGTCGGCGCGGCGGTGCACGTCATCACGGGCTCGACGCGTGAGACCCTCACGCGCCTGTATGGCGACAGCGCCTACCTCCCGCTCGATCACAACAGCCAGGTCAAGTACTCGGGGCTGGGCTTCTCCGGCGGGATCATGTTCTACCCCATCCGATCCCTGCGCGTGGGCGCAACGTTCCGCACCGACAACCGGATCTCGCTGACCCGGGACGGCGTTGCGGGCCCCCAAGTCGAACTCCCCATAACGGTGTCCGGCGGACTGGAGTACAGACCGGCACCCAGCCTCCGTCTGGGCGTCACCGCGGCGTGGCGCTCCTGGGGAGACGCCGACCAGGACCTCGCCGACCTCGGGGGGGTCAACGCCTTCGATACCTGGGAGGTGGGAGCGGGGCTGGAGCTTGGTACACGCTTTCCCATCCGGCTGGGTTTCCGCTACGCCCAGTTGCCGTTCAGCCCCCTCGAGGACCAACCGCGGGAGATCGACCTTGTCGCCGGCGCGGGGCTATTGCTGGGCGGCGGACGGGCCGCGTTCGATCTCGGCCTGGAGCGGGTAATGCGGGATGGCGGGGGGGCTAGCGAGCGTGCCTGGCAGTGGTCCCTGGGCGTCGCCATTCGGCCGTGACCCGGGTCTACCTCCACACCTTCGGCTGCAAGGCCAACCAGTACGACACCGAGGTTCTCAGACAGGCGTTGGAGGCCGCCGGCGCGGCAGTGGTGCAGCAGCCCGGGCAGGCCGACGCCGCCGTGGTGAACTCGTGCACCGTCACCCACGTGGGCGAGGCCAAGATGCGCAGCCTGGTACGCCGCCTCTCCCGCGAGAACCGGCGCGTGCAGACCATCGTCACGGGCTGCGCCGCCGCGCTGGATGACGGCACCATCGCGGCGCTTCCCAACGTGATCGGCGTACTGGGTGGCACCGATCCCGCCCGCGTGCTGGAGGCGCTGGACCTGCCCATCGGGGGAATCGATCCCGTTCTCCGGACGTTCGGTCGGGGCGCCCGGGCGTGGCTCAAGATCCAGGACGGCTGCGATGAGCACTGTACCTTCTGTGCCACGACGCTGGCCCGCGGTGCCAGCCGGTCGCGCGATCCCGCGGAGGTGATACGCGAGGCCGAGACCCTCGCGACCGCTCACGCGGAGCTCGTGCTCACCGGTGTGCACATCGGCTCTTACGGCAGCGACCTGGGTGACGGGATCACCCTGGGCGCGCTGGTCGAGCGACTCATCACGGCGGTTCCAGAGGTGCGCTGGCGTCTGTCTTCGGTAGAGGCGACCGAGGTGGACGATCGCTTGGCGGAGCTCATGAGCGGCGCCCCCGAGCGGCTGGCGCCGCACCTGCACGCGCCCCTCCAATCGGGGAGCGATCGGCTGCTCAAGCGCATGGGGCGGCACTGGTACACGGCGGCCACGTACCGGGGCAGCATCGAGCGTCTGGCTGAGCGCCTGCCGGCATTCGGGTTGGGGGCCGACGTGATGGTCGGGTTCCCCGGCGAGACGCCGGCGGATCACGCCAGGACCGTGGAGCTGATCGAGGTGCTCCCGTTCACGTATCTCCACGTCTTTCCCTACTCGGAGCGTCCCGATGCCGCGGCGCGCCACCTCGGTACGCCGGTGGCGCCCGAGACGGCGGCCCAGCGTGCGGCCCAACTGCGGGAGCTGGCTGCGGCGAAGGGGGCGGCGTACCGGGCGTCGCGCGACGGTGGCCCCGCCGACGTCGTGTTGCTCCGCCGGGCGAGCGGATGGTTCGAAGGACTGACCGAGGATTACCTTTCGGTCTATCTGTCGAGCGAGCGGTCGGTGCCCAGCCGCGTCGCTGCGACGCTGTCTGGCATGGAGGACGGCACGCTGCGGGCCGAGCCCGTCGAGTCATTGGAGTCATGAAGCACGTCTACGTCGAGACCTACGGCTGCCAGATGAACGTGGCCGATACCGAGCTGATCCTGGGTCGGCTGGGACGCGACGGCTACGTGGCTACCGACGATCCGGCCGCGGCAGACGTCCTGCTGGTGAACACCTGTGCGGTGCGGGACAATGCCGAGCAGCGGGTGATCGGCCGCATGGGCGAGCTCAAGCGCCACAAGCGGCCCGGGGTGGTCCTGGGGATCGTGGGGTGCATGGCGCAGCGCCTCGGGGCCCGGTTGCTGGACGAGGCGTCGCACGTGGACCTCGTGGTGGGGCCCGACGGCTACCGGGGGCTCCCGGCCCTGATCCAGGGTGCGGCGAATGGGGCCCGAGCGGCGGAAGTTGAGTTCAAGTCCTGGGAGCACTACGAGGATATTCCCACGCGGCGCACCGCGGACCGCGTGGGGGCGTTCGTCACGGTGCAGCGGGGCTGCGATTATCGATGCACGTTCTGCATCGTTCCGATGACGCGGGGCCGCGAGCGGAGTCGCAAGCTTGCCGACGTCGTGCGTGAGGTCGAGGGGCTTGCGGCCGACGGCGTGACCGAGGTGACACTCCTCGGCCAGACGGTGAACAGCTATCACGATGGTGAGTGGGACTTTGCCGACCTGCTGCGGGCGGTGGGCGCGATCCCGGGGGTTCGCCGGGTGCGGTTCACCAGCCCGTATCCCAACGACTTCACGGACCGGGTCATCGAGGCGATGGCGCAGGTGGAGGCGGTGTGCGAGCACGTGCACCTGCCCGTGCAGAGCGGCGCGTCCCGCATCCTCAAGCGCATGGGCCGGCGCTACACCCGCGAGCAGTACCTGGCCTGCGTTGCGCGCCTGCGGGGCGCAGTTCCGGGTCTCGCCGTTACCACCGACATCATCGTGGGCTTCCCCGGCGAGTCGGAAGACGACTTCCGGCAGACGGAGAGTCTGGTCCGGGAGGTGGGCTTCGACGACGCGTTCACCTTCAGGTACTCGCCCCGGGACGGGACCGCGGCGTTGCGCCTGCCCGATGCGGTGCCCGACGACGTCGCCGGCGGGCGGTTGGAGCGGCTCATCGCCGTGGTGCGGCAGGTGGCGCGGCGCAAGAACATCGAGCTCGTGGGCACGACCCAGGATGTCCTGGTCGAGAAGGTGGCCCGGCGTGGCTCCCTCTTGCAGACCCGGACCCGAACGAACAAGATCGTGTTGGTGGAGGGGCCGCCGGAGTGGATCGGCACGTACCGCACCGTCCGCCTCTCCGGGACCACTGGCGCAACGTTCACGGGCGTTCCCGACTCGGAACGCCGGGAGCTGGCGGTCGTCAGATGAGAAACCTGATCGAAGATCTTGCCGAAGACGAGTACAAACGTCTCGTGTCGACGGTCGAGGGCTTCTGCGGCTGCGAGCAGTGCCGCGTGGATGTCCTGGTGTATGCCCTCAACCGGGTGGCGCCGCATTACGTGGCCCAGCCCACGGGAGAGGCGCTGGCCCACGTGCGGATGCAGGCCGAGCAGCAGGTGGCCGATATCTCGGTGGTGTTGCTCGAGGGATTCCGCAAGGTGACAGCCGCACCCAGGCCGGGGCATCAGGCACGTTAGGGTAGGGCGGCCGTGGCGCCGCCCGTTACCCGACTGACCCTCGCCTACGGGGCCGGTCTCTGGACCGGCCTCACTTTTTTGCTCCCCCACGCATTGCTGTGGTGCCTGGTCCCGCCGGCCATCGCGGGGGTGCTGGGGCGGCGTTTCGCAGGGGTGCTGGTGGCGGCCTTTGCCCTGGGGACGCTCGCCGGCACGCTGCGCGCGGTGCAGCGGGAGGCGCACTGCTCGGCTGTCTGGCGACCGGGCGCGCAGGCGGCGACCCTGCGGCTGCACGACGCAGCGGGACCCCGAGGCACCACGACAGCCGACGTGCGCCACGCCGCCGAGGGTTGCCGGGGCACCCTCCGGCTGCGCCTCGGTGAGTTGCGGCCGCCTGCGGGTGCCCGGGTTGTGGCGGTGGGGGCCTACCGCCCCGGAGGCGTGCTTCGGGTCGCGCACCTCAGGGTGCTCGAGGCCCCGCGGGGCTGGCGCTATCCCATGCGGGAGGCTCTGGCCCGTCGGCTGCGAGGGCTGTACGGCAGGCGGGCCGGGTTGGTGGAGGCCATGGTGATCGGGCGGCGCGAGGACCTGCCGCCGTCGCTGCGCAATACGTTCGCCGCCGCGGGCCTGGCACATCTCTTGGCCATCTCGGGGCTCCACGTGGGGCTGCTGGCCGGGTGGCTGGTACTGCTGCTCCGGCGGGTGGCGTCCCCCGGGAAGGCGTGGGTGCTGAGCGCTGCGGCGAGCTGGGGCTACGTCGCCCTGCTGGGCTTTCCCGCCCCGGCGACCCGGGCTGCTGGCTTTCTCACGCTCCACGCCGCCGCGCGGCTCAGGCAGCGTCACCCGCCACGCTCGGCGGTGCTGGCCGTCGCGGTGTTCGCCGTGATGCTGATCGAGCCCGCCGCCGTGACGGCCGTGGGAGCGTGGCTCTCTGTTGCGGCGGTGTGGGGGACGGGCGCGGCCGCCGCGTGGCTCCCGGCGGCGCGGCGGCGCCACCCCGCCTGGCGTCTGGCTGCCGCCTCTGCCGGCGCCACACTCGCCACAGCTCCCATTACCGCATTCGCCTTCGGGACGGTGGCCCCCGCCGGGGTGGCTGCCAACCTGGTGGCCGTCCCCCTCGCGGGGGTGGCCGTCCCAGGGGTCATCGCAAGTCTCGCGGCCGGCGAGCTGGTGGCCGGCGGCGCAGGCTTGGTGCTGGCTGCCATCGAGCGCGTGGCGGGGGCAGCGGCGGCGCTCCCGCTGGGAAACGTCACGGGGAGGTCGGGACTGGGGTTCGCCGTGCCGTGGACGGCTCTCTCGGTCGCCGTCTTCTGGGCGGCGGGCAGGCGCGGACGCCCCCGGAGCCTGGTGCGACGGCTCCCGGCACTCGCCGCCACCGCGAGCTGGCTGTTGGTGGCGCTGGCGGCGGCCGACCGCCGTGACGGGGAGGGGAGCCTCACGCTTCACGTGCTCGACGTGGGTCAGGGAGACGCCATCGCCATGCGCACCCCCAGGGGCCGCTGGGTCCTGGTGGACGCAGGGCCCAGGAGCGCCGCCGGCGACGCCGGACGCGCCGTGGTGGTCCCGTTCTTGAGGCGCCAGGGAGTGCAGCGACTCGCGGTGTTGGTCGTGTCCCACGGGGACGCCGACCACCTCGGCGGCGCACCGGCGGTGCTGCGACAACTCGATCCGGAGCTGGTGCTGGAGCCGGGGCAGCCCCTGGGCACCCGGCTATACCTGGAGTACCTCGCCGCCCTCGACGCCGGCGGCGTGCCGTGGCGGGCGGCCCGGGCCGGTGACACGCTGGTGATCGACTCGGTGGTGGTAGCCGTGCTGCATCCGACGGCCCGTTGGCTGGAGCGCCGGGTAGAGCCCAACGAGAACTCGGTGGTGCTGCGTGTCTCATACGGTTGCTTCGATGCAGTGCTGACGGGCGATATCGGTGAGCCCGCGGAGCGCGTGCTGCTCCAGAGCGTGGGCCAGTCGGAGGTGCTCAAGGTGGGGCACCACGGGTCGGCCGGGAGCACCACCCCCGAGTGGCTGGATGCCGTGGCGCCGGCGGCGGCGGTGATCAGCGTGGGACGCAACGCGTACGGGCACCCAGCGGCCACCGTGCTCCGGAGGCTGGCGGGGCGCGGCACCGCGGTGTGGCGCACGGACCGCGGCGGCGCGGTAACCATCGAAACGGACGGGCGCTATCTTACGATCATACAGGGGCAGGCCACGACGCTTTGGGAGGGGATACGGTGCCGGATTCGTCAATTGTCACGATTGAGCGGTTCATTCTCGAGCAGGAGCGGCTGCACCCGGAGGCCACCGGTGAGCTTACCCAGCTGCTCTACGACATCGCGCTAGCGTCCAAGGTCATCTCGGGGTACGTGCGGCGCGCCGGGCTGGTGGATGTGCTGGGCGCATACGGGCGCACCAACATCCAGGGGGAAGAGCAGCAGAAGCTGGACGTGATCGCCAACGAGACCATGAAGCAGGCGTTCATGCACACGGGCAGGGTGTGCGTGATGGCCTCGGAGGAGGACCCCGACCCCCTTCCCATTCCCGAGGAATTCAACCCCGGGAAGTACGTGTTGCTGCACGATCCCCTCGACGGCTCCTCCAACATTGACGTCAACGTCTCCATCGGCACCATCTTCTCCGTGCACACCAGGGTCACCAAGTCCGGGCCGGGAACGCTCCAGGACTGCCTCCAGCAGGGGCGGAACCAGGTGGCGGCGGGCTACGTCATCCATGGCTCGAGCACCGTGCTCGTGTACACGGTGGGCCGCGGCGTGCACCTCTTCACCCTCGATCCGACGATCGGCGAATTCCGCCTGGTTAATCACGACATCAAGACCCCGGCGGTGGGGAAGTACTACAGCATCAACGAGAGCTACTACCGGCGGTGGACCGAGGGGTACCGCCGCGTGGTGCAGGCCTTCAAGGGCGTCGAAGACACGGAGCACCGCAAGAATGCCCGCTACATCGGATCCCTGGTGGCCGACTTCCACCGCAACCTGCTTTCCGGCGGCGTGTTCATGTACCCCGCCGACTCCAAGGCCCCCCAAGGCAAGCTGCGCTTGCTCTACGAGGCGTGCCCGCTGGCCTTCATCGCCAATCAGGCGGGTGGCGCGGCCTCCAACGGGGTGACCCCCATCCTGGACATCAAGCCCACCGAGCTGCACCAACGCACGCCGCTCCTGATCGGCAGCAAGGAGGACGTGGCGTTCGTCGAGCAGACTGTGGCCGAGGTCGACGCCGCGGCGGCTTCGTGAGCGACGAGCGGCGCACGCCCGCGGGGCTCCCGGTGGACGCGGTCTACGGGCCCGACGGCTCCGTGACCCGCGACGAAACACCTGGATCGTTTCCCTTCACCCGCGGTATCCACCCTTCCATGTACCGCGGCCGGCTCTGGACCATGCGCCAGTACGCCGGATTCGGCACCGCGGAGGAAACCAACGGGCGCTTCCGGGAGCTGCTGGCGGCGGGGCAGACCGGCCTCTCCGTGGCGTTCGATCTCCCCACGCAGATGGGCCACGATTCAGACACCGCCGTGGCGGAGGGTGAAGTGGGGCGCGCCGGGGTCGCCATCGACACCGTGGACGACCTGGCCCGGGTCTTCGAGGGGATTCCCCTGGAGGAGGTCTCCACCTCCATGACCATCAACGCCACGGCCGCCGTGTTGCTGGCGATGTACGTGGTGGTGGCGGAGGAGCGGGGTGGCTCCCGCACCAAGCTCCGCGGCACGGTGCAGAACGACATCCTGAAGGAGTACGTGGCGCGGGGGACGTACATCTTCCCCGTGCAGCCGTCGCTGCGCCTCGTCACCGACGTGCTGCAGTTCGTGGCGGCCGAAGAGATGCCGTTCAACCCCATCTCCATCAGCGGTTACCACATGCGGGAGGCGGGGGCCACCGCGGTGCAGGAGGTTGCCTTCACCTTCGCCGCCGGACTGGAGTACCTGGACCGCGCCGTAGCGGCGGGGCTGGACATAGAGCAGGTCGCGCCGCGGGTGTCGTTCTTCTTCGCCGCACACAACGACCTGTTCGAGGAGGTGGCGAAGTTCCGCTCCGCGCGGCGCCTGTGGGCGACCCTGGTCAGGGAGCGCTACGGGGGGAGCGATCAGAGCTGCCGCCTGCGATTCCACACCCAGACCGGCGGGTCCACGCTCACCGCACAGCAGCCGCTGAACAACGTGGTGCGGGTGGCGGTGCAAGCCCTTGCCGCGACCCTGGGAGGCACCCAGTCGCTCCACACCAACAGCTTCGATGAGGCACTCTCGCTGCCCAGCCCCGAGGCCGCCCACCTCGCGCTGCGCACCCAGCAGATCCTGGCTCACGAGTCCGGTACGGCGCAGACAGTCGATCCGTTGGGGGGCTCCTACTATGTAGAGGATCTCACGGACCGTCTGGAAGCAGCCGCCCGGCAGCTGCTGGACGAGATCGCCGACGGGGGTGGTGCGGCCCGGGCCGTGGAGCGCGGTGACCTGCAGGACGCCATCGCGCGCTCGGCCTACGAGTACCAGCGGGCGGTAGAGGCCGGCGACGTGGTGGTGGTGGGGGTAAACCGGTTCACCGAGGGGGGCGAGCTACCGCCGATCGCAGAGCCCGACTACTCGGCCCTGGCGGCCCAGCAGGTGGAGCGGGTGCGGCGGGCCCGGGAGGTGCGGGAGGAGGGTGCCTGGCGTGGGGCCTTGGACTCTTTGGCGCAGGCGGCGCGGGGCGAGGCGCCCCTCATGCCGCCCATCATCGCAGCGGTCAGGGCCCGGGCCACCGTGGGTGAGATCGCCAACACCCTGCGGGAGGTGTGGGGGAGCTTTCGGTTGCGGCACTGAGCCAGAGGCCAAGTCGAGCGGGGTTGCAGTTGGGGTGCCGATTCCCCCCACCCGCTTGACCTCGGCCCCGGCCCCCCTTAAGTTCCGTATCCTGTTGTAAATACTGGACTTGCGAGCATGCCGACGTACGGCTACCGCTGCCCCGAATGCGGCCACGAGTACGAGGCGTTTCAGAAGATCACGGACGCTACGCGGGCGAAGTGCACCAGTTGTGGCACCCCGGGCGAGCGGGTGATCACCGGGGGGGCTGGCATCCATTTCAAGGGCTCCGGCTTCTACGTCACCGACTACGGGCGCGGGGGGAAGAGGCCCGCGGCCGAGGAGGCCCCGGGGAAGAAGAAAGGCAAGAAGGAGGCGGGGGCCGTGCCGGATACCTCCAAGACCCCCAAGAAAAAGGGAGCCAAGTCCTGACCGTTGGAGCCGAGGGGCTCCGCGAGGCGCTACAGCAGGCCGTCGCCGCGTTGGGCGCACCCGACGCGACGGTGGTGCTGGAGCGCCCCCGCGACCCGTCGCACGGCGATCTCGCCACCAACGTGGCGCTGCAGCTCGCCAAGCCGCTGAGGCAGCGGCCGCGGGAGCTGGCCGAGACCATTGTGTCCCGGCTCGATCCGCCGCCAGGACTGGTCACCAGGACAGAGATCGCCGGCCCGGGCTTCATCAACTTCTGGCTCGCGGACGCAGCCCTGGCCGAGGTGCTCCGCACGATCGTGGCGGAGGCGGACGCCTACGGGCGCTCCGCCGCGGGTCGGGGGCGGCGGGTGAACGTCGAGTTCGTGTCGGCCAACCCCACGGGGCCGCTCCACGTGGGGCACGGCCGCGGGGCGGCGCTGGGCGACGCCATCGCATCGCTGCTCGAGGCCACGGGGCACGAAGTGGAGCGGGAGTTCTACGTGAACGACGCGGGGCTCCAGATCGAGCGGCTGGCGGCGTCGCTCTGGGCGCGGCTCCAGCAGGCCGCGGGACGCGAGGGGGAAGTCCCGGAGGGCGGCTACCACGGGAGCTACCTGGAGGAGCTAGCGGGGCAGATGCTAGCGGACGACCCGGCCCTCGCCGACCTGCCGGAGGCAGAGGGGCTAGTTAAGTGTCGCGCCGTCGCGGTGCGCACGCAGCGCGAGGAGCAGGACCGGGATCTCGCCGACTTCGGCGTGCGGTTCGACCTGGTCTACCACGAGAGCGAGCTGTACCGCCAGGAGCTGCTCGAGACCACGCTCGAGGAGCTCGCCGGCCGCGGGCTCAGCTACGAGCGGGACGGCGCGTTGTGGCTCAACACGTCGGCCTTCGGAGATGCCAAGGACCGGGTGCTCCGCAAGGGGGACGGGTCGTACACCTACTTCCTGCCGGACATCGCCTACCACCGCACCAAGGCAGAGCGGGGCTTCGATCTCGCGATCGACATCTGGGGCGCGGATCACCACGGCTACGTGGCCCGCATGCAAGCTGCCATGCTGGCCATGGGCCGGCCCGAGGGGTTCTTCAGGGCGGTGATCGTGCAGCTCGTGCGGGTGATGCGGCACGGCCAGGAGGTGCGATTCTCGAAGCGCTCTGGGGAGTTCGTCACGCTGCGGGACCTCTACGAGGAGGCGGGCGTGGACGCGGCCCGCTACTTCTTCCTGATGCGCAAGGGCGACGCGCAGTTCGTGTTCGACATCGACCTCGCCACCAAACAGTCGGAAGAGAACCCCGTGTACTACGTGCAGTACGCCCACACCCGCATGGCCGGCATCTTCCGCACCGCCGGGCTCGCGGCGGCGGCCATCGACGCCGCCGGCGCCGACCTGGCGCTGCTGAACGAGCAGGTGGAACAGGACTTGATCAAGCGGTTGGCGGAATACCCGGCGCTGGTCGATCAGGCCGCCGCGGCCCTCGAGCCGCATCGGGTCGTAGCGTACCTGGAAGAGGTGGCGCGCCTGGTGAACGCGTGGTACCACCACCACCGCGTCCTCGGGGTGGCCGCGGAGCTGGAGCGGGCACGCCTGGTGCTGGCCCGGGCAGCGCAGATCGTGCTGGCCAACGGACTGACCTTGTTGGGGGTGACGGCCCCGGAACGGATGTAGCTGATGGGCTTGCTGGTCGTGGGAAGCATCGCGTTGGACTCGGTGCAGACGCCGTTCGGCTCGAACGCCGACGCGTTGGGCGGCTCGGCAGTGTACTTCAGCCACGCCGCCAGCATTCTGCACCCGGTTCAGATCGTGGGCGTCGTAGGCGATGATTACCCGGAGGAAGCCCTGGCGCGGCTGGCGGCCCAGGGAGTGGACACGGGCGGCGTCGAACGGGCGGCGGGGGAGAGCTTCCGGTGGAGGGGGAAGTACTCCTACGATCTCCAGAATCGGGAGACACTCGAAACCCACCTCGGCGTGTTCGCCACGTTCGATCCCAAGATCCCCGAGGCGTTCCGCGACGCCCGCTACGTCTTTCTGGGCAACATCGATCCGGAGCTGCAGCTCAACGTGCTGGACCAGATCCACCGGCCGACGCTCGTTGCCTGCGATACCATGAACTACTGGATCCAGAGCAAGCACGAGGCGCTCCTCGCGCTGCTCCGACGGATCGATGTGATCCTGGTGAACGACGCCGAGGCGCGGGAGCTCTCAGGCGACTGGAACGTGTACCGGGCGGCGCGGTGGATTCTCAAGGCGGGGCCGCGCATCGTGGTGATCAAGCAGGGTGAGTTCGGCGCCGTGCTGTACGAGCGGGACAGGGTCTTCTACATCCCGGCCTTCCCCCTCGAGGAGGTGTTCGACCCCACCGGCGCCGGGGACTCGTTCGCCGGCGGGTTCATGGGACACCTGGCGCGCTCCGACGACGTCTCGCCCGAGAACCTACGGCGAGCGATGGTCTACGGGTCCGCCATGGGCTCGTTCGCCGTGGAGCGGTTCTCGGTGGAGCGCTTCGGGGAGATCGGACCGGCGGAAGTGACGTCCCGGGTCCGGGAGTTCGCCGAGCTCGTGCGCTTCGATATCAAGCCGGAGCACGAGTATGTGCCGTCGTAGCTGTGCAGTGCCGCGGGCCGCCGACGCAGAGGTGGGTGCGTGAGCTCTGCCGAGCGCTACCGCGAAGCGGGCGTCGACCTGGACGCCGCCGACCGGGCAAAGCGTCGTATCGCCGAGGCGGTGGCCTCGACCCGCACCGGGCTCGCCCGGGGCGGGGTCGGCGCCTTCGGGGGCATGGTGCGCCTGCCGGAGGGGCTGGAGCAGCCTACGCTGGTGATGAGCACCGATGGGGTCGGCACCAAGGTGTTGGTGGCCATCAGGGCCGGGCGACACGACACCGTGGGCGAGGATCTGGTGAATCACTCCGTGAACGACATCCTGGTGCACGGGGCCACGCCCATTGCGTTCCTCGATTACCTGGCCGTGGCCGAGGTCTCCAGCGAGACGATCGCGCAGCTGGTGGACGGCGTGGTCCGGGGGTGCCGGGCTCACGAGATGACCCTCGCTGGTGGGGAGACGGCGCAGCTGCCGGACCTCTACCATCCGGGCCACTACGACCTGGCGGGTACGATCATCGGCGTTGTGGATGAAGGGCGGGCGCTCCACGGTCACGCGGTGCGCCCGGGCGATGTGCTGGTGGGCTTCGCGTCGAGCGGGCTGCACACCAACGGCTACACTCTGGCCCGGCGCATCGTGTTCGATGAGTTGCGACTGGACGTGGGTAGCGTGCTGCCCGGCCTGGATGTGGCGGTGGGGGAGGAGCTCCTCAAGGTGCACCGCAGCTACTGGAAGGCTCTCGCACCGGTGCTCGGCCGGGTGCATGCCCTGGCGCACATCACCGGCGGCGGGATCCCGGGCAACCTCTCGCGCTCACTGCCGCAGGGCTGCCAGGCGGAGGTCGACCGGAATAGTTGGACTGCGCCGGAGGTCTTCCGGCTGTTGCAGGAAGCGGGCAAGGTCAGCAGAGATGAGATGTTCGAGGTGTTCAACATGGGGCTGGGAATGATCGCGGTGACGCCGCCGGTAGCCGTGGACGAGGTCCGCCGGGCTGCCGCGGCCGCCGATATCGACACGTGGGTGGTGGGTGAGATCGTGGAGGGTGAAGGTGTCCAATTGCGATGAGGCGAAGATGACCGAGCGCGAAGCCATGGTCCGCGCGATCGAGCTCGCGCGGCGCGGCTGGGGACGGGTTGCGCCCAATCCGATGGTCGGCGCGGTGCTGCTCAAGGACGGGCGGGTGATCGGAGAGGCAGCGCACGAGGAGTACGGCCAGCCGCACGCCGAGGTGGCGGCGCTCGCCGCGTGCGATGACCCCAAGGGCGCCACCTGCGTGGTGAACCTGGAGCCGTGCACGCATGCCGGGAAGACGCCGCCGTGCACCGACGCGCTGGTGGAGGCGGGGGTGGAGCGGGTGGTCTACGGCGTGGAGGATCTGCATCCGGAGGCCGCAGGCGGGGCCGCCCGGCTGCGGGCAGCAGGGGTCGAGGTCGAGGGGGGCCTGATGCGGGAGGAGGCGGCGGGCCTCAACGCGCCGTTCCTGTGGGGCCAGCGCCGCCCGGAGCGGCCCTTCATCGCTCTCAAGCTGGCTACCTCGCTGGACGGCCTCCTGGCCGATGAGGGAGGGCGCTCGCAGTGGCTCTCCGGCACCGAGGCCCGGGAGTTCGTGCACTGGTTGCGGGCCGGGTTCGACGCCATCGCGGTTGGCCGGCGCACGGTCGAGGTGGACGATCCCCAGCTCACGGTCCGCGGTGCACTGGAGCCCAGGGTGCCGCCCACGCGCGTGGTGGTTACCAAGGGCGGCATGATCCGCTCGGACGTTCAGGTGGTACGCACCGCGCAGGAGATTCCCACCATCGTGATCACCGGTTCGCACACTTACGAGCGCACCGCCAAGGAGTTGGCCGGGTCCGGAGCCCGGGTGATCGCCGCCGACAGCCTCGATGCCGTGGTGCGGGCGCTGCGGCAGACCGGGCTGCGAGCGGTGCTGGTGGAGGGGGGCGGCTCCATCGCCGGGGCGCTCCTGGAGTCGCATCTGGTGGACCGGATCTACTGGATCCAGGCGCCGCTGTGGCTCGGGGTGGGCGTGCCGGCGTTCGGCGACCGGGCGGGCATGCCGCTGGAAGACAACCTGCGGTGGGCGGTTACCGAGCGTCGGGCCATGGGACCCGATACATTATTGGTGGTCGACCGGGAGCTATGTTTACCGGCATCGTGACGGCGATGGGGACCGTCGCCAAGATCGAGCGCGACGGTGAGCGGTTCGCTCTCACTATCGAGGCGCCGTTTCCGGATCTCGAGGTCGGGGAGAGCATCGCCATCAACGGCGCGTGCATGACGATCGTCGAGCGAGACCCGGGTCGGTTCAAGATCGAGGCCGTGGTCACCACGCGCGGGCGCACCCGCTTCGGGGACTTCCGGGTCGGAGAACGGGTGAACCTGGAGCGGGCCATGTCCGCGGGGGACAGGTTCGGCGGGCACGTGGTCCTGGGGCACGTGGACGGCGTGGGTGAGGTGGTCGAGGTCACGTCCAAGGAGGACGCGGTCCTCATCGACATCGCCGTCCCCCCCGAGGTGCGCGAGCTGTGCATCCCTTACGGCTCCATCGCCGTGGACGGGGTGAGCATGACGGTGAACGCGCTGCCCGCTCCGGGCGTGGTGCAGCTCTCGGTGATTCCGTTCACGCGGGAGAATACGACGCTGGGGATCGTTGAGCCGGGCGACGGCGTGCATCTGGAGGCGGATGTGATCGGGAAGTACGTACGCCAGTTGATGGAGCAGCGGGCGGGACCAAGCAACCAGTAGGAGGAGGCGTCCCGGCGTCGAGCGCCGGGTGTCTTGAGCGACTATGCCGTTTGGAACCATTGAGCAGGCCATCGAGGACATCAAGCATGGTAGGCTCGTGCTCGTCGCGGACGACGAAGACCGCGAGAGCGAGGGCGACCTGATCGGCGCGGCGGAGCACGTGACGCCCGGGATGATCAACTTCATGGCCAAGCACGCCCGGGGGCTCGTCTGCCAGACCCTCACACCGGAGCGGTGTCAGGCTCTGGGCCTCCCGCAGATGGCCGACGAGAACTCCGACGCCTATGAGACGGCGTTCACGGTGAGCGTGGATGCTGCGAAACGCTTCGGCGTCACAACGGGTATCTCGGCTGCCGATCGCGCCAAGACCGTGCAGGTCGTCATCGATCCGGCCACTGCGCCGTCGGACCTGCGGCGGCCGGGACACGTGTTCCCGCTCAGGGCTCGGCCCGGCGGCGTGCTGCAGCGCGTGGGGCACACCGAGGCCAGCGTGGATCTCGCCCGCCTGGCAGGGCTGTATCCCTCGGGCGTGATCTGCGAGGTGCTCGCTGAGGATGGCACGATGATGCGGCGGCCCCAGCTGGAGGAGTTCGCGGAGGAGCACGGGTTGACGTTCGTGACCGTAGCGCAGCTGGTGGCTTATCGCCTGCAGAACGAACGGCTGGTGCATCGGGTGGCCGAGGCTCGACTCCCCACACCCCACGGGGAGTTCCGTCTCATCGGCTACGCCAACGACGTGGACCATCACGAGCACGTCGCCCTCGTGTACGGTGACGTCGAGGGCACACAGAACGTGCTGGTGCGCATGCACTCCAAGTGCCTCACCGGTGACGTCTTCGGGTCGCACCGCTGCGATTGCGGCCTTCAGCTCGACGCGGCCATGACGCAGATCGCGCAGGAGGGAGCCGGCGTGGTCGTGTACCTCGACCAGGAGGGTCGCGGGATTGGGCTCCTCAACAAGCTCAAGGCGTACGAGCTGCAGGACTCCGGACGGGACACTGTGGAAGCCAACGAGGCCCTGGGCTTCGCGCCCGACCTGCGCAACTACGGCATCGGGGCGCAGATCCTCATGGATCTCCAGTTGAGCTCGATCCGGGTGATGACCAACAACCCCCGCAAGATGATCGGCCTCGAGGGCTACGGCTTGGAGATCGTGGAGCGCGTGCCCCTCGTCGCCGATGCCACCGACGAGAACCGAGCCTATCTCCGGGTCAAGCGGGACAAGCTCGGCCACCTCCTTGCCCACTGAGGTGGTGGACGGCTCCCACGGCGGCGCGTCCGCGTCGCAGCGCGTCCTGATCGTCGCCAGCCGCTTCAACGAGGGAGTGACCCGGCGGTTGGTGGAGGGAGCGCGGGCGGCCCTCGCCGAATCGGGCATCGCCGACGACCGCGTCGATCTAGTGTGGGTGCCCGGCGCCTTCGAGCTGCCGCTGGTGGTACACCGTGGGCTCGCCACGGGCCGGTACCGGCTGGCCGTGGCTCTCGGAGCGGTCATCCGGGGGGAAACGCCACACTTCGAGTACGTGGCGGGGGCGGCGAGCCGCGGACTCGCCGACGCAGCGACGCGCTTCGGGATCCCGATCGGGTTCGGTGTGCTCACGTGTGACACCCTCGCCCAGGCGTTGGCCCGTGCCGGCGGTGAAGCGGGGAACAAAGGGGAGGAGGCGGCGCGGGCGGCGGTGGACACGCTGCACGCTGTGGAGAGCTTCGAGAGTCGTGCTCCGGCGTGAGACCAAGACGCGGGCGCGCGCACTTCAGCTGCTCTACGCCTGGGAACTCTCGCAGCGACCCCCGATGCATGAGGTGGTCGAGCGACTGCTTCGGGGCTCGCCCCGCTGGCGGCACAGCATCGAAGCGGCCGAGCCGCTGGCCTCCGCGGTGGCGGAGCGGGCCTCGCAGCTCGATGCCGAGATCGGACGGGCGGCCCACAACTGGCGGTTGGAGCGGATCGGCGCCATCGAGCAGAACATCCTGCGACTCGCGCTGTACGAGCTCTCCACCGATGCGGTGCCGGCCCGCGTGGCCATCAGTGAGGCGCTGCGCCTCACCCGGTGGTTCGCCGGGACCAAGGCCCCGGCGTTCGTGAACGGTGTGCTGGACGCGGTGGCGCGAGAGGCTGGCCGGCTGTGAGGATCCTGGCGGTGAACTGGCTCGACCGGGAGAACCCCCAGGCGGGCGGGGCGGAGATCCACTTCTTCGAGATCTTCCGGCGGCTGGTGGAGCGTGGGCACGAGGTGAGCCTCGTGACCTCGGGATGGCGGGGGGCGCCGCCCGCGGCCACGCTCGACGGGATCC
Organism: Gemmatimonadota bacterium; assembly: GCA_039591655.1. Taxonomy (GTDB): domain Bacteria; phylum Gemmatimonadota; class Gemmatimonadetes; order Gemmatimonadales; family GWC2-71-9; genus WVYX01. The sequence goes on from JBDHDE010000007.1 coordinate 28,576, forward strand.
GGGTGGAGCGCCACGGCGGGAGGCATACGTTCGCGCTCCACGGCCGCGGCGCGGTGCGTCGTGCGCTGCGTGCGGGCCACTACGATGTGGCGGTCGAGGACATCAACAAGCTGCCCCTCTATCTCGCTACCCTGACCGACCTGCCGCTGTACGTGATCGTGCCGCACCTGTTCGGCACGACGGCGTTTCGCGAGGCGTCTCTCCCGGTGGCGGGTCTGGTATGGCTCGCCGAGAAGGCAATCCCCCGTGTCTACCGCCGTGCGGCGTTCCACGCCATCAGCGACAGCACGCGGGACGATTTGGTGGCGCGGGGCGTGCGGCGGGAGGCGGTGCGGGTCATCTACCCCGGCGTCGATTCCCAGTGGTACTCGCCCGATTCCGGCACGGGACGCACCAAGACCCCTACATTTCTGTACGTGGGGAGGTTGAAGCGTTATAAAGGGATAGAGGTCGCTTTACACGCGTTTGCCGCGGCCAGGGCCGAGTGCCCGCATCTCCGTCTGGAGATCGCGGGCGGGGGCGACGACCGAGAGCGGCTGGAGAGGATCGCCGCGCAGCTCGAGTTGGGAGAGACGGCTCGCTTCCTCGGGTTCGTGAGCGAAGAGTGCAAGCGGGAACTCCTCAGGCAGGCGTGGGGCCTGGTGTTCCCATCCATCAAGGAGGGATGGGGAATCTCCAATGTAGAGGCCGCAGCGTGCGGAACGCCGGCGATCGCCTCGGACAGCCCGGGGCTGCGGGAGTCGGTGCGGGACGGCGAGACCGGACTGCTGGTTCCCCACGGTGACATCCGGGCGCTGGCCTCTGCGCTGCTTCGGCTGAGCGGCGATCCCCGATTGGTGGAGACCTTCGGCGGCGCCGGCCGGCGGTTCGCCGAAACGCTCACCTGGGAGCACGCCGCCGCGGCGACCGAAGCGCATCTTCTGGAAACGGTGCGGAAGGAGTGATCGAATCATGCGGACGATGGTGACGGCGCGTCACTGCGACATCCCCGAGGATCTGAGAGAACGGGCCGAAGACCAGGTGGCGAAGATTGCCAAGACGGCGCACCGGCCCCAACGGGCGGAGGTGGTGTTCGACGCAGACCATGGTCGCAAGGTCGTCGAGATCCAACTCTACCTGCCCCGCGGTCAGGTGAAGATCGCGACGGCGGAAGCGGGAGATTTTCGCACGGCTCTGGACAGCGCGGTCGACAAAGTGCGCAATCAGCTCGTCAAGACACGCCGCCCGCCGCGCCGTTCCCCGGCCTCGTAGCGCATGCCGTCGCTCACCATAAGCGACCTCCTCGAGCGGAAGGGCGACTCGCTCCAGCTCGAGGTGCTCACGGGCGAGCAGGGACTCGACCGGGAGATCACGGTCCCCGACGTCTCCAGCCCCGGGTTGGTGTTCGCCGGGTTCACCGCCAGGTTCGCGGCCGACCGGCTGCACGCCCTCGGCGAGACCGAAATCGCCTATCTGCGGTCCCTCACTGCCGAGGAGCGTCGCAAGGCCATCGAGACGTTCATGAGTTACGAGCTCCCCTGCGTGTTCATCACCAAGGGGCTGTCCGCCCCGCGGGAGCTCGTGAAGCTCGCCAAGGAGCGTGGGATCCCGGTCATCCGAACGAAACTCAAGACCGCGGAGTTCTATCGGGGGATCACCCCGTACCTGGCGGAGGTCTTTGCGCCGAGCACCAACGTGCACGCGTCCTTGGCGGACGTTTACGGAGTCGGACTCTTCTTCATCGGGCGGTCAGGCATCGGCAAGAGCGAGTGCGTGCTGGACCTCGTCGAGCGCGGCCACCGGCTCGTAGCGGACGACGTCGTGCACATCACGCAGCGCGGCGCCGACGTACTCATCGGCCGGGCGCACGAGCTGGCATACCGGTACATGGAGATCCGGGGCATCGGCCTCGTGGACGTCATGGCGCTCTTCGGGGTGCGGGCGGTACGCCAGCAGAAGCGTATCGAGGTGGTTGTAGAGTTGGTGGACTGGGAGATCGATCGGGACTTCGAGCGGACCGGCCTCACCGAGCAGACGACCAGAATCCTCGGCGTGGAGCTCCCTCTGGTCGTCGTGCCGCTTAACCCCGGGAAGAACCTCACCGTGATCTGCGAAGTCGTGGCGATGAACCACCTGCTCCGCTACAGCGGGGTGGATTCAGCGGAGCGCTTCAACGAGCGGCTGATCCAGCGCATGGCAAAGCAGGTGGAGCTCAGGGAGTATCTCTCCGAGGACTATGAGTGAGCTGTTGAAAGGAGTCGTGGTGTCCCATGCCGCCCTCGCCGAGGCGCTGGTGGAGGCGGTGCAGGGGATCACCGGCGAGAACGGGGGGCTGGTGGCGCTGAGCAACATGGGCACCAGCCGCGACGCGCTGTGCAGCTCGGTGCGCGCCGCCGTCGGGACCGATCGGACCGTCGTCTTCACCGACATGCCGGCGGGAAGCTGCGTGCAGGCGGTGCTAATCGAGCTGCGGGGCCGTAACGATGTCGCCGTGGTGACCGGGGTCAACCTCCCCATGCTCCTGGACTTCGTCTATCACCGCGATCTGACGCCGGCCGCAGCCGCCGAGCGGGCGCTGTCGGCGGGCAATCGCGGGATCCGGTCCCTGGAGACATGAGCATAGTGCTGGTGCGGGTGGACGATCGCTTGATCCACGGACAGGTGGTCGTGGGCTGGGTCCAGGCACTGGGCGCGAAGCGCATCGTGCTGGTGGACGACGAGGTGAGCCGCAACGAGTGGGAGCGCGAGCTCTATTCCATGAGCGTTCCACCCGGGCTGATGGTGGAGTTCGCCTCGGTTGACGAGGCGGTCGACGCCATCGAGGAGTGGGCCGCAGGCCCGCAGCGGACCATCGTCCTGGTAGGGGACGTGGATACCGTCGTGCGGCTGTGCCGAGGGGCGCCGCAGATCGGCAAGGTGAACGTCGGCGGACTCCACGACGCGACCGGGCGGACACCACGCCTCTCCTACGTCTACCTCTCCGATGAGGAAGCCATCCAGCTCGAGCGACTCGGCGAGAACGGTGTAAAGGTAACCGCCCAGGACGTCCCCACGGCCCGGGCCGTGTCGCTGAGGGACTTCACGTGATCGAGCAGTGGGGTTGGCTGCTGCTGTGGGGCACCGTCGTGGGCCTCGACCTGGTGAGCGTGGGCCAGGTGATGATCGCCCGGCCCCTGGTGGCAGGGACCGTCGCGGGGCTCATCGTGGGTGATCCAGTGGCTGGCGGAACGGTGGGTGTCGTGCTGGAGCTGTTTGCGCTTGACGTGCTTCCCGTGGGCGCGGTGCGCTATCCCGACTACGGGCTCGGGGCTGTCGCGGCGGCCGCGACCGCAGCGGGGGCGCCGGGCGCACTAGGCACAGGCGTAGGCGTGTGCGTGGGGTTGGGGGTGGCGTATCTGGGCGAGGTGGGCATCCGCGTCGTGCGGAGCCGCAACACGGAGGACGTGCGCCGGCACCGGGCGGCTCTCGACGCGGGGGAGACGACGGCCGTCGTCTCCACTCACCTCCGGTGTCTGGCGCGGGACGCGCTGCGGGCGCTCTCGGTGACGGCAGCGGGACTGCTGCTCGCCGCCGCCGCGTACCGTTGGCCGCCGGTCACGGTGGGCGGGGCGGTGTTGGTGACGGTGGTGCTGTCGGGGGCGGCCGTCGGTGCGGCGGCCGCCGGGGGAATGCGGCTCAGCGGTCGGGGGCTCGCCCTGCGCTGGTTCGCTCTGGGAGTTGCGGCGGGTGTGGCGTTGGTGGTGGTGCTGTGACACGGGGCCTGTGGCGCGCATGGCTCGGCACGCTGCTGATCCAGGCGTCCTGGAACTACGACCGCATGGTCGGTCTGGGCTCGGCGTTCGCGAGCATCCCGCTGCTGCGAGATCTTCCCAAGGAGCGCTACCGCGCGGCGATGGAGCGTGCCACCCAGTTCTTCAACGCCCACCCCTACATGGCGGGGATGGAAGTGGGAGCGGTGGCGCGGGCGGAGCACGATGGTGTGCCCGGCGACCAGATCCGGCGCATGCGCCATGCGCTCGTAGGGCCCCTCGGCTCGGTGGGAGACAGGTTGATCTGGGCCGGCGTGCTGCCGGCAGCCGCCGGCGTGGGGCTGGCCGTCACCGTGCTGGTTTCGCCGGTGGTGGGTGTGGTGAGCTTCCTGGTGCTCTACAACGTCGCGCACTTCGCGGTGCGCGGCTGGGCGCTCCGGGCCGGCTGGCGCAGTGGCCACGCCGTGGCCCGCGCCCTCATGGCGGCCACGGTACAGCGGGGACTGCGCGTAGTGGGCCCGCTGGCGACCTTTACCGTCGGGCTCGCGTTGCCGCTGGTGGCGAACTGGCTCGCAGCGGATTTCCAGATCCGCACCCGGCTCGCCATGGGTCTCGTGGCCGGGCTGGGCATCGTGTTGTCGCGCTGGATCGTGCCGGCGCTGGGCGGCCTCAGGTTCGGACTCGCCGCCGCCGCCGTGGGACTGCTCGTGGGGTGGCTGTGGTAGCCCTGGAGCAGACTACCATCATTCAGAACCGGTTGGGGCTGCACGCCCGGCCGGCGGCGGAGTTCGTCAAGTTGGCGGGGAAGTTCGACGCCGAGATCTCCGTCGGGAAGGACGGAATGTGGGTGAACGGCAAGAGTATCATGGGAGTGATGACCCTGGCGGCCGAGTACGGGAGCGAGGTCACCGTGCGCACCGAGGGTGACGATGCCCGCGAGGCCCTGGCAGCCCTGGTCGGGCTATTGAGCCGCGACTTCTCAGACGAGTATTTGGAAGAATGACGCGCGAACGCTGGTTGAGAGGAGTGGGCGTCTCGCCCGGCATGGTGGTGGGCCCTGCGCGGCTCGTGACATGGGGGCTTCCCACGGTCGCGCGGCGGGTGGTGGCCCCCGACCGGGTGGATGGGGAGATCCGGCGGCTCCGTGAGGCACTCGCGGCCGTGAAGGAGCTGATGGAGGATCTCCGGGTGCGCACCCTCGAGCAGGCTGGGGCCGAGGAGGCCAAGATCTTCGACGCCCAGATCATGATGCTCGAAGACGAGGACTTCCTCGGTGAAGTGGAGACCCTGATCCGCGAGAACCAACTCAGCGCCGAGCGGGCGTTCGAGTTCAAGACCCTCGAGATGCGGGCTCTCTGGTCGCAGTCCTCGAGCTACCGGCTGCGCCAGCGGGTTGCCGATCTCACGGGCATCCAGATGCCCGTCCTCAACCATCTGGTGGGCAAGTCGGTTACGGCCACGCTGCACGACCCGGGAGGACGCCCGGCCATCGTCTTCACCCGTGAGCTCACCCCCGGCCTGACGGTGCAGTTGGAGCGCGAGCAGGTGGCGGCCTTCGGGGCCGTGGAAGGCACGCGCACCGCCCATGCGGCAATCCTTGCCCGCTCCCTCGGCATCCCTTGCGTGATGGGTCTCATCGAGGGTGTGGAGCGCATCCGGGACGGCATGGAGGTGATCCTGGACGGCACGCACGGCATCGTGGTGTTGGATCCCACGCCCGGAGAAGTGACTGAGGCCAGGGAATGGGAAGGGTACCGCCGCGCCCTGGGGGAAGAACTCGAGCAAGTGATCGACCAGCCGGCGGAGACCACCGACGGCGTGACCATCGCGCTGCGGGGGAACGTGGACCTGCCGGAGGAGGTGGAGAGCACGCTGCACAATGGGGCTGAAGGAGTCGGGCTGTTGCGCACCGAGTTCCTGGTCCTGGGGCGTACCGAACTCCCCGGCGAGCTCGAGGCGGCGGAATTCTATGCGCGGGTGGCGAAGGCCTTCGCGGGTCGTCCGGTGGTCATCCGCAGCTACGACCTGGGGGGCGACAAATTCCCGGCCGCGTTCCAGTCGCTGCCCGAGCCCAACCCCTTCCTCGGTTGGCGGGCAATCCGGGTGTGCCTGGACCACCCGGAGATCTTCCGCACGCAGATCCGGGCGCTGCTGCGGGCCCGGGTGCACGGCGACGTGAAGCTCATGGTGCCCATGATCATCCAGGTCGAGGAGATCGAGCGTACTCGGGAGATGGTGGCGAGCGCGGCGGCGGACCTCGAGCGCGAGGGCGTCGAGGCTGCCACTACACTGCCCGTGGGCGTCATGATCGAGACGCCGGCGGCCGCCGTCCTCGCGCAGCACATGGCCGAGCGTGCGGACTTCATGAGCGTTGGGACCAACGACCTCACCCAATACACGCTGGCGGTGGATCGGGGCAACGCGCGGCTGGCGGGCCGCTTCACGCCGCACCACCCTGCGGTGCTGCGGCTGCTCAGGGGCGTTGTCGAGGCCGGCCGTGAGGCGGGCATCGAGACCAGCGTGTGCGGGGAGATGGCAGCTGACCCGCTCTCGGCGTTCCTGCTCCTGGGGCTGGGATATCGGGTGCTGAGTGTCTCTCCACCGGCTCTGGCTCTGGCCCGGTGGCTGGTGCGGCAGGTGGAGGCGAGTGGCGCCGAGCGGGCCGCCACGGCCGCGTTGGACTGCGCCACGACGGCCGAGGTGGAGGCGATCCTCGAGGATGAGATCGCCAACTACGTCGATCTGAACCTGTTGCAGGCCGGCCGGTTGCCCGGGGTGCACCGCACGGCTAGCTTGAAAGGTTCGTGAAGAGCGCACCCTCCGAAGACGGAGTCGCATGACCTCCCATCGCCACCTCTTTTCATCGGAATCGGTCACCGAGGGCCACCCCGACAAGATGGCCGACCAGATTTCCGACGCAGTGCTCGACACGGTTTTGGCGGGCGATCCCCACGGGCGAGTGGCGTGTGAAACGCTGGTGACCACGGGTATGGTCGTTGTGGCGGGCGAGATCACCACCGACGTTCACCTCAATGTGCCCGAGATCGTGCGGGACACGGTACGCTCCATCGGGTACCTGGACGGCTCGTACGGCTTCGACGCGGACACCTGTGCGGTACTGACCGCCCTCGACCCGCAGTCACCCGACATCGCGATGGGGGTGGACACGGGTGGGGCCGGCGACCAGGGTCTGATGTTCGGCTACGCGTGCGACGAGACGCCCGAGCTCATGCCGCTCCCCATCATGCTGGCTCACCGGCTGACGCACCGGTTGGCCGAGGTACGGCGCTCGGGCGAGCTGGTGTGGTTGCGCCCCGACGGGAAGTCGCAGGTTGCCGTGGAGTACGCCGACGGGCGACCGGTAGGCGTCAAGTCGGTGGTGGTTTCCACGCAGCACGCCGACGAAGCCGGGAGCGACGACATCGAGGAGGGCGTTCGCGAGTGCGTCATCAAGCCCGTGCTGGCGCGCTACGAGCTCGACGCTGCGGGCGCCGACTTCTTCATCAATCCCACCGGGCGGTTCGTCGTGGGCGGCCCACAGGGCGACGCCGGCCTGACCGGTCGCAAGATCATCGTGGACACCTACGGTGGTGCGGCGCGCCACGGCGGCGGGGCGTTCAGCGGCAAGGACCCCTCCAAGGTCGACCGGTCCGCGACATATGCTGCGCGCTGGGTGGCCAAGAGCGTGGTGGCGGCCGGATTGGCCGCACGCTGCGAGGTCCAGATCGCCTACGCCATCGGCGTGGCGGAGCCGCTCTCGGTCATGGTGGACACGTTCGGCACCGGTAACGTCCCGGACGAAGCGCTGGAGCGCGCCGTGCGCGAGGTCTTCGATTTCACGCCGGGCGGGATCCTGGAATCGCTCGAACTCCGGAACCCCATCTACCGCGCGACAGCAGCATACGGCCACTTCGGGCGCACGCCCGTGGAGGCGGACGTCCTGGGACGCCGCGTCAAGCTGTTCACCTGGGAGGACCCCAACAGGGCGAAGGATCTCCGCGAGGCGGTCAGAAGCGCGGCCTAGGCGCCGATCCCGGCATTGACACTCCAACACCAAGAGCACGCATGACGTCAGTGAAGACGCAGCCAGAGTACGACATCAACGACATCAACCTCGCCGAAGAGGGCAAGCGCCGCACCGAATGGGCGGAACGGTTCATGCCGGTGCTGCGGCAGATACGGGAGCGGTTCGCCAAGGAGCAGCCGCTCAAGGGGCACAAGCTCTCGGCCTGTCTGCACGTCACGACCGAGACCGCCAACCTGGCGATCACGCTCGAGGCCGGCGGTGCCGACGTAGCCCTGTGCGCGTCCAATCCGCTGTCGACCCAAGATGACGTGGCCGCCTATCTCGCGCGCGACCACGGCATCAAGGTGTACGCAATCAAGGGCGAGGACCACGAGTCCTACTACCGCCACATCCAGGCGTGCCTGGTGCACGGCCCGGAGATCACCATGGATGACGGGGCGGACCTGGTGGGCGCAATGCACATGATCGCCCTCGACCGCCTGGACGACCTCGAGTCACCCGTGCGCAGCTGGGTGGAGACACTGAGCCCGGCGGATCGCAAGAAGCTGGTGGCGGGCGTGATCGGCTCCACCGAGGAGACGACCACCGGCGTCATTCGCCTGCGGGCGATGGCGGAACAGGGCGTGCTGCAGTTTCCGGTGATCTCGGTGAACGACTCGCAGACCAAGCACTTCTTCGACAATCGATACGGGACCGGCCAGTCAACGCTCGACGGCATTCTGCGGGCCACCAACATCCTCATGGCCGGCGCCACCGTGGTGGTGGGCGGCTATGGGTGGTGTGGGCGCGGTTTTGCCATGCGTGCCCGTGGTGCCGGCGCCGACGTCATCGTGACGGAGGTGGATCCACTCCGGGCCCTCGAGGCCCGCATGGACGGCTACCGCGTGATGCCGATGGCCGAGGCGGCGAAGGTCGGCGACGTGTTCGTGACGCTCACGGGGAACACCACCGTGGTATCGCTGGAGCACATGCGCCTCATGCGGGATGGGGCGATCATCGCGAACTCGGGGCACTTCAACGTGGAGCTGGAGCTGGATGCCCTGGCCAAGGTTGCGGAGGGGCCCCGGCGGGTGCGTGAGTTCGTGGAGGAGTGGATTCTGGACGGCAAGCGCCTGTTCGTCCTCGGTGAGGGCCGCCTGATCAACCTGGCGGCGGCCGAGGGACACCCGGCCAGCGTCATGGACATGTCGTTCGCCAATCAGGCGCTGGCGGCCGAACATCTCGCCACCCACGACGGCAGTCTTGCGAAGGCGGTGCACCGGGTGCCCGTCGAGATCGACCGGCGGATAGCCGAGCTCAAGCTCGCGGCGCTCGGTGTGCAGATCGACACGCTGACCGACCAGCAGGCCAGGTACCTGGCCTCCTGGGACGAGGGAACCTGATTCCCATGATCGAGGTGAAGGTGGCGCACCTGGGTCTCGATCGGGCCACCAACACGCCGGTAGTGATCCTGCAGGAGAAGGAAGGGCAACGGGTGCTCCCCATCTGGATCGGGCCGGCGGAAGCCAGCGCCATCGCCATGGAGCTCGCGGGGGTGAAGTTCTCCCGGCCGCTCACCCACGATCTCGTGAAGCAGATCGTGGTGGGGCTGGGGGCCGACTTGGAGCGGGTGGTGATCAGCGAGGTCAAGGAGAACACCTATTTCGCCGAGCTACACCTGCAGCGCGACGACCACGTGGTTCACATCGACGCCCGGCCGTCGGACTCCATCGCCGTCGCCCTCAGGCTGAAGGCGCCCATCTTCACCCACGAGGAACTGCTGGAGTTGACCTCCGTCGACACGGTGGAGCCGATGTCGTCGGACGCCGAGGGCATCGATGCCGATTCGCTGAAGTCATACCTCGAGAACCTGGACCCGGAAGATTTCGGCAAGTTCACTCCGTAGAGGGCTCTCCGTCGGGCTCGCGGCCCTGAGTCTCGCGGCGACGCTGGAGGCTCAGGGCTTTCGTGTAGGCGGGAGGGTGGTGCACGTCGCCGGGGGCGACACCACGGCCCTCCCGGGGGCGTGGGCTGTACTGCACCAGGTCGGGCTGCAGGAGGGCGCACCGGTGGATTCGGTGCGCACGGACCGCTCGGGTCGCTACGCCGTCGGGGCTCCGTCTCGCGACACCGCTGTGAGCTACCTGGTGAGCGCGCAATACCACGGGATCGCATACTTCACGGAAGCGTTCGCCGGGAGAGCGCAGCCCCCCGATACCTTCGCCACGCTGGTCGTTTACGACACCTCGTCCACCAGTCCGCCGATCACCCTGTTCGAGCGCCACGTCATCGTGCGGTTCGGCGACTCAGACGGGTCACGCCGGGTCGTGGAGCTCCTGGTGTTGCACAACGCAGGCGACCGGACCCGCATCCCCCCCGACACCGGGCGTCCTGTGTGGCGGCTCACCCTGCCGCAGGAGGCTTATCAGCTCGAGTTCGGAGCGGGCGACATGAGCGAGCAGGCCATCGCGCACCGTGGTGGCCGGTTGGAGGTCATGGCGGCGATGCCGCCGGGTGAGCGACAGCTGTTGGTGGGCTACCTGGTGCCGGCCTCCGTCGGTACCCTGGAGTTTCCCGTGGATCAGGACGTGGGCCGACTCCACGTGCTGTTGGAGGATTCGGCGGCCGTGGTCGAGGCACCCCTCGAGCCGCGTGGCTGGGAGAACCTCGAGGGGGCGCCGTTTCGCCGGTTCACGGCCGACGGCGTGACGGCCGGGGGGGAGGTGGTGGTTCGGTTCGGCCGCGGTACCGGCGTCCCGGAGAGCCTCGTGTTGTGGATCGTGGTTCCCGTCGCGGCGCTGGCACTCGGAGTGGGGCTGTGGAGGTGGTGGCGTGACATGGGAATCGACACGGGTACAGCGCGGGCCGATGAACCAGAGCGCCTCGCGGCGGAGATTGCCACCCTCGATGCGCGCGCCGCCGGCCGCCAAGACGAGGAGTACCGTGTCCGCCGTGCGGAGCTCAAGGCCCGTCTCACCGAGGCCCTGGCGCGACGCGAGGGCCAGGGGTAGACGGATCGGGCCCCAGGCGTTATCGGTAAGATGTCGTCCGCAAGGACGACGCCCAACGGATTGACGAGCGCGGCGGGCGGAAGCCGGTGAGAGACCGGCGCGGCCCCGCCACTGTAACGGGCTTGTAGGGCGGCTCGAGAGCCACTGGGAAACCGGGAAGGCGAGCCGACTGCCCGAAGCCAGGAGACGCCCCGCGTTCGCGCCACCAACTGATCCCTCGCGGGAGGGAAGGTGGGCACGCGCCCAAGCAATGCACCGCTGAACGCCGCTCGCTTCCTTCCGGTTCGGAAGGAGTGAGCGCTGTTGCGTAGGACCTCACGCACCGGGCTGCTTGCCGCGGCTCTCGCTCTTGCGTGCGGGTCGAGCGGAGCCCCCGCCGCCGGTCCCGTGGTGGACGATGCCGGCCGGGCGGTGACGCTACAGGCTCCGGCACGGCGGATCGTCTCCCTCTCTCCTGCCACGACCGAGCTGCTCTTCGCCATCGCCGCCGGCGATCGCGTGGTGGGACGAACCCGCTGGTGCCAGGACCCTCCGGAGGCATCCGCCGTTCCCAGTGTGGGCGACGGGCTCGACCCCAACGTCGAGCTCATCGTGGCCCGGCGCCCCGACCTCGTGGTCTTCTATCATTCCGGCGCGAACGATGCCGCTATCGCGCAGCTCGCCCGCGTGGGGATCGCGGCAGCCTCCGTGAAGCTCGACGGCCTCGAGGATCTGGCCCGCGCGGCGCTGCTCCTGGGGCGGCTCACGGGCGACAGCGTCCGGGCCGACTCGCTGGTGTCCGCGTTTCAGCCGGAGCTCACGCGCGTGGCGGCGCGACCCCCGGCCGCGGCGCCCAGCGTGCTCATGTTGGCGTGGGACAACCCACCCATCGTGATCGGATCCGCGAGCTTCCTGAGCGAGATCGTGGAGCTCGCCGGGGGCCGCAACGCGTTCGGTGATCTCGAGCAGCCGTCCGCGCCTGTGAGCATCGAGGCCATTGCGGCGCGGGATCCGGACGTGGTGCTGGTTGCGGGCGGGAGTGGCGACCCCGCGTGGGCGCGACGCCCCGAGTGGCAGGCGGTGGGCGCGGTCGAAGCCGGACGCTTCGTGGCGGTCTCGGGCACCGAGTTCTCCCACCCCTCCTTCAGAGCGGCCCAGGCAGTGGAGCGCTTGCGCGCCGCACTACGCGAGGTCGTCCCGTGATGCGGTGGTCGCTCATGGTCGCGGCATCGGCCGCGATGCTCCTGGTGGGCCTCGCGGTGGGTCCGGCCGACCTCGCACCCGCCACGGTGTGGCAGGCTGTTCTCGGCCGCGGCGACGAGGCGACGGCTGCCATCGTCCGTGACCTGCGCCTGCCGCGGGTGCTGCTGGCGTATCTCATCGGGGGCAGTCTCGCGGTCACTGGGGCATCGCTCCAGGCCGTGGTGCGCAACCCGCTGGCCGACCCGTACCTCCTCGGGCTCTCCGGAGGAGCCGGGCTCGGCGCGGTGGCCGCCATCGCTCTGGGACTCGGCGGTGCATGGGCGGTGCCCCTGGCGGCGCTGGTGGGAGCGGTGCTCGCCATCGTCCTGGTGTACCGCGTCGCCCTGGCGGCCGGTGGACACCTCGACACCCGGGTACTGTTGCTAGCCGGAGTGGTGGTCGGCGCGTTTGCCGCATCCCTCATGGGAGCGATCATGGCGCTCTCCCCGGCGCCCGAGGTGCGGAACGCGCTGCTCTGGCTGCTGGGTAGCTTCGACGCAGCCTCATGGCGCGCGCTGGCGGTTTTCGGGGCGTACGCCCTGTTCCCCCTCGCCGTGCTCTACGGCATGGCCCGGCCCATGGACCTTCTGGCCCTGGGCGAAGAGCCGGCGCGGTTCCTGGGAGCCGACGTGGAGCGCACCAAGCGGGTGCTCTATGTAGCCGCCTCGGCTCTCACCGCGGCGGCCGTTTCCGTCTCCGGCATCATCGGGTTCGTGGGGCTCGTGATTCCCCACGCAGTGCGCATGCTGTGGGGCCATACCCATCGTGCGCTCCTGCCCAGCGCCTTCCTCCTGGGCGGCACACTCATGGTGGCGGCGGACGCCGTGGCGCGGACGGCCTTCGCGCCTCTCGAGCTGCCGGTGGGCGTGGTCACCGCCCTCATCGGCGTGCCCCTCTTCATCTGGCTGGTGCGGCGATGGGCGAGCTGATCTTCGAGACCCGCGAGGTGCGCTACCGCTATCCGCACGCGGCCGATGACGCGGTGCGGGACGTGGCCCTCGATGTCCCCCCGGGGGAGCTCATCGCGATCGTCGGACCCAACGGGAGTGGCAAGACGACCCTGGTGCGCCTCCTCCTGGGTGTGCTCTCCCCCACGGGCGGGACGGTGCTGGCGGGGGGGCGCCCCGCCGCAGAGTGGAAGCGCCGGGACCTGGCACGCCTGGTGGGTGTGGTGGCCCAGCGGGAGGAGCCGGTGTTCCCCCTCCGCGTAGAGCAGGCGGTCCTGTTCGGCCGCTATCCCCATCTGGGGGCCCTCGGGACGCCGGGGCCAGAGGACCGCGCCGCGGTGGACAAGGCCCTCCGGCGGTGCGACGTGGCGCACCTCGGGGATCGTTGGGTGGCGACCCTCTCGGGTGGGGAGTGGCAGCGGGTGCGCATCGCCCGGGCCCTGGCGCAGGAGCCTCGGGCCCTCGTGCTGGATGAAGCCACCGCCAACCTGGACATCCGGCACGAGATGGAGGTGTTCGAGCTGGCGGCGACGCTGGTGCGGGACGAAGGCCTCGCCGCCGTCGCCGTCACGCACCACGTCAATCTCGCCGCGCGATTCGCGGATCGGATAGTGGTGATGGATCGCGGCATCGCCCGGGCTCAGGGACGGCCGCTGGAGGTCCTGCAGCGAGAGGTGCTGGAGCGCGTGTTCGGCTGGCCCGTGGAGGTGTCACAGTGGCGGGGCGTTCCCCAACTCGTGCCGCTACGAGCGGGTGAAGAGCCGGGTCGAGGCGATCCCGGGCGAGAGACAGGGAGCAGGAGAGGAAATGCGTGATAAGGGGAGTCGCAGCCGAGTGATGCGGGGATCGCGAGCCTGGCGGGGCGCCGTGCGCGGTGTCCTCGCCGCGTGGGCCGGGCTGGCGGCCGGGGCGGGCGCGCCTCTCCACGGTCAGGAGCAGCCCGACACCGTCCGTCTCGATCCCGTGGTGGTCACGGCGACGCGGCTTCCCACGCCGCGGGCAGCCGTCGCAACGAGCGTAACGCTGCTGGATGGGACTGGACTGGAGGCCGAGGGGCTTCGCACGGTGGCGGACGCGCTGCGGCAGGTGCCCGGGCTCAGTGTGGTCCAGACGGGCTCCTACGGCAGTGTGACGTCGGTATTCATGCGGGGCGGTGAGAGCGACTACGTGAAGGTCCTGGTAGATGGCACGCCCATCAACGATCCCGGCGGCGCCATCGATTTCGCCAACCTCACTACCGACAACGTGGAGCGCATCGAGATCGTAAGGGGTCCCACCAGCGTGCTGTACGGGTCCGACGCCGTCTCGGGGGTGGTGCAGATCTTCACCCGGCGGGGGCTGGGTCGGCTCCGGGCGAGTGCCGGCGTCCGGGGCGGCACCTATGGCTCCCTCGAGGCCGATCTCGACTCCAGGGGCGGGACCGAGCACGTGCAGTACGCATTCGCCGTGGCCCGGCGCGCCACCGACGGTATCCATCCGTTCAACAGCGATTACGACAACCTGGTCCTGAGCGGGATGCTACGAGCCGTGCCGGACGCGCGCACCGATGCCCAGATCTCACTGCGCTACACGGACAGCGAGGCGCACTTCCCCACCGACGGCAGCGGTCAGCTGGTGGACAGCAACGCGTTCCGGTTGCAGGACCGCCTCACGGTCTCCCTCGACGCGGGTCGCTTCATCACCGATCGCGTGGAGGGAAGGGTGCTGCTGGCGCTCAACGAGACCGACGGCGGGCTCGACGACCGGCCCGACGGCCCCGCCGACACTCTGGGGTTCTTCGGCTTCGCCTCGGCACAGAAGATCTCCCGCCGGAGCGCCGATGCCCGGGTCAACTGGTACGTGTCGCGGGCCGGGGTAGTCACACTGGGCGCCCAGGTGGAGGGCCAGGACGAGCGTGCGCTGAGTGAATCCAGCAGCCAGTTCGGCGACCAGAGTAGCGGGCTCACCGCTGCGCGAACCAACTACGCCGCCTACGCCCAGGTCCAGGCCGAGCCGCTGGCGGGGCTGGCCCTCACCGTGGGCGCGCGGCTCGATGACAACCGGCAGTTCGGAACGTTCTTTACCTACCGCGGGGGCGTCGCATACGGCTGGCAGACGGGGACCCGGTTGCGGGCCGCGGTGGGGAGCGCCTTCAAGGAGCCCACATTCTTCGAGAACTTCGCCGACGACCCCTTCGCCCGGGGGAACCCCAGCCTCGAGCCCGAGCGGTCCGCGAGCTGGGAGGTGGGCGTGGAGCAGCGGCTGTGGGGCGCTCGGCTCCTGTTGGGTGCGACCTACTTCGATCAGCGCTTTCGCGATCTGATCCAGTACACGCCGGTGGTCCCGGCTTCCGACGCCCCCAACTACTTCAACGTGGCCGCGGCCGACGCCGCCGGAGTGGAGTTCGAGGTCCGCACCTGGCCCCTCGGCAGCCTCACCGTAGGAGGCAGCTACACGCTATTGCGCACCGAGGTTGTGGACGCGGGATTCGACAGGGGGCCGGGCGCCGGGTTCGTGAAAGGCGAGCGGCTGCTGCGCCGGCCCACCCACCGCATCGCCGCGGACGCCGTGTGGCGCATGCTGGATCGGGCGCACCTTGCCCTCAGGCTCGACTACGTAGGCGATCGGGACGACCGGGACTTCTCCACCTTCCCAGCGACGCCGGTGGTGCTGCCTGCCTACTGGCGGGTGGACCTGGCGCTGAGCGTGGACATGCTGCAGGCGGCAGGGGCCCGTCCCGGCCTCGTGGCCACCCTGAGGGTCGACAACCTGCTGGACGAGGAGTACCAGGACGCCTTCGGCTTCCGGGCTCCCGGACGACGGGTGTTGGTGGGTGGGCGGGTCGGGATCTGAGCAGAGCAACGCACCCTGGACGGCCCACCGGGGTATCGCCATGGAGGGAGAACGGCCTGTCCCGCGTCAAATGGCACGCCAGGCGGCTCCCGGCGGACCTTATCTTTGAACCATGGCCCTCATCACTACCCACGCCCTCGTGCTGCACGCGTTTCCCTACGGCGAGACGTCCAAGATCGTGCGCCTGCTCACCCGGGACCACGGTGTGCAGAGCGCCATCGCCAAGGGCGCGCTGCGGCCCAAGAGCAAGTTCGGAGCGCGGCTCCAGGTGATGAGCGAGGGCGTCGCACAGCTCTATCTCAAGCCGCAGCGCGATCTCCACACCCTGGCCGAGTTCGACGTCACGACCCAGCGCTCGGAGTTGGCGAAAGACGTGCCACGCTACGCCGCCGCGGCGGCCCTCGGCGAGCTGATCATGCGGTTCGCGCCCAGCGAGCCCCACCCCGAGATCTACGACACGGCGGTGGACCAGCTCGACCGGCTGGCGAACGTGCCGGCCGCCGACGTGAATGCCGCGGCCCTGGCGGCCCTCTGGGCCATCGTGGGCACCCTGGGGTTCGCGCCCAGTGTGCACACCTGCGCGAGGGACGGCGGCACGCTGCCCGAGGGCAAGGCGGCCTTCTCGGTGGCGGACGGCGGCCTCCTGTGCGACACGTGCGCCCGGGGGACAGCGACCACGACCCTCGAGCCCTCGGACCGGAAGGTGCTGGAGCGGCTCATCGCGGGCGCCAGCGAGGCCATCGGCCCGCTGAGCGAGCGCCACTCAACGGCCCACCGGCGCCTGCTGGTGCGGTTCGTCGAGCGGCACGTGGCTGAGGGCCGCGAGGTCCGGGCCCTCACGTTCTGGCAGGAGGTGGCGTGAGCCGTCACGTCGTGGCGGGCACTGCCGGCCACGTGGATCACGGCAAGACCGCCCTCGTCAAGCTGCTGACGGGCACCGATACCGATCGGTGGGCCGAGGAGAAGCGCCGCGGCATCACCATTGATCTCGGCTTCGCCCTGTTGGACCTGGGGAACGGGCTCACGGCCAGCATCGTGGACGTTCCTGGTCACGAGGACTTCGTGCGCAACATGGTGGCCGGGGCAACCGGGGTGGACGTGGCGCTCATGGTGGTGGCGGCGGACGAGGGGGTGATGCCCCAGACGGTGGAGCACCTGGCGATCCTGGAGTTCCTGGGGGTGGCTGCCGGCGTCGTGGTCATCAGCAAGGTCGACCTGGCGGAGCCCGAGTGGCTCGAGCTGGTGCAAGCCGACGTAGCGGAGCGGCTCGGGAAGTCGGCGATTCGGTGGGAGCCCGCCGTGCGATTCTCCGCCGAGACGGGGGAGGGCGAGGCGGCCGTGCGCGAGGCGTTGGCCCGCGCCGCCTCCCGGGCGGTGGAACGGTCCGATGACGATCTCTTCCGTCTGCCAGTGGACCGCGTCTTCAGCGTGGCCGGGGCAGGCACTGTGGTGACGGGCACGAGCTGGAGCGGGTCGGTGGCTGCAGGGGAGGAGGTGCGGGTGCTTCCCGGCGAGGTGCGGGCCCGCGTGCGGAGCGTGGAGGTCCATGGCGCGGGGCGCGACCGCGCCGAGCCAGGGCTTCGCACCGCGCTGGCGCTCCCCGGTGTGAGCAAGGACGTGCTCGCCCGAGGGTGCGTGGTGGTGACCGACGAGGCGTGGCGGGAGAGCCGCTCGCTGGACGTGATGATCACGCTCCTGCCCGAGGCGCCCCGGCCCCTCACCCAGCGCTCGCGCATCCGGCTCCACCTGGGGACCGCCGAGGTGATGGCGCGGGTGACTCCGGCGGCCGGCGAGATCGCGCCGGGAACGGAGGGACCGGCCCGCGTGCGCCTGGAGCAGCCCCTGGTCGCCCGGTGGGGGGATCGGGGGGTGCTGCGGTCCTATTCACCGGTTCACACCATCGGTGGCTGTGTCGTGATCGACCCATGGCCGCCGCCGCGTCCTCGCCGCCCGCAGCGCCTCGAGGAGCGGGCGGTGAGCGACCCCCCGGGGCGGGTCCGTGCCGCAGTGGAGATCGCCGGGGGTGGCGGGGTCGCCGTGGGCGATCTCAGCGTGCGCCTCGGTGTCCACCCCAGGAGCGAGGAAGAGGTCGTCGGCCGGGTGACCCGGGCGGGGGGGGTTCGGGCGGGGGAGCGACTCGTGACCCGGGCGGTCGTCGAGCGGACCCTGGGCGCAACCCTGGATGCACTCGCCGGGTACCACAGGGAGAACCCTCTGGCTCCAGGAATGCCGCTGGAGCTGCTGCGCTCGGCGGTGGAATCACCCCATCTCGCCGACCATGCGCAGCAGTTGCTGGCCGGCGAGGGCCGGATCGCGGTGGAAGGCGGGACGGCGCGGCTGGCGGATTTCCGGCCGAGGCTGTCCCACAAGCAAGAGGCTTGGGGCGAAGCGATCGGTCGTGCCCTCGCCGAGGCGGGGTCTCAGGGGCGGACGGGTGCGGAGCTCGGCTCCATGGTGCCGCCGGACGAGGCCGTAGCCTTGGCGGAGTATCTTGTGCGCTACGGCACAGCGGCCCGCATAGGGAGAGATCGATATTTCCAGCGCGCAGCGCTGGAGCGGTTGCGTGACGAGATCGTGGACGAGGTGAAGAGGTTGGGACACGCCACGCCGGCGCAACTCCGCACAAAAACCGGACTTACGCGGAAGTATCTGATTCCGGTGCTGGAGTGGCTCGACAGTGGCGGGTTCACCGTCCGCGAAGGCGACGTGCGACGGCTCGGTCCCTCTGCCGGGAAGCACCAGCTGGGCGGTTGACAAAACTCGCTGTGGTTGCGTAACTTATGTCCTGGTGGGGACATACGCACTCGAGCCGAGAGGGGTACTAAAGAGCTCTTTCTGTCTGATAGGAGTTTGCCATGCGGCACCTGGCCTGGGCGGTGGCGTCGCTCGGGCTCCTGATCGCTGCACCGGCGGTCGTACAAGCGCAGCAGGACACCGACGAACCATTGGTGCAGCTGCACAGGAACTACCCGAATCCGTTCAACCCGGAGACTACAATCCCGTTCACGCTCGATTTCGAGTTGTGGGCGGACGGCGATCCACCGGTAGTTAGTCTTCGGATCTACAACATCCTGGCGCAGTTGGTGGCCATACCGATTCTCCAAGGGTCGGGTGAGCTGATGGACAACGTGGCGCTGACGTGGAACGGAACGGGTGAGTACTCGGGGTACTGGGACGGCAAGGTCCTGAGTACGGGTAGAGATGCGGCGTCAGGAGTCTACGTCTACCAGTTGACGGTAGACGGACAGACGGTCACCAAGAAGATGACAATCGTAAAATAGGAGTACGGCCGCACGAACAATTGATGTCAGATTTGCATGAGACGCGCCGGCGCAAGCCGGCGCGTCTGTCTTTGTGGCGTGTTTTGCGCCATGAGGGCGCAGATCCGGCGGCACGGAGGTTGCTCTGGGAGAGGTGCTGGAAGTCGTTCGCTGTCAATAACTTATCTGCCGCGGTAGCGCCGTCCCCCAAATGGAGTGATATAGGAACCAGCGGTGCCAAGCATCGCAGGCGAGTCCCAACAACAGATAGATAGAAGATGATCAGACCCGAACGACTGACCGTGAAGGCCGGCGAGGCCCTGCAGCAAGCGGTGGCTCTGGCAAGCACTCGGGGCAACCCGGTGTCGAACGACGCGCACCTTTTCCTGGCGCTGTTGGATCAGGAGGAGGGCATCGTCGTTCCGGTGCTCCAGAAGACCGGCCTCAACGTCACCGAGCTGCGCGCCGAGGTGGAGCGGGAGCTGGAACGGTTGCCCACGCAGTCGGGCGGGGCCAGCCCGACGGTCTCCCGCGAGCTGAGCGACGCCCTGGACCGCGCCGAGGAGCTGGCCGGAGAGTTGGGCGACGCCTACGTCTCTACCGAACACCTGTTGCTGGGTCTGGTGGACACCAAGGGCGCCACTGCCAGAGAGGCCCTCTCCGCCCGGGGTGTGGACAAGGACGATCTGCTGCAGGCCCTCGACGCGGTACGCGGCAGCCACCGGGTGACTGACGTGGACCCCGAAGGGAAGTACCGCGCGCTGGAGCGGTTCACCAAGGACCTCACGGAGCTGGCCCGGCAGGGCAAGCTCGATCCGGTGATCGGGCGCGACGAGGAGATCCGCCGCGTCGTGCAGGTGCTCTCGCGCCGCACCAAGAACAACCCCGTGCTCATCGGCGAGGCGGGAGTGGGCAAGACCGCCATCGTCGAGGGGCTCGCCCAGCGCATCGTGGACGGCGACGTGCCCGAGTCACTGGCGGGCAAGCGGATCATCGTGCTGGATATCGGCCAGCTCCTGGCCGGAGCCAAGTACCGCGGGGAGTTTGAGGAGCGACTGAAAGCCGTGCTCAAAGAGGTCATCAGCCAGGAGGGGAAGTTCGTCGTGTTCATCGACGAGCTGCACACCATCGTGGGGGCGGGTGCGGCCGAGGGGGCGGTGGACGCCTCCAACATGCTCAAGCCGCCCCTGTCCCGGGGCGAACTCCACGTGGTGGGTGCCACGACGCTGGACGAGTACCGCAAGCACGTCGAGAAGGACAAGGCGCTGGAGCGCCGCTTCCAGCCGGTGTACGTGGGTGAGCCCAGCGTGGAGGACAGCATCGCCATCCTGCGGGGCCTCAAGGAGCGCTACGAGGTGCACCACGGCGTGCGCATCACCGACAACGCACTGGTGGCGGCAGCCACACTGTCCGACCGCTACCTGGGCGAGCGGCACCTGCCTGACAAGGCCATCGACCTGGTGGACGAGGCGGCGAGTCGGCTGCGCATGGAGATCGACTCGCTGCCCCAGGAGATCGACGAGGTGGAGCGCCGCAAGCTGCAGCTCCAGATCGAGGAGCACTCCCTGGCGCGGGAGAAGGATAGGGCCAGCAAGGAGCGGCTGAAGGCGCTGCGCAAGGAGCTTTCCGAGCTGGAGGAGCAGGCGCAGGCGATGAAGGCGCAGTGGCAGGCTGAGAAGGACGCCATCACCCGCCTGCGGGAGAAGAAGGCGACGCTGGAGGACGCCCGGCTCGAGGCAGAGCAGGCCACTCGCGCGGGCAACCTGGAGCAGGCCGCCGAGATCTCCTACGGCAAGGTGCCGCAGCTCGAGCGGGAGATCGAGGAGGAGAAGCAGCGTCTCGCCGAAATCCAGCTCCACGGGAGCTACCTCAAGGAGGAGGTGGACGCCGAGGACGTGGCCGAGATCGTGGCCAAGTGGACCGGCATCCCCGTGAGCCGCATGCTGGAGTCGGAGCGCGAGCGCCTCACGCACCTGGAGGGCGAGTTGCACCGCCGGGTCATCGGCCAGGAGGAGGCGGTGTCGGCGGTGTCCAACGCGGTGCGCCGCTCCCGGGCCGGCCTGCAGGATCCCAACCGGCCCATCGGGAGCTTCATCTTCCTCGGCCCCACCGGGGTGGGGAAGACCGAGACGGCGCGAGCCCTGGCGGAGTTCCTGTTCGACGACGAGCGGGCCCTGGTACGCCTCGATATGTCGGAGTACATGGAGAAGCACGCGGTGGCCCGCATGCTGGGCGCCCCGCCGGGCTACATCGGCTACGAGGAGGGCGGCCAGCTCACCGAGGCCGTCCGGCGCCGGCCCTACTCGGTGATCCTGTTCGACGAGATCGAGAAGGCCCACCCCGACGTGTTCAATGTGCTGCTCCAGATCCTGGACGACGGACGGCTGACCGACGGGCAAGGGCGCACCGTGGACTTCCGAAACGCCGTCGTCATTATGACCTCCAACGTCGGCTCCCAGTGGATCCACGAGCACGGCGAGCGGCAGTGGAGCGAGGTGGAGACGGCGGTGATGGAGGCGCTGCGGGAGACGTTCAGGCCCGAGTTCCTCAACCGGGTGGACGACATCGTGGTGTTCAAGCCGCTCTCCCGCGAGGACCTCGGCCGCATAATCGATCTGCAGCTGGTGCGGGTGGAGCGGATGTTGGCCGACCGCCGCGTCAGGGTGGAGGTGACGCCGGAGGCGAAGGAGCTGCTGGTCGGCGAGGGCTACGACCCGGTGTATGGTGCCCGGCCCCTCAAGCGGGTGATCCAGCGCCGCATTCAGAACCCCCTGGCCCTGGAGTTGCTGGAGGGGCACTACGGCGAGGGAGACCTGGTGCGCGTGGTGCCTGCCAGCGATGGCCAGGGGCTGGCGTTCGTGCGGGTGCCCGGCAGTGAGGCAGGAGAGCGGGTGGAGCCTGTGCCGGTAGGGCCTTGAACGCTCGGGGGTAGACCTCACCGCCGCGAACTGCAGTTCGCCGGGCCTCCCATGTCTCCCGAGCTCCCGCGCAATCGGTCTTCCTCCAGTCGCAGGTCACCTCTCCCAACGCGCTGCACTGACTTCGCTCTGGTGAGGCCCACCCCCCTCGCTCTGCCCTATATTGTGACCGTCCCTACCTCGAGGATCCCGGATCCGATGTGCGCTGCGCGTCCCAAGCGTCCCCCGCTCTCCGACAGCGACCGCCTCGGCATGGCAGCCGCGCTGGAAGAGGCGCACCTAGGTGGCGCCGCGGGTGAGGTACCGGTGGGTGCCGCGGTGGTGGCGGACGGCCAGGTGGTGGGGCGGGGGCACAACGAGACGATCGAGCGGCGCGACCTCACGCAGCATGCCGAGCTCATCGCGCTCCGGCGGGCGCTGGAGGCGTTGGATGTCGACCGGCTGGACGGCGCCACGCTCTACGTGACGCTGGAGCCGTGCGCCCAGTGCGCCGGAGCTATCGTGCTGTCCCGGGTGGGGCGCGTGGTGTTCGGGGCGTTCGATCCCAAGGCTGGGATGGCGGGTTCCGTCGGTGACCTGCTGCGCCACCGCAAACTCAACCACCGGCCCGAGGTGATGGGTGGCGTGATGGAGGAGGAATGCGGGGCGGTGCTCAGGGAGTTCTTTGAGGTGCGGCGGGATTAGGCAGATCTGTAGGATTCTCGGCACGGCAATGGAGGGAGGGCTGCGGGATGAGCGCCAGACAGAAGATCGGCATCGCAATGCTCTGGCTCGGTATTGCCTACATGGTCGTCGTCGGTTGGCTCGCGGGTTGGTCCTTTGCCGCCACGTTCAGGAGTCAGACACTTGCTGAGGTCAACGAGACCGTCTGGGCATTGGGCGGCCCGCTGTTCTGGTCATGGGCATTCTCGGTTCCTGCGGGTGCGGTAATAGCTGGCGTTGGCCTCCTGCTCTTCGTCGATGTGAAGCGATCGCACGTCTGGATGTTCGGGGTGGGAATGTTCGTGACGTTGTCGTTGATCGCGCTGTTGCGCGGGATGCCACATTACCCACCGGTATATGGAGTCGTTGGGGGGCTGATCCTGGGGTTGTTCCTGCTGATACTGTGGCTCTGGGCCAAGAAGAGGCCGACTCTGAAGGGCTCTGCCGGGACCGCCGCCGACCTTCAACTCGCCGGTTATGTCTTTCTGATCATCGCAATGTGGCAGGCCTGCGGTACAACGGGGCAACAGTTCTATCAGGCCCTGTCCTCGGTTGAGTCGATTAGCCCCATCTCCTTGGTCCTCTATCTCGGATTGGGGTGGCTCCTAATCTTCCTGAGCCATTATATGGACTCGCGGAGTCAGGTGGGAATCGGCTAGATTCAGCGGGATCCAGTCGTTACTTGTAACTCGTTGTCGCGTGAGGGGTTGGTAAGCTGGGGCCCGGTGCGCGGTCGGTAGCCCCTTGTCCTTCGGGAACCCAGGGGTACCTTCCGCGATTCCTGAATAAGACATTCCCATTTACTTCGGTGGTGGTTGGGCGCTCACTCGCCGCTGCGGCGGCTGGAATTGTAGGCAACCCGTAGTCCAAGGAGACCTCCCGTGAAAGCACAACTTCGCCTCGCACTGGCGATCCCCCTCCTGCTGCTGTTCGCCGTCGCGTCGGCGAGCACCGTGGCGGCGCAACTGCCGGAGTCCCAAGTGAACATCGACCCGGAGCGCGTGGCCGTCGTGATCACTGACCCACAGAACGACTTCCTGAGTCCCGACGGTGTGACCTGGGGCGTCGTGGGCGAGAGCGTCACCGAGAACAACACGGTGGAGAACATCGAGACCCTGTTTCAGCTGGCCAAGCGCAACGAGTTCCCCGTGTTCATCTCGCCGCATTACTACTACCCGACCGATCACGGGTGGCGGTTCGAGGGAGCTCTGGAGAAGCTGATGCACCACATCGGCATGTTCGATCGGCAGGGTCCTCTGACGACAGAGGGATTCGAAGGGTCCGGCGCCGACTGGTTGGAGCAGTACAAGCAGTACATCGATGACGGTGAGACGGTGGTTTCGAGTCCTCACAAGGTGTTCGGCCCGGAGACCAACGACCTCGTGCTCCAGCTGAGGAAGCGCGGTATCGACCAGATCATCCTGGCCGGGATGTCCGCCAACCTGTGCACGGAATCCCACCTGCGTGAGCTGTTGGAGCAGGGCTTCGAGGTGGTGGTGATCAAGGACGCGACAGCGGCCGCGAGGGTGGCAGAAGGCGACGGCTATCAGGCGGCTCTCGTGAACTTCCGCTACATGGCGAACGGGGTCCTGACGACCAGTGAGCTCGTGCAGCAGGTGGAGCAGCTTGCGATGAACTGATGGCTCCGGCGGGGCCCCAGCCAGGCTCAGTGCCTGCCTGGGGCCCCCCAAGTGGTGTATGAAGAATCCCCGCTAGTTCTTGTCATCCTCGAAGCCCTTCCAGTGCGTGCCGTCACAGAAGGGCTTGTTGCGTGAACCGCCGCAGCGGCACAGCGTGTAGTGCTCCTCTGACGCGCCTTCTCCCCGCGGCTCATTGGGAAGCGCCACACCTCCGGTAACCGCATAGGGGCCGTTGTGCGTAACCAGTATGGCGGGCTCCCGGTCCTGGTCCCTGTACTCCACACCGTCGATCGAGTAGCTGAGGGCGCCCGAGGGGCAATCGCGAACCCGCGCGATGATCGCCTCCTCGTCGGCGCCCTCGGGTTGGATCCAGGGCTCGACACCCAACCGGAACACCGATGGAAGCCCATCCGTGCACCGTGCTGCATGCGCACAGATACCGCGGTTGTCGTGGATCGTGAGGCGACCGACCTTGTAGTCCACGCGCTTGTCCCACTCACCGTCGGTTTCCTTCTTGCTCGAGAAGCCTACCTTCGCGTGGGTGCCGTCGCAGAACGGCTTGTTGCCGGAGCGGCCGCAGCGACACAAGGCGATCACTGGCTTGGTCTCGAGTTCCTGGCCCTTCGAGTTGGTGAGCCTCTCGATGCCGCGCACGATGTACGGGCCGTTCTCGCTGGGTTCGATCCTCGGGTTGGGGCTGTCCGGAGGGCTCATCGCGTCGATTCTCCTGCTGTGCGTCCATCCGAATAGTGGCACACATTTGCGACGAACGCTATCCTGTTTAATGGGCAACCTGGGGCAGCACGACGCCCCCACGATGCCAGACCGTGGGGGCGTCGCTGGAGGGGAAGGCGGCCCAGAAGCCTTCAGTTCTGCACGATCTCTGGACGCACCGTGAGGATCAGCGTGCCGCCGCCCGTCATGAGCTGTGCGTTGCCCACCACCATCGTCTGGCCGATCCGGGCGTTCACCCGGGTCATGAATGCCCCTCGTGTGGGACTGCGCACACCGACCTCCATCTGCACCCAGCCGGAGTCGTCCCTCACCCGTACCGAACCGATCTGGGCGATGATGATCCAGCCCTCATCCGGTTCGCTGGGCTCTCCCACAAGCTGCTCGATATGGCTCCCCTCCATCCCACCGACGACGGCCTCGTTCACGAGCCGGTATCCTTGATACCGGAATAGGCGACGCAGCTCGGCTTCCACCTCGGAGATGGCGGGGTCGCCCTGGGCGGCGCCGTCCGCCTCTATGAGCTGGAAGTTCAGCCTCACGGTGGGTCTGGGAATGTCGAACTCCTCCAGCACGCGGGCGATCTTCTCCAGGTTGTCCTCGGTCTCCCGCACGGTGAGCGTGTTGTCGACGGCGCTCATGGAGCCGGGGGCATCCGGCCTATCGTCCCACACGTAGGGCTCGATCATCTGCGCTGCCTGGTGCGGATCCAGGTGTTGCAGCTCGAAAGTGTGGGTCTCGAGCACAGGCACGCGGCCCTGGTAGCGGAGCAGCGCCCAGACCATCACTGCGAGTGCTGCGGCAAACAGTCCGAATGCGATGAACTTGCGGTCGAACGGCATAGCTTCCCCCTCTAGAAGATCCAAACCACCACGATGTCCGGGTTCTCAGTGTCGAATACGGCCACGTTCTGGCTGGATGACGCCTCGACTGTCGGGACGGGGACGGCATCGCGTCCGGCGGCGAGGTCGATGGGCTCCCCGGGCAGCTGGCCCCCGTTCTGCGTGAACAGGATCGCTACCAGCGCTGCGGCGGCGGCGAGCGGAGCGAAGGCCCACCAACGGCGCGGTCTGAATGGCAGCACCCGGTCGCGGGTGTGCGCCTCGGATGCAGCGCGCCTGACTGCCTCCTCGACTCCGGTCCTCGGCGCAGCGCCGCTTAGCGCTCGAGCCAGCGTCTGTTGCTCTGCTGCGATCAGCTCCGCTGCGGCGCGGCAGCCGGCGCAGGCGCGGATGTGCCGGCTCAAGTCGGTGTCGACCTCGCCGCTCAGCTCCATGAGGTCGGCCTCGAGCAGCAGGTCGCGCGCGTCCGTACAGTTCATCTGCTCGACTCCTCCATCAGCTCAGGGTGCCGCTCCAGGATCCGCTTGCGGATGGTGCGGCGAGCCCGGTGAAGGTGTGCCCGTACGGTCACGGGCTTCATGCTCAGGGCCTGACTTACCTCCACCGGGCTCCAATTCTGTAGGTCCACCAGGTCGAATACTTCTCTCTGTCGCTCCGGCAGCTCCTCGAACAGCGCCTTCACCAGTTCGGTGACGTTCGAGGCCTCGAGCTCTTCCAGTGGTGTGGCGGTGGCACCTGGCTGCCCACGTTCGTGCCGGGCGCTCCGCTCAACAGCCCGCTCTCGCCTCACACGCCGGCGATGGAAGTCGCCGGCCGAATTCCGCGTGACCCGGTACAGCCAGGTCGTGAAGCTGGACTGCTCCCGAAACTGCCCCAGGCGCTGGTGGACCCGGATGAGCACGTCCTGGGTCACGTCGTCGGCGTCATCCCGGTCGCCGGTGAGCGAGAGCGCCCAGCGGTAGATCTGCTGGTAGCAGCGGCGCAGCAGGTCGCCAAGTGCTTGCTGGTCGCCGGCTTGCGCCCGCTGGACCAAAGGCGTCACCGCTTCGTTCAGGCGCTGGATCTCGCTCAAGCGCGCTCCCGTCAGGCCCTGTACGACCCTGAGACGTCGGTGAGGGGGATGGCGTTTACCCGACCCGCAATCTGGGTCGGGGGATGGGGGAGGGAAGGGGCCGAGAGGAAGGCCGGCCCCGCAGGACCGGCCTCAGCCGCCTCCACTGTGCACGACGCGCCGGTCACAGCGGTCGCGCTCCCGCGCCGTCTACTCGGTGCGCCTTTCGAACAGCAGGTTACGCACCCGCCCGTTGGAGACGCGAAGTCCGGTGATGTCGCCCCGCCCGTCGCGCTCGAACGCGACTTGCCTGAGGTAGAACTGGCTGCCGGTGAACCTGTCTGGAGCATCTGGCGTGAAGGTGGCCGGCTCGTGCCGAATGTGGCGCGCGACCAGCTGGTCCTCCTCGACCACCAGTGTGTACATGGTCTCCAGCTCCGGGCTGTAGTACACACCCGTGTACTGCTCCAGATCGACGGTCGCCGGATCGAACGGGGCGACTCGCTCGCCCCGTGCCTGCTCGGTGCCGTCGGTCAACGTGAGCGCCGGTACCCGGCCGTCGTCGTCCGTGAGGAAGGTGACGCTGACCGGCGGCTCTTCCACGCGAAACGTGGCGTCCGACTCGTGGATCATCTCGACCTGCGGCGCACCCTGGACCTGCGCCAGCAGCCGCCCCTCCTCGTACGTGATCGTGAGAAGCAATCCGTCAGGCAGCTGGTACTGCCCCACGTACTGTTCCAGGACGGCGGCATCCACCGCGGGCGCACTGGTCTCTTCGTCGGGCGCCTCGCTGGACTCCTCGGGCTCGGCTGCTGCCTGCGCCGCCTGGGCGTCGGCGATCTCGTCGGCCAGGTAGATGTTAGCCACCTGCTGTGCCATTCCTCCGGGGTTGAAGGCGCCGTGATTGCTGAGAATGGCCACGGCGAACTCCTGCTCCGGAAACTTCGTCAGCACGCTGCGGAACCCCGCGTCCCCGCCCGTATGGCTCACGGTTGGGAGTCCCCTGTAGCTGCCGATGCCGAGCCCGAACGCGTACCCCACCGTGTCGCCGTTGTTCAGCACGGCGCGCGTGCGCACCCGCTGGATGACACTCTCTCCACCAACGCGGCCGTGATCGAGGTTGTTGGACCACCTTGCCAGGTCTTCCACGGTCGTGAAGAGACTCGTGGCGCCGGCGTTGGCGTAGGAGAGCACAGCCTTCCGGTACCCTCCCTGCCGGTTCGCCACGTAGGAGTAGGCCCGGTCCGGGACGACCATCTGATGGTCGTCGTGGAAGTGCGTGCTAGTCATGCCAAGGGGCTCGAAGATGTTCTCTGCGGTCCACTCGGGAAACGACTGCCCTGAGACGCGGGCAACGATCTCTGCCAGCAGCGTGTAGCCTGTGTTGCAGTAGACCAACTCCTCGCCGGGCGGGAAGTTGAGCTCCCGCTGACGGCTCATCACCCTGAGGATCTGATCCCGGGTGATGACGTCGTCCATCCTCCAGCCCGCGATGACCAGGAGATTCCACTGGTCCCTGAGACCGCTGGTGTGGTGGATCAGATGGTGGATGCGGATGGTGTCGCCGAAGTCGGGCATCTCCGGCAGGTGCTTCCGGATGTCGTCGTCCAGTGAGAGCTTGCCCTGATCAGCCAGCATGGCGACTGCGAAGGCCGTGAACTGCTTCGAGACTGACGCCACGTGGAAGATGGTCGATGGAGTGACGGGGATGTCATACTCCAGCTGCGCGGAGCCGAAGCCAGTTTGGTACACGATCTCGCCGTCCTGGATCACAGCGACGGACGCGCCCGGGACCCCGGGGCGATCCCACTGGGCGAAGAGCTGATCCACACGTCCCTCGGGAGTAGTCGCTGCAGGCTCGAGCCTCAGGATCGATGCCGTGTATCTGCCGGGGTCTGCCCCCTCGGGGTCGAATGGGCGCAGCTCGATGCGATACTCCCCCGTGGCCTCCGGATAGAGCACCAGCGGCTCGGGTCCCCAGCGGCCATTCGGGCTGTCGACCTCGGCCACCACCCCTCCGGCCGGGTCTGTGACCTGCAGCATCACGTCGATGCCCTGCTGTTCCACGGTGAGAAACAGGAACTGCCCTGCCTCCAGGTGCACTCGCAGAGCCTGAACGTCCTGCCCGGTCATCTCCCGCTCCACGGGGTGACCTTGGCGCAGCAGGGGCGCCTCGTCCTGAGCCCGTACGGGTTGGACCGTTGGGTGCGTCAAGGCGGCAACCACTACGAGTGTGCTCAATAGAACGCGCTTCATACAATGTCCCTTCTCGGGTGCTGATCGATGTAACGGCGCGGGTTTCTCTATTCCTACCGGTGAGACCTTGATCCGGTTTCAGGCTGAATGCTGTAAGCAAAAGCCCGGGCCAGCTCACCGCGACCCGGGCCTCTAATCTCCTCAATCGTGTGGAGCGCCTAGAGTGCGCTCACGATACGCGCGTCACCGGGACGGCGAACGAGCAGCTCCTGGGCCTCCTCAGGTTGCATGCCGAATGCCGTGGTAGCGGCAGCATCGGCCGTGATGCAGAGATTGGCCTGCACCGTGACACTGTGCGCCGCACCCACACGGGGCGACCCTGTAGCGGGGTCGATCAGGTGGTGGTATCGCTGTCCGCCGTGCTGGAAGTACTGCAGGTAGTCGCCGGATGTTGCCACAGCGGCATTCGTCACCTCGAGCTTCCCGCTGAGCTTGTCGGGGTCGTCGGGCGAGCGGACACCGACCCTCCACGGGTCGCCGTCCTCTGACGTGCCCAGTGCGTAGAGGTCGCCGCCCACGTTCGCCAGTCCGTTCTCGATGCCCCAGTCGCGCAGCGCCTGTACGGCACGGTCCACGCCGTATCCCTTGCCGATTCCGCCCAGGTCGATTGCGACGTACGGATCCGTGATCCGCACCGCCGGTCGTCCCCGGTGCGTGCCGAGGTCCAGCCCCTTGTACAGCCGGCGCCCAGCGAGCCGCTGCACCTCGGCCTTAGGTGGCGGCGCCGAGCGGTTAGCCAGGTCCCACAGCTCCATCACCCGAGCCAGGCAGGGATCGAACGCGCCGTCGCTGGCCTCGGCCCACCCCACCGCCTCGTGGAGTACCTCGTGCGTATGATCGCTCACCTGCACCGCGTCGTCGTCGGCGAGGCGGTTCACGCGCCCAACGTCGGAGCGGTCGTCGAACCGGGTCATCAGCCGCTCGACAGCGCGGAGCTCGTCGAACGCCCCATCGATCGCCAGATGGGCATAGCGTTCGTCTGAGTGCACCACGCCGACTTCGGCCAGGGTCCCCATGACGGGTATCGTGCGGCGCACCAGCCGGCGCGGCCTGCGCCGGGCGAACGGTACGGCGGCCACCGCCAGGGCACCGATTCCCAGGGCGATCACGTCGCGCCGCGAGGGGCGGCGGGGTGCTTGCGAGTCAGGATGCTGCATGATTCGACTCCGATACGTCAGACATCAGCTCACACGTCGAGCAGTGCGGACCGGCCGGCTCGTGAGCGCAGCTGCTGCACCCGGCCCGGCGGCCCGAGCAGCGCTGCATCAGGCCGAAGGCCACGAACAGCGCCGCGATGCCGAGAACTCCGAGAACGCTGGTCACGATGAGCTCAACAGTCCGGCGAAGCCCATGAACGCCAGTGATAGGCTGCCGGCGATGATCAGCACCAGCGCCATGCCCTTCGCCATCCTCGGCACGGTGGCGAGCTCCGAGCTCTCCCGGATGGATGCCATCAGGACCAGGGCCAGCGTGAGGCCCAGTCCGGCGCCGATGGCGAACGACAACCCCTGCACGAGCCCGTAGCCGCGGTTGGTCTGGAACAGCGCCAGTCCGAGGATCGCGCAGTTGGTGGTGATCAGCGGCAGGAAGATCCCCAACTGCCGGAACAGCTTGGGACTCACCTTCTTGATCACCAACTCCGTGATCTGCACGAAGGAGGCGATCACCACGATAAACGAGATGAGCCGCAGATACGGTGCGTAGGGCAGGATGAACGTGTTCAGGAACCACGCGCAGAGGGAAGCCATGGTCATCACGAAGATGTTGGCCCCGCCCATGCGGATGGCGGTCTCCACCCGGGCCGACACGCCCATGAAGGGACACAGGCCCAGGAAGTAGTACAGCGTGAAGTTGTTGACCACCATGGCCGAGACCAGGATCCAGAAGAACTCGCCCATTAGGCGGCCCTCCGTTCGCCCGGCTCGCCCACGCCCTCCGGCCACTCCCGCACCTTCGCCCGCTCGGTCTTGCGCTCCTCCCACCAGTTGAGGAGCAGCAGCCAGAATCCCAGGGTGAGGAACCCCCCCGGCGGCAGGATGAAGATCACCCACGGCTCGAAGTTGCCGGGGATGACCTTGATGTTCATCAGCGTTCCCTGACCGAGGACCTCCCGCACGCCGCCCATCATTACCAGGGCGATCATGAACCCTATACCGGTGCCGAAGGCGTCCAGCAGCGAGCGCCCGACGGGGCGCTTCGAGGCGAAGGCCTCCTGGCGCGACAGGATCATGCAGTTCACCACGATGAGCGCCACGAACGCGCCGAGCTGCTTGTGCACCACCGGCACGATGGCCTCGAGGCTCATGTCCGCCACCGTCACGAACGTGGCGATGATCAGGATGAACGTGGGGATCCGCACCTCGCCGGGGATGAGCTTCTTGATGACCGAGACCATGAGACTGGAGCCCGTGAGCACGAAGAACGTGGCGATGCCCATCCACAGGCTGTTCTCGACCGTGTTGGTGACGGCCAGGGCGGGACAGAGGCCCAGCATCTGAATCAGCACCGGGTTCTCGTTCCAGATGCCGCGGAAGAAGTCGACCTGGGGCGTCGTCTCCCGCGGGCTCATGGCATGCCTCCCGCGCCGCGCTGTGGTATCGCGCTAGCCTCCACGCTCTCACCGGTGCGTGGCGGCCGCGCCGTCGCCGCCTGCTCCACGTACGCATCCATCATCGGCCCCAGCCGCTCGATCTGATTGTTGATGATACGGATCACCACCCGCGAGGAGATGGTGGCGCCGGTGATCATGTCGATCTCGTGCGCCTCGCCCGTCGCCTCCCGGGGTTTGACTCCCAGTAGCGGCGCCAGGGCGCCATCGAACTGGTTCACGAACGCGGTGTCCTTCTCGATCTTGTCGCCCAGGCCCGGCGTCTCCTTGCTCTCCAGCACCTTCATGCCCAGCATGGTCTGCTCCGCCCGGTCATAGCCGAAGATCACCCGCACGATGTCCTGGAACCCGGGCTCTCCGTATGCCACCGCGAAACCGATGCGCTCGCCGCTCTCGGTATAGCCGAGGAAGATCTGCTCGAGGCCTGCCCCGTCCACGCCCTGCGGCAGCTCCTTGAGGAGGGCGCCGTCGTAGACATAGAGCGTATCGAAGTGATCCGGCTCCTTCAGCACCTCCTGCACCGCGAGGCGGAGCTGCTCCGCCTTGTACGCCTGGATGATGGGCTGCGACCACGCGTAGACGAACACGATGAGAAACCCGGCCACGGCTCCCGCTGCCCCCAGCGTTACGAGCAGCTTCGAGACCGGGACCTGCGCCTTGTGCGGGGCTCCGGGCGGCGCGGTCATGCGCTCCCCTTCGCCTGCTCCGGCTTGGTCGCGCCGAATACCTTGGGCTGGGTAGCCCGGTTGATGAACGGCACCAGGGCGTTCATCAGCAGGATGGCATACATCACGCCCTCGGCGAGCCCACCCCACAGCCGGATCACCACGACCAGGAAGCCGATGCCGAAGCCGAAGAGCCAGCAGCCCAGGTTCGTGACCGGCGAGGTCACCATGTCGGTGGCCATGTACACGGCGCCGATCATGAGGCCGCCGGAGAACAGCATGAACCAGGGATCGGGATAGCGGACCGCGTCGATCAGGTGCAGCAGTCCAGCCAACACGCCGACGGTTAGGAAGATGCTGGCCGGGATGCGCCAGTTGAGGTAGTTGCGCAGCGCGAGGTAGGCGCCGCAGACGAGGATCAGCACACCGGCGGTCTCCCCCAGCGAGCCCTCAGTGGCCCCGATCACCAGGCGCCACAGCTCGGTCCCGGTCTGCTCGAACTTCTGCAGGCCCAGCGGCGTGGCGGTGGTGACCACGTCCACCTCGCGGGCCGCCATGAGGGGCAGGGCCAGGTTGTCGCCCCGCAGCTGCCACCAGTTCTCCCGGATCACCGGCCAGGTGGTGAGCGCCACCGGGAAGGCCGCCTGGAGGAACGCCCGGCCCAACAACGCGGGGTTGAAGATGTTCTGCCCCAGCCCGCCGAAGATGAGTTTGCCGAAGCCGATGGCGAATACGCCGCCCACGAAAGCCATCCACAGGGGGATCCCGGCCGGGAGGATGAGCCCCAGCAGCAGTCCCGTGATCATGGCCGAGCCGTCGAGCAGCGTCTCTCTCTTGCCGAACACCCATTCAGTGAGGAGGCACCCCACGAGGCTCGCTAGGATGACGAGCACGGCGCTGGGCCCGAAGTAGTAGATCGACGCGCCCACGATGGGCAGCAGGGAGAGCACCACGTGCCACATGATCTTGGGCGTGGTGTCCCGCTCGGCGAGGTGTGGCGAGGCGGTAATGAGGAAGCGCGGCGTGGTCATGCCGCCGCCTTGGCTCTCTGCAGCCCCGCCTTGCCCATGGTGAACAGTTGCGACAGCGGGATGTTCGAGGGGCAGGTGTAGCTGCAGCAGCCGCACAGCATGCAGTCCAGCAGGTGGTGCTGCTCCATCTCCTCCCACCGCTCCGACAGTGCGAGCTGCCCCAGAATCTGCGGGTTCAAGAACACCGGGCAGGCGTCCACGCAGTGCCCGCAGCTAATGCAGGGGTAGGACTGCTGCGGCTTGACCTCCCGCTCGCTGAGCACCACGAGCCCCGTGGTGCCCTTCATGACCGGGGCGTCGAGGTCGGCCACGGCCGTGCCCATCATCGGCCCGCCGAACACTACCTCCCGGGCGTCGGGCATGAGGCCGCCGCAGGCGTCGATCAGATCGCGCGTCTTGGTGCCCACCGGCACGATGAGGTTCGAGGGCTGCCGGATCCCGAGCCCGGTGACGGTCACGATCCGCTCGATGAGCGGCAGCCCCGTCTCGAACACCTCGGCGATGGTGGCCACCGAGGCCACGTTGTGCACCACCACGCCCACTTGCATGGGGAGCCCGCCCGAGGGCACCTCGCGGTCGAGCAATGCCTTGATCAACATCTTCTCGGCGCCCTGGGGGTACTTCACCGTGAGGGGGTGCACCGAGACGTCGATGTCGCTCGGGAGTGTCTCCTGCAGCCGCGCCACTGCGTCGGGCTTGTTCTTCTCGATCCCGATCATTGCCCGATCGACCCCGAGGCACTTCATCATGATGCGGATCCCGAGGTGCACCCGCTCGGGGTACTCCACCATGGTGCGGTGGTCGGTGGTGAGGTACGGCTCGCACTCCGCGCCGTTGATGAGGATCGTATCGACGGGAGAGTCCTTGGGCGGCTGCAGCTTTACGTGCGTGGGGAACGCGGCGCCGCCCAGGCCCACCACACCGGCCTGGCGCACCGCCTCCACCAGCTGCTCGCGGGACAGCCCCTCCCAGTCGGGGATGATCCGGGGCCGCGGCGCCTGGGCTGAGAATGCCTCCACCTTGATGCGCACCGCCGGCTGGAAGCTGCCCGTCGGGTGGGGCCAGAGGTCGATGGCCTCGACCGTGCCGGCCGCCGACGCGTGGATCGGCGACGAGATGAACCCGTCGGCCTCGCCGATCTTGTCGCCGCGCTCCACTCGGTCGCCGACGCGCACGATGGGCGTCGCCGGCTTGCCGGTGTGCTGCGACAGCGGCAGAACGATCTCTTCGGGGAAGGGCATCCGCCGAATGGGGGTGCCGGCCGTGAGCTCCTTGAGCTCCGGCGGGTGCACCCCGTGGCGGAACCTCAGGTGGGCCATCAGCGCTTCACGCTAGTTGAAGGGCTCGGCCCGCTTCATCCACTTCGCGAGGTCCTTCTCCTTCTTGTTGAGCGGTGTTCCCGGGTGAATGATGCGCACGGGGCAGCGCTCCGCCGCCTGAACCAGCTGCTTGAAGGTGCCGGCCTTGGGGTCCTTGATGTATGCCTTCTTCTTGTCGTCGTACGCGAACAGGCGCTTGTTGAGCTTGGTGCACTCATCGCAGGTCGTACACCGGGCCGAATCGATGTACGGCTCCAGTGCGAGCTCTTCCTCTTCCTCCACCGCCGGTGCCGCTGCCGTAGCGACCGCTGTGGCGGCGCCGCCGTCACCGCTCTCGACCGGCGCCGCAGCCGGTGCGGCCACCGCCCCGAATCCGGCCACCGCGTCGGCCGTGATGGGGGTGAGGCCTTCCATGCCCTGGACCTTGCCCAGCAGGTCGGCCACGGTCTGCTGGCCGTTGCCCGCCCGGACCAGGCCCTCCGCGAGCCGCCGCGCGATGACTTGCGGGAACTTCTTCTTGAGGTCGGCGATCTTGGCCTCGTACTCGGCCCGGATCTGCGCCGCCTGCTCCTCGAAGGCCACCTCGGCCTCCGGTTCGACCACACCTTCGCCTGCCATCTCCTTGAGCAGGTTCCACACCTCGATGCGGTCCTCGGCCAGCTCCACCATCTCGTTGGAGACCGTCAGGCTGCCGAGCTTCTTGTCGCGCTCGAGCACGTAGATGAACGGCACCGCCCCCTCCCGGTCCTCGGGGGGCTTGGCGATGTACTCGTGGAACGGCACCAGCTCGTCCTGCGCGCCGTCCTTCACCTTCTTGAAGTGCTTCTTGAACCGCGATTCGGTGGCCGCCCAGTCGGCGATGGTGACGGGCAGCGTCTTGGTCTGCTGGCTGCCGTCCTCACCGAGGTACGTGAGGTCGTACTCGGGCCACGGCTCGTCCATGGACGGGTTGCCGTCCAGGCTGAGTCGGTCGGCCAGGGCCTTGCCCTCTGACGGATCGTATAGCATGAGTGGGTAGGCCCGGCTCTCGAGCGAGAGCTTGGCCGCGTCGGGCGGCTGGTCGTCGCCCAGGCCGTGCTCCGGCGGGCAGGGACAGTGCAGCGCGAACACCGCTGGGTAGGGGGACTGCAGGCCCTTGAGCACGCCGCCCAACATGTGGGCCGGCGACGCCTGGGACGACTGCAGCACGAACACGTTGCGGTGCGCCATGGCGAGCAGCGCCATCTCCTTGCGGGTCTCCTCCTTACCGTGCTGGTCCTTGCCGTAGGCCGCCATGTCGCTCACCTGGCCAAGGAAGCCGCTGGTGCAGGCCTGGCCGCCGGTGTTGGAGTAGACCTGCGTGTCCAGCACGATCACCCGCACCGGCTTCCCGGACGCAAGCAACCGCGAGAGGTTCTGGAACCCGATGTCCAGCATGGCCCCGTCGCCGCCGGTGGCGAAGATCGGCGGACAGAGCCCGAACTCTTCCTCGGTGAACTGACGCCACTCGAACTTCTGGAAGAACGGCTCGTGGACCACCGGTTCGTACTCCCCGGCCAGCTCGAGCTCG
This sequence comes from Gemmatimonadota bacterium, assembly GCA_039591655.1. Taxonomy (GTDB): domain Bacteria; phylum Gemmatimonadota; class Gemmatimonadetes; order Gemmatimonadales; family GWC2-71-9; genus WVYX01. The sequence continues at coordinate 64,894 of JBDHDE010000007.1, forward strand.
GCGCGGCGGATCGCGATGAAACCGTCGCCCATCTTCCGCATGTGGCCCTCGAAGATGCCGATGGCGATCGAGGGCGCGTCCTGGAACAGATGGTTCACCCAGGGGAAGGGGTACGGGTTGTAGGGGTACGTGCTGCCCCACACCGAGGAACAGCCCGTGGCATTGGTCATGCCTAGGGTGGCCCGTCCCTTGCCGGTGGGCCCCTCCGCATAGCGCCAGCGCAGGTCGTTGAGATCCTCGATCATCTTGGAGATGCGCTTGACCGCCTGCTGCTTCTGCTCCTCGAGCGGGAGATCCACCTTGCCCTCGGCAACGCCGAGCTTCGACAGATCGGCATCCGATGCCAAGATCTGGCGTGCCTTTTCGTCGAGGTCCGCGATGAGGCCGTCCAGCTTCTCCACGTGCTTCTTCGCGCGCGGCAGCATCAGCGCGTTGACCGCGGAGAGGAGCAGGTGCACCTCGGTCTTCTCGCCGCAGCCCATGCACGCCCCGTCGCCGCCCGCCATGGACTTGTAGTTCTCCTTCTTGAGGAGCAGCGATGACAGGACCCCGATCCCCTCCTCGAGGTTCGAGACGTTGACGTAGCGGTCGTCGGTGTCGGGGAGGTTCTCCCACAGCTGCCAGTTGCGCCGCAGCTGATCGACGATCTCGTCGGTCTGCGTGACCGTCACGAGGGCCTCGTCGGGGCAGACCTCCACGCAGATGTTGCAGCCCTTGCACGCCTCGGGGCTGACCGTGATGGACAACAGGCCGCCCGTGCCCTTCTCCTGCGACTCGGGCAGGTCGAAGAACGGTGCCGCCTTGGCGAGCGGGAACTCCGCCAGCGCGGTGTACACCGGCGCGAACTCATCGTCCAGCGCCTTGCGGCGGTCCGGGTCGAGCTTGAGTTTCTCGACCACGTTCCTGTATGCCTGCGACAGCACGTCGCCGAACGTCGTGAAGGGGACGCCCTTCATGATCTTGCGCGACTCGCTGGAGAGGTGCTTGACGATCTGGCCCAACCGGTCGAGTGAGCGGCCGTTGGAGGCCGTCTTGATGGCTGCCTGGAGCACCTCGTCGATGCTGTTCACCACTCCGGGGATCGCCGCGTCTGGGCATTGCGTCCAGCACTGGGCGCACCCGGTGCACTTGTCCGCCACGAACTCCGGCACCTCGAACCGCACGTCGGTCATGTCGCGGATCGTGCTGGTGGCAGCCGGCATGGCCGACAGCGCCGCGAACGGATCGGCGATGCCGTCTTCGCCGGTCTTGTACAGGTAGCACACCTGCTCCCAGAAGCGGCCCGGGTTGCCGATGCCTTCGCGCACGCCGGTGCCGTCCAGGATCGCCGGCATCTGCGGCACGGCGCCGACCTCGTTTTCGCGCACGCCGAGCTCCTCGGCGGGCACCGTCTGCACCTCGTCGTATCCCCGCCGGATGACGCGGATGTTGTCCTCCACCACCCGGTCACCCAGGTACCCGAACTTGTACTCGAGCTGCTTGCGGATGCCGTCGAACAGCTCCTCTTCGGTGGCGCCCTCGCGCTCGGCCAGGCCGGAGACCTTGAAGAACGCGCCCATGAACGCCGCGCCCTGCATGCGGTAGCGCAGTTCGGGATCGCTCGCCTCCTCGGTCGCGATCTTGAAGGCGTTGAGGAAGTGGATGTGGAGCTTGCGCTCCTTGATCGCCTTCTGCGCCGTGCCCGGCAGGCTCGCCCATAGATCCTCCGGCGTCGTGTCGTGCTGGATTACGAACACGCCCTCGTCGGCCAGGCCGGCCAACGGGTCCGAATGCCGGAACACGTTGGGGTCGGGCGAGAGCACCACGTTCACGTGCTTGAGCTCACAGTTGAGCCGGATGGGAGCATGCGCCAGCGTGGCGTAGAACGTGGTTGGCTGGCCTTTCTTCTCCGAGCCGTACTTGGGGTTGGCCTTGATGTACATCCCGAACAGGTCGGCCGCCGTCATCGCCACGTTCTTGCCCGTGGTGATGGCGCCCCAACCGCCGATGGAGTGAATGCGGATGGAGGTCGAGCCCTCGGGCATAAGGTCGATGTCGACCGCGGACGGCAGGGACAGGTCGGCGATGTTGGGATAGGCCTGCAGCAGCTCCTCCTGCCAGATCTGGAGCTTGGGCAGCTTGGTGCCCTCGCGCACGAAGTCGATCCCGAGGTAGAACTGCCGCGCCTGCCGCCCGTCAGGCAGCATGTTCTCTACCGCGGCGATGATGTCGCCCGGCTGTAGGTCGCGGCTCCCCAGGCCGAACGTGCCGCTGTAGAAGTCCGGCGCGTCATCCGACAGGTACGTGGCGATGCCGGGGTAGGGGAGCTTGCTCTTGGCGCGCCCGTTCTCCAACGCCTTGTTGATGGCCGCGCGGATCTCGCGCAGCAGCGGCTGGTCCACCGCCAGCGGCTGGTCCACCCGCTCCAGCACCGCGACCGCCTTCTTGCGGCGCAGCAGCTGGGTGATCAGGTCCGCCGGGAACGGCCGGAACATGGTCACGTTCAGCACGCCGACCTTGAGGCCCCGGGTCTCCCGCAGGTAGTCCACCACCGCCTCGGCGTTCGACACCACCGAGCCCTGCCCGGCGATCACGTACTCCGCGTCGTCCAGCTTGTAGCCGATGGCGCGGGCGTAGCGCCGTCCGGTGAGCCTGTAGTACTCCTCCATCGCCTGGTCGGTGAACTCGACCACGTGGTCGAAGTAGAACGGCCGCTGGGACGCCACGCCCTGCATGTAGCTGTCCTGGTTCTGGACGGTGCCCAGCATGGCGGGGTAGTCGAGATCGAAGATCTCCGGAATGCGGCGCCGCTTCTCGCCGAACACCCACTTCTGCGCCGGCGTGGGCGATTCGATGATGTCCGAGGGGTCGCCCAGGAACTCCTTCACGAGCTCCTTCTCGGGCATGTTCATCGTCTCGATCACGTGCGTCGTGAGGAAGCCGTCCTGCGCCAACGCGCCGGGGTTGAGCGACAGCTCGGCGATCTTGTGCGCGATGAGTGAGAGGTCCGCGCACTCCTGTGCGTCCTTCGCGAACAGCTGGAAGAACCCGGTGTCGTCGATGGCGTGGTAGTCGTCGTGGCCCGCATGCACGTTCAGCGCGTGCTTGGTCATGGCGCGCGCGCCGATGTTGAGCACGTAGGTGAGGCGCTTGCCGGCTGCCGCGTAGAGCGACTCGTGCATGTAGGCTATGCCTTGGCCGCTCGAGAAGTTCGTGGCCCTGAGGCCCACCATGCTCATCCCGGCCGTGACCGCGGCCGCCGCGTGCTCGCCCTCCGGCTCGAAGAAGATGAGCCGGCGGTCGTTCACGTTGGTCTTGCCCGCGGCGACGGCCGCCGCCCACCCTTCGCCCATCTGGGTCGAGGGCGTGATCGGATACGCGCCGGCGCCCTCGCTGCCGTCGGTTTCCATCTCGACGACGGCGCCGGTCCCGTCGGTCTGCGTCGGGATGCCGGGGTATTTCGGCACGGGAGGGTCTTTGTCCTTCTTCTTGAACATCATGCCGCTACCTCTTCCGAGGGTCGGGGCTCGAACCGCTGCGCGCCCTCGACCCAGACGATGGCGCCGGTGGGACACCGTTCGATGGCCGCCGGAGTCGCCGCTTCGTTGAGTTCGTAGTTCACTACCGCCAACCCATCAACCATCTCGACCACGCCGGGGGCATCCGCAGCGCAGCGCCCGCAGGCGTTGCACGCCACCTGGCACAGGGCCTCGGCCTCATCGCCCTCGAGCAGGCTCTTGCACTGCACGATGAGCTTGTGCTCCAGCGGCATGATCGTGAACAGATCGTTGGGACACGCCTCTACGCAGTCGCCGCAGGCGGTGCACTTCTCGGGGATCACTACGGGCAGGCCGTCGGCGGTCATGTAGATGGCGTCGAAGTCGCACACCACCTCGCAGTCGGCCAGCCCGATGCACCCCCAGGTGCATCCCTTCCCACCGCCCGACACCGCAGCGGCCGCCTTGCAGGTCTCCAGCCCGATGTAGTCCGCCTGCTGCACCGCTACGTTCCACCCGCCGGCGCACAGCAGCCGGGCTACCCGCTTGTTCGCCTCGCCGGCCTCGATACCGAGGTAGCCCGCGACGTCGTGGACGTCGTCGGGGCCCATCACCGTGCAGGTGGCTGGCTGCACCCGCCCGCCCACCAGCGCATCGGCGAAGGCATGACATCCCGCCTGCCCGCAAGCGCCGCAGTTGGTGCCGGGCAACAGATCCGTCACCGCCTCGATCCGCGGATCCTCCCACACGTGGAACTTGCGGTGTGTGAGCGCGATCAGCGCCGCGAACACGAGGCCCACGCCGCCGAGGATCAGCACCGACAGGAGGATCGTCCCGAGGCTCATTCCCTCACTCCACGTCGCTCAGGTCGGCCTGCGTGAGCAGCCAGGCCGCGAGCTTGTCCACCGGGTTCTCCAGCGGCTGCCCGGCCGGGCCCGCCTCGCCGGCCGGAGCCGCCGCAGCGGCAGGCCGGGCCGCCAGCGCCTTGAGCTGCCTCAACTCCTGCGCCTGCTGGAAGCCGCTCAGCCCGCCGATGGAGCCCTTGGGCTCCTTCTCCGGCAGGTGGGTGATGGCGAGGCATTCCCCCGTCTCGCCCCCCGCGGCCGGGTTGTGCACGAAGCGCGCTGCCGACTCTGGGACCACGGCGCCCACCGCCGGTCCCTCGAAGGCGGCCAGCCGGTCGATGTCGGCGGCGTTCGCGGTCTGCATCACGAACACGTCGGGCGTGACGAGCCGAGCCAGCGGGGCAGGGGCGCACTCCCCCCGCACCACCAGCACGATCTTCTGCCATCCGTCCAGGAACTCGGCGAGGCCCTCGGCACGCAGGTCGGCACCGTCCACCGTTACCACCAAAGGCGGCGCCAGGCGCCGCTCGCCGCGGCTCCAGCGGTCGAAGGGGAAGGCTCCCAGCGAGCGCGCGTGCTCGTTGCCCTGGTACGTGCCGGCGCGGGTCAGCTCGAAGATCCGCACCGCGCCGAACGCCCGGCCGATGTTCTCGAGCGCGTGCTCCACCACGTCGTGCAGGCAGCCACCCGGCGGCACGTCCACCCGGTACAGCGCCTCGTCGCGCCCCGCCAGCTCAGCCATCGTGTCGCGCGCCTTCTCGATCGTCTCGACGGTGAGCCGGTCGAGCTTGGCCTCGTTGCCCATCAGCTTGGAGAACCGCTCCGCGTCGATGCGAGCCGCCGCGAAGGGTCCCAGCTCGGCCTCGAGACGGCCGGTCTTGCCGTTCGCGCTCGTGTGGTGTTCGGCCAGGAAGGTCCGCACCTGGTCCACCGTCGTCCCCAGCGCCGTCCGGAACACGTCCCGCTGCCCGGCCAGCGCCTGCGTCACTTGATCCACCCGTTTGTCAGACGGCATAGCGGTCCAGCTCCCGATTGAGGATCTCGAGCTTCTCGTCCGCCGTCTTGGGCGGCACGGCCCGGACCTCTTCGTAGACCGGTAGGTCCTCGTTCTGGTAGAAGATCCCCAGCCGGATCCTGTCGTCCGGCTGTGCCAACCGGAACGCGTTGGTGAGATCCGCGGGGTCGTGGTACGTATGGTTCTTGTAGATCTGCTCCAGCTCCGGCACCTGGACGCCGTTGGGGTGCGTCAGCAGCTCGATCCGGTTGGGATCGCGCATTGCGTCCATGAAGAGGTGATCGGTGTAGGCCGGGCAGCGCTGCAGGACGCGCACGAAGGCGAACCCCTTGTGATGTAACGCGCGCTTGATCGTCGCGTAGATATGATCCGGCAGCCAATCCCCCGTCTGCGCCACGAACGAGGCG
>JBDHDE010000008.1:0-66188 GCA_039591655.1 Gemmatimonadota bacterium
ATCGATGGCACCCCTGGGGACCACTTGATCCACATCCTGAGTGCGACGGCCCGCTTCCCCATCGTCTCGTTCTTCGGTGCGGGAGCGAACCTCACCCACGCGATTCGCAACGGCTACTTCCCGGACTTCCCCGACATCACCGAGACCGGCACGCAGTTCGGTCTCTTCATCACATTCTTCACCGACCGGTAGGCGGGGCACAGTGGTCGGTTTCGCGGAGATGACGCAGGAGTAGAGTCTCAGGACGCCCTCCCCCGATGGATTCTCGGGATACAATGTGCGAAACTTCTAGACCGTTGACGGCGTGACCCAACGCGGCCCGCCACGTCCGGGCCGCCCGAGGCATAGAGGCAGGAGGAGTGGCACGATGGCCGAGTTCGCCCACCACGATCCGTATCCGCTGGCCCAGGACGACACCGCGTACCGACTGCTGACGACGGAGCACGTCTCGGTCGTCCAGTTCGACGGCGCAGAGGTGCTCAAGGTCGATCCCCAGGCACTCGCCCTCCTGGCGCGGGAGGCGCTGCGGGACGCCTCGTTCTTGCTGCGGCCGGCGCACCTCGAGCAGGTGGCGGCGATCCTGGATGACCGCGAGGCCAGCGACAACGACCGCGGGGTAGCGCTCGCCATGCTGCGCAACGCCGAGGTCGCGGCGGACATGGTGCTGCCGTTCTGCCAGGACACGGGCACGGCGACGGTCTACGCGAAGAAGGGGCAGCAGGTGTGGACGGGCGGCGGCGACGCCGCGGCCCTCACCCAGGGCATCCTGGACACGTACACCAAGGAGAACCTGCGCTACTCGCAGACCGTCCCCCTCACGGTGTACGAGGAGAAGAACTCGGGCAACAACCTGCCGGCGCAGATCGACATCGTCGCGACCGACGGGACGGAGTACCAGTTCCTGTTTGTGGCGAAGGGTGGTGGCTCCGCGAACAAGACCCACCTGTTTCAGGAGACCAAGGCGCTGCTCAACCCCGACCGGCTGGTGACCTTCCTGACCGAGAAGATGAAAACGCTGGGCACGGCGGCCTGCCCGCCGTACCACCTGGCGTTCGTGATCGGGGGAACGTCGGCCGAGGCGAACCTCAAGACGGTGAAGCTCGCGACCACCGGGTACCTCGACGGGCTGCCCACCACGGGCAATGACAGGGGGCAGGCGTTCCGCGACCCCGAGCTAGAGGCAAAGCTCCTGGCGGCGGCGCAGCACACGGGAATCGGCGCGCAGTTCGGGGGCAAGTACTTCGCACTCGACGTGCGCGTGGTGCGGCTCCCCCGCCACGGGGCGTCGTGTCCCATCGGCATGGGCGTCTCCTGCTCCGCGCACCGCAACGTGAAGGCCAAGATCAACCGCGACGGCATCTGGCTCGAGGAGCTGGAGCGCGACCCGGGGCGCTTCATCCCGCAGCGCTACCGTGGCAAGGCGGAGCACGGCGTGGTGGAGATCGATCTCTGCCGGCCCATGCCGGAGATTCTCGCCGAGCTCAGCAAGCATCCGGTGAAGACACAGCTGGCTCTCACCGGCCCCATGATCGTGGCCCGCGACATCGCGCACGCGAAGATCAAGGAGCGGTTGGACCGCGGCGAGGAGATGCCGCAGTACCTCAAGGATCACCCTGTCTACTATGCCGGGCCGGCGAAGACTCCTGAGGGCATGCCCTCGGGCTCCTTCGGGCCCACCACCGCCGGCCGCATGGACACCTACGTGGAGCAGTTCCAGGCGCAGGGGGGATCGCTGGTCATGCTGGCTAAGGGGAACCGCTCCCGGCAGGTGACCGAGGCGTGCCGGAAGTATGGCGGGTTCTACCTCGGCTCCATCGGCGGGCCGGCGGCGGTGCTCGCCAAGGAGAACATCAGGAAGGTGGAGCTGCTGGAGTACCCCGAGCTCGGGATGGAGGCCATCTACCGCATCGAGGTGGAGGACTTCCCGGCGTTCATCCTGGTGGACGACAAGGGGAGCGACTTCTTCGCGGATTTGAGCTAGGAGCCCGCTTCACGCGGGACAGGTCACCCGGGATCCGCATCGCGGCGCCCAATCCGGCCGCCAGGGAATCCCGACTGAATCTCACGTTGTTATCCGAAGCCGCGGGTGCGATATCCGAATCGTAGCCGGACCATTCAGAGGCGGGTAGATGGCTGGCGCTTCAAGCTGGTTTCATGCTCGCTTACATCTCCGGTATAGAGACTAGTTAATTCGACTCTGCCGCCCACCGCGGCCGCCCATCCCGGCCCGGTGTCGTACTGGACTGTTCTGAGGAATCCATGACCATCTCGCACAATCATCTCAACCACCGCGAGCTGTACCGCCTCCCGTGGACCCTGCCGGACAACGCCATCTCGTGGCTCGAGCCCACCATGAAGTGCAACCTGGCATGCGAGGGGTGCTACCGGGCCAACGTCAACGAGCACAAGTCGCTGGCGGAGGTCGCAGCGGAGCTGGACGTGTTCCAGCAGTACCGCAATGCCGACGGCGTCTCCATTGCCGGGGGAGACCCCCTGTGCCACCCGCAGATCCTCGACATCGTGCGGATGGTGGCGGAGCGGGGGTGGAAGCCCGTTCTCAACACGAACGGCCTGGCCCTGGACGAGCCCCTGGTGCGGGAGCTGAAGAAGGCGGGCCTGGTCGGCTTCACCTTCCATATCGACAGCAAGCAGGGCCGGCCCAAGTGGAAGGGGAAGACCGAGCAGGAGCACAACGAGCTCCGCCTGCACTACGCCGAGATGGTGGCTCGCGTGGGCAGCATCTCCTGCGCGTTCAACTCGACGGTTTTCGGGGACACAGTAGACGCGGTGCCCGACCTGGTGGCCTGGGCGCAGAAGCACATCGACATCGTCCACGTCATGGTCTTCATCTGCTACAGGGCGGCGGTGTTGGAGGGCGACTACGACTACTACGTCGGCGGGGAGAGGCTGGACATGTCGCCGCTGGCTTATGCCTACCCGCTGCCCCAGCACCGCACCGACATCAGGGCTCCCGAAGTCGTGGCCAAGATCCGCGAGCGGTTTCCCGATTTCGCACCCTGCGCGTATCTCAACGGCACCGAGAGTCCGGATTCCTTCAAGTGGCTCCTCTCCGTCCGCATGGGGACGAAGCACCGGATCCACGGCTATCACGGTCCGAAGATGGCGGAGCTGACGCAGTCCCTGCACCACTGGCGGACGGGACGGTACTTGGCGTACGCCCACCCCAGGATCATGCGGCGCGGCAGGGCGATGCTGTGGCTGTGGCCCTTCGACGGGGGACTGCGCCGCGCCTTCGCGCGAGCGTTTGTGGATCCCCGCCTCACGTTCCGGCGGCTCCACACGCAGTCCATCATGATCATTCAGCCCATCGATGTCCTGAGCGACGGGCGCCAGAACATGTGTGACGGCTGCCCCGACATGACCGTCTTCAAGGGCAAGCTGGCCTGGTCCTGCCGGCTCGAGGAGTGCCTCCACTTCGGTGACTTCGTCCGGACGGTACCCAAGGGGGAGCGCCGGGGTGAGGCCCCCCTCAGGGAGATCGAGCTGCCCGCCGGGCAGTAGGGCCGCCCAATCTCACACCGCTCGCCCAGGCCGAGCACGAAACCTGACTCGGTCCCTTGGTTATAGCTGCATTCCGCATTCACGATTTCTTCACGGGCACCGCGCTATTGTGCGGTGCCCGCGATTGTGAGGAGCACGTCATGAATGAGCCAAGATGTGCCGTGTCACCGCGACGGCCCGAGCGAGAGATCGCGGGAAAGGAGCTCGAGGCCGTCAGCAAAATCCGGCTCCGGGACTTTGATCCCGAGGAAGGGTACGAGTGGCCGATGCCGGAGGAGAGCCGGGACACGGACGATGACGGGGGTGGCGGGGCTCATTCATGACTCTCCCTTTCGGCGCCCGGCACCAGCCGGGCGCCTTTTTTTTGCCCTGCAGCCCGCTCTCGGTGAGGCCACTGCTGCGGCGACTGGCGCTTTCGCGGCCCGCGGCGTAAATCACCCACGCATGACCGCGTGTGAATTCCCAGTCACCCGTAGCGGAGGTGGGAGCTCATGTCCCTCAACATCAAGGCACTCGCCATCGTCGGCGCGATCGTCACAGGTGGGAGCTTCTTCCTGGTCGGCCTCGCCAATCTCATCTGGTCGTCCTATGGGGTGGGGTTCCTCCAGCTGGGCGCATCTCTCTACCCGGGCTACGATGGCCCCGGTGGGCTCTGGTCGGTCATCGTCGTCACGCTCTACGCGTTGGTAGACGGCGCGATCGCCGGCGCAATCGTCGCCTGGCTGTACAACTTCTTCGCCGCCGGGGGCGCGAAGGGCGAGCGGTTCCAGGCGTAGTAGCCGGGCAGGGTGCCCCGCTCCGGCACGAGCGCCCGGGCTACCGCCCGGGCGCTGCTGTATCGGCGGGGCTGGGGATCGTCGGTACACTCGAGGGAACGCGGCGCACCGCCGCTTGACCCCCCTCAACCAACGTCCTATCTCTCAGGCCCACCCACATACCACCTGCGAGGTCGTCCAGCTCGTGACCACCGGTGCGCCCGATCCGAGCGAAGCGCTCCAGCGGGAGCGATTGCAGCAGGCCCTGGGCGAGGGATACCAGCTGGGATTACTGCTCGGCCGGGGTGGCTTCGCTGAGGTCCACGCCGCCCGGGATGTGCGGTTGAAGCGCGACGTGGCCGTCAAGACGCTGCGTTACGACCTGCACGCGACACCCCTCCTCCTCACGCGGTTCCGCCGGGAAGCGGAGACCATGGCCAAGCTCCGGCATCCCAACATCCTGCCCATCTACACGGTGGGCGAGAGTGAGGGACTCGCGTTCTTCATCATGCCCCTGGTAACGGGCATGACGCTGAAGGAGGCGCTCGAGCGCGAACGCCGCTTCACGATTCCCGAGGTCCGCCGCGTCATGTTCGAGGCGGCGAGCGCCCTGCACCACGCTCATCAGGCCGGCACGATCCACCGCGACATCAAGCCGGACAACGTGATCCTCGAGGGGCCGGAGCGCCGCGTGTGGGTCATGGACTTCGGGATCGCCAAGGCCATGGAGACCGGCGAGGGTGAGCTCACGGGGAGCGGAGTGATCATCGGGACCCCTCAGTACATGAGTCCCGAGCAGGCGACGGGCGACCCCCTGGATCTGCGGTCGGATCTCTACTCGTTGGGCGTGGTGGCATTCCAGATGGTCACCGGTGATCTGCCTTTCACCGCGTCGTCGCCCCAGGGCGTCATCCTGAAGCACGTGACTGCCGCCGTGCCCCGGGTGGAGCCACTGCGGCCGGAGTGTCCCCGAGATCTGGCCGATGCGGTGGCGCGTTGCCTGGCCAAGGAGCCCAACGAGCGGTTCGATTCGGCCGCCGCCCTGTGCGCCGCATTGCAGAGTGGGGAAGTGGCATCCGGCGGCATGCCAGAGGCCATTGGATTGGCGACGCTGCCCGGGGGTCCGAAGACTCCACGGGTCAGAGATCCGGTGCGGCGGTTCCGGATCTCGTTCGGGGTGTACCTGGTCGGTAACGTCTTGCTGCTGGCGCTCGATCTGGCCCTCACCGGTTCCGTCGACTTCGCGCCGGTCGTGACCGCCCTTTGGACCGTGCTGGTGGCCTCTCAATACGCCAGGCTCTGGATGGAGGGCTTCACCTGGCGGGAGGTCGTCGGGCGAAGACCGCAGGGTGGCAGTGTTTCCTCGGGGCCGTCCACCCCATCCGGCGTGGTGTGGCCCAGCGGCGCCCACACGGCGCCGTCGGACTCCGGAGCGTTCGGGACGCACCTCGCCACGGTCGATCACGTGCGCAGTGAGCGCGCGGTCATCGTGGGACTCGTGGCGCGCATGCCGAAGGCGGAGCGCGAGCTCATTTCCCAAGTGGTGCCGGCTGCCGACCGGCTTGCGGCCCAGTCCCGCTCCCTCGCCCGGCAGCTCACCCGTCTGGAACGCGTGCTTGAGGAGACGCGCGAGCGGTCCGCCTCCTCCACCGGTGGAGCACGGACGCCGGAGGATGTGGGCGAGTTCGTGGAGCGGCGCGACGACATCTCTCAGGAGTTGGAGGAAGCGCGGCAGGCGATGCGGGATCTCCGGGTAGCGGTGGAGCGCTGCCAGGCGCTCGGGGTGTCGGGTGCCCGTACCGACCTGGAGGTTGCGGTGACGAGTGCCGAGGCCCGGGCGCGCAGCCCGCGGTGAAGCCGCCCCCCGCCGATCAGTAGACCTGGCGCCGGGTGACCAACGCCATCGCTCCGCCCACCATCGCTCCGGCGAGTAGCAGTCCTACGGCAGCCGAGCTCAGCAGCACGCCCGGGCCGCGTTCGGCAGCGCCGACCTGCGCCCGGGCCCACCGCATCGTCCACTGGTCCAGGGGCACCTCCATCGCTGCGGCGAACGCGCCGTCTACCGGCAGGTCAGAGCTCCAGAAGCGCTGAAACCGGTCGGCCCCCAGGTCATTGACCATGTCGGCCAGGTAGACCTGGCTGGTCCAGCCCAGGGGGTGGCGCACGCTCCAGTAGCGCACCACCGGTGCGACCCCCGGCGGCATGATGCGCCGGTTGTAGATGAGCCGGCTCGCGAGGCGGGGGTCCGGCTGGTATGCCTCTTTGCCCAGCGCGGCCAGGGCACACGCAGCGTGATCTCCCCCGGCGCACGCGTCCAGCTCGAACGTCGTGGAGCGGGAGTAGGGATCCCACCACCCTACGGTTCGTGAGGGACGCCTCAGGCCGGACTCTAGAGGTTGGTGCTCCTGTCGCACTGCCCAGGTCGGCTCCTGGCCCAAGATGTAGTTGCCCTCGGCCAGCCAGGCGCCCACGGCCTCGCCCGGGGGCCCGAAGCGTAGATAGTAGGCGCAGACTCCCAGGAGGTGCGACACCGGCACCAGGCGGCGGATCTCCAGGGGCGAGGCGCGGCCCAGGGTGATCATGCGCCCGGCCCACACGCCGACGTCCACGATGGCGAGGCAGGTGCGGCCGTCGGTGGCCTCCGGCAACACGTGCACCACCCGCATCCCCCAGGGGTTGCGGGAGGGTAGCCCCCGCGGATCGGGCAGCGTGTCCACCACGGTAGCGATGATCAGCGGGCCGAGTCGCGGGTAGTCCTGCATCAGCCGGCGGGGCTCCTCCAGGAACCTGCTGAACAGCGTCTGGAAGAGCGGAGGCAGGCCGGGGTCCAGCATGAGTGCGATGGTGTCGCCCTCGAGCAGCCCGGTCTGTGCGGCCGTCCGCAGCAGGGAGTCCCGTTGCTCGAGCACACGTGTCACCCACACGGCGGCGGCCAGCTTCTCTTCCACCTGCTGGCGTGCCCGGATCTCGGGGGGGCGGTGGGCGGCCGACTCCCTGCGGTGCGGCTCTCGCGGGGGCAGGTAGAGAGCGGCGAGCGCCACGCAGAACATGACGGCGGCGGCGAGCCAGTACCTCATGCGCGGCCCCATCTACTGCTGCGGGCGGCGGCGACGGCGAAGACCACGATCCACAGGAACGCAGTCCAGCCGACCGCCCGGGTGAGCGTCGTGGGCTCGGGACGCGCTGCGAGAACCGTAGCGTGCCATGCCGCGAGTAAGGAGTCGCGCGACACGCCGGCCGCGTTCGTGAGGCGCGCCTCGACGTGAGGCGTTGGCGCATGCAGGAAGCGCTCGTACGCCCCATCCGCCCCCGTTCCCAGCGCCAGCGTCGTGAGCACGCGACGCGCCTCCCGGGACAGCGGTGGGGGCAGGTACTCCGGGGGGACCGAGCGCAGCAGCTCCTCGCACGCCTCGTCCACCCCGGCGTCCACACACTGCGACCGCCGCCGGTCGGTGCGCCGGAAGCGCTGCCACAGCCGCATGACCAGGTCTCGGCGCCCCCTGGGGCCGTACCACTCGGACACCGGATCCTCCGGCGCCTGCAACACGAAGGCGTCGGCGCAGCGCCCGAGGTCGCCCAGGTAGCACTCCCGTACCGTGGGGGAGGCACCCGTGGCCAGCTCCACGTACACCCGGGTGAGCTCGCCCGGGAGCGGGGGCCGCAGCGGGACCCGGTCTCCGAGCCACTCGCGGGTCTCCGAGTCCGCACCCTGCGCCGTGATGACCTCCATCTTCTGCACGATGCGGCGCGCAATGTCGCCGGCGTCGCTCTCGGTGTGATACACGACGGTGGTCACCAGCTCCGGGTCGAGCGGCGGCATGGGTCCCCGCCACTCCTCGGAGATGACGAAGAAGGCGCGGGCCCGTATGAGAGCGGTGTCCGCCTGGAGCGTCGCCGGCAGGCGCTCCCCCACGATCCGAGCCGCCCCTTCGACCATCGCCCGCTGTTGCGGCGCGGTGAGGAGAAGCACCGGGCCCGCCGCAATGGTGTCGACGCGGATGGCTGCGCGCCGCACGCTGTCGGCGCGGGCCGCCTCCTCCCGGGTCTCGAGCCAGAGATGCACCAGCGAGTCCACCCGAGCGCGGTACGGCGCCGCGTCCTGGGCCTCCAGGCGGGTGACCACTGAGCTGACCATGCCCGCCACCAGGAGCGCGACGCCGAGACCGCGCCGGATTTGCATGCTCGGACGGTCAGACATCGATGAGCATCCACCGTCCGGTGAAGATCTCCAGCGGCCCGGGCCAGGTGATCACCCGGTCGAACAGCACATGGATGATGTTCTCGCTGAGGCCGGCTGCCCCCAGGAGCAGCTGCGCCACGAACAGCGCCGCGATGATGGACAGCACGTATCCGGCGGTGCGCGTGGTGCCGGAGGAGATGGCAAAGAACACGGCATAGGCCGTGAGCGCCGCCAGGGCGAAGCGCAGGGCCAACGCGTTGGGATAGGCCTGGAGACCCGGCGGGATCTGTGCCGTCGCCGTGGCGAGTAGCGCGCCGATCCACAGGGCGACGATGGGGGCCGCCATGAGCACCGCGCCGGCCGTGAACCGCAGCAGGGCGTAGTGCCACCGCGGGAGGGGAAGCGAGAGGGCATACACGTGCCGTCCCCGGTGGTCGTGCGCCCACGCAGTAGTGGCGAGCAGGAGTCCCAATCCCGTCGCGAAGGCGGCGTACCACACGCTCCACGACTGGATCGTCTGCAGCAGGTACTGCACGTCATACCGCGTGGGCTCGCTTGCTCCTGCCGGCTGGACCGAGAGGATCGGTAGCGCGAAGCCCACTACCACGCTCAGCACCACCACGACGCGTGACCACTTCCACTGGGTGTAGAGAATCACCTGGAACATCGCGACGCCCCCTATGCCTGCGGCGCTCTGAACGTGCGGAGGAGCTCCACGAAGCCCTCCTCCAGATCGAGATCCATTACCTCGCGCAGCGAGGCGCCGATCCCGTCGAAGTACTGCTGCATCGGAGTCTGCCAGCCGCGCACGACCCAGACCTCGCCGGCGCCGAGGGTCTCTCCGGTATCGCGTGACAGGAGGACGAACGGCGGGTCCTCCACCAGCGCGGGCGCGCCCGTCACACGCAGCCGTTTGATGCCGCTCTTGAAGGTCTGCATCGGCATCTCGGCAACGAGGCGGCCGTTGTCCATGACGCCGACCCAGTCGCAGATCCGCTCCAGCTCGTGCACCAGGTGGCTGGAGATGAACACGGCGGCGTCGCGTTGTGATACGTAGTCGAGCAGCGCGATCACCAGGGCCCGCCGCACCACGGGGTCCAGCCCGTCGGTGGGCTCGTCCAGCACCAGCAAATCGGGGTTCTGGGCCAGCGCCAGCAGCATCATCAGCTTGCCGGTTTCCCCTTTGGAGAGCCCCCCGATGCGCAGCGAGCGATCCAGCTCGAAGCGGCCGAACAACTCGTCGGCACGCCGCCAATCCCACGTCGTGTAGAATGCGGCGTGGTAGCGCAGGACCTCTTCCACGGTGAGGGTAGGGTAGAGGTGCGGTCGTTCCGGCACGAAACCGGTGCGCGCCAAGACGCGGGGCGCGGCGCCGGGGACCGGCTGTCCCAGCACGGTGATGGTTCCCTCGTGCGCCCGTAGCAGGCCCATGAGCAGTCCGATCGTGGTGGTCTTACCCGACCCGTTCGGGCCCAGAAAGCCGTAGATCGACCCCGCCGGTACGTTGAGCGAGAGATCCCTGATCTCGAAGCTCTTGCCGACGTGGTAGCGGACGCTCCGCGTCTCAATCACGTTGCTCATCAGCCGCTGGCTCCGACTTCCTGTTTGAAGGCGCGCACCAGATCCTTGGTCCCGAGCCCCAACCGAGCTGCCTTGGCCATCATCTCGCGCACCAGGCGCTCCGCCTCGGCCGTCCGCTCCTGGGAGCGGCGCCCCGGCTCGACCTCCCGCACGAAGGTGCCGGATCCCTGACGCA
The DNA here is from genome assembly GCA_039591655.1 of Gemmatimonadota bacterium. Classification (GTDB taxonomy): domain Bacteria; phylum Gemmatimonadota; class Gemmatimonadetes; order Gemmatimonadales; family GWC2-71-9; genus WVYX01. The sequence continues at coordinate 10,214 of JBDHDE010000008.1, forward strand.
TCTCCACGAACCCCTCGGCCTCCAGTGCGCGGTAGGCCTGGACCACGGTGGCGGGATTCACCCGGAGCCGGCCCGCGAGCTGGCGCACCGACGGGAGGGCGTCTCCGGGACCCAACTCCCCCGCCGCCACCGCCACGCGGATGCGGGCCGCGATCTGGTCGTACAGCGGTGTCGGGCTCCGTGGATCGATCCGGGTGAGCATCAACCCGCTTACCCCCACAAGTGTATTGGTGATGCGATACACTATCACATCGGCACGGCGCTGTCAACCGTGTCCCTAAGTGATTGACATAAAATGTGATACGTCACTTGAGCCGGACCCCGGCGGGACCGCCGGTCCCGGCCAGGGCCGTTAAGCTTGTCGGCCCCGTAGATTCCTCATTGGGAAGAGGCCGAATGGCCAGTGACGAACCGAGAGGAGTGTCAGGTGCTCGACGCCATCAAGCGCTTCTTCGACCTGAACCTCGCGCCCGCCGAGCCGGCGGAGAGCGGCGACGCCGACGCGGCGGCCTCCGCTCCTGCCGGCAGCCCCATCCAGGTGGCCGCCTGCGCACTGCTGCTGGAGCTGGCATACGCCGACGACGAGTTCACAGCGGACGAGCGGGAGCACATCGAGGAGACGCTCACCCGCCACTTCGCCATTCCCCTGGAGATGGCCCGGGAGCTGATCGAGCTGGCGGAGGAGGAGCGGCGCCGGGCCGTGGATCTGTACCAGTTCACGTCCCTCATCAATCGGCACTACGACGAGGGCCAGCGCATGGTGCTGGCCGAGGTGATGTGGCGTCTGGTGTACGCCGACGGGGAGCTGGCCAAGCACGAGAGCTACCTGATGCGCAGGCTGTCGAGCCTGCTGGAGCTCAGGCCCGGCTACCTGGCGGAGGCCCGCAAGCGCGCCGTGGGGCGCCAGCCGGACTGACCGTGCCCGTGGCCAGCCTCTCCGATCGGGTGCTGGAGCACCTGCGGGACAGCGGGCTCTTCCCCCGGCCCGGCCTAGCGCTGCTGGCGGTGAGCGGGGGCGGCGACTCGGTGGCCCTGCTGGATCTGTTCGCGGGGCTGGCGCCCAAGTTGGAGCTGGAGCTCGCGGTGGCTCACGTGGATCACGGGATCGCGGCACAGAGCGGCGCGGTGGCCCGGCAGGTGGAGGAGCTGGCCCGGGGCTATGGACTCGACGCGCACGTGACCGCCCTGGGGCTTGGGGCCGGGGCGTCCGAGACCCAGGCGCGGCGTGGGCGCTACCGGGCCCTGCGGCGGATTCAGCGGGACACGGGAGCGCGCTACGTGGTCACGGCGCATCACGCCGACGACCAGGCTGAGACCGTGCTGTATCGCCTGCTGCGGGGCTCGGGACTCGCCGGGCTCGCGGGCATCCCGGCCCGGGGCCCCAGGGGGCTGGTGCGACCCCTCCTGCCGTTCCGCCGTGCAGAGCTCGAGGCGTGGCTCGCCGAGCGGGAGCGTGCCACGGGTGCAGCGCTCCCGGTGCACCGGGACCCGGCCAACGCGGACGAGCGGCACGACCGTGTCTGGGTGCGCCAGCGGCTGCTGCCTCTGGTGGGGGAGCGGTTCGGCTCGGTCGCCGGGCGGCGCCTGGCGCAGGTGGCGCGCCATGCCGGCTCCGAGCGCAGCGCCTGGGCGAGCGTGCTGCGGCTCCTCCCGGAGCTCGATTTCCAGGCCGCGAAGGGCGTCGTCGAGGTTGCTCGCGATCCCCTGCTACGGTATGATAAGACGTTGTCGGAGGCGCTCTTGCGAGCTCTGGCACGGGAGGCCGGCTGTGTCCTCGGACCACGCCGTGCCGCCCGCCTCCTGGAGCTGGTCGGGAGGAGTCCCAGCGGGCGCGTACTGCAGCTGGGGTCGGGGTGGGAGGCGGAGCTCGTGTTCGACCGGGTTCGCATCGTTCCGGCGGCTAGGAGCGGGGACGGTCCCGCAGCGGTAGACTGCGGCGAGCAGCCCGAGGGCTCCGTGGCCTGGCACGGCTGGGAGCTCCGCTGGCAGAGCGAGTCGGCCGGCCAAACGGTGCGTCAGTCGTTCACCACGTGGGTGACGCCGGGGACCGGCACCGTGCGGGCGCCGGCGGCCGGGGATCGCATCGTGCCACTGGGCGGCGTGGGTCGTCGCAGGGTGCGCCGGCTGCTCATGGAAGCCCGCGTTCCGTTCCGCGAGCGGGGGAGCTACCCGGTGCTGGTCCGTGAGAGCGAGGTGCTGTGGATTCCGGGGATCTGCCGCTCGACGGCGGCGGTGCCCCAGGCGGGCCAGCCGGCGCTGCGGATCGAGGCGCGTGCCGGGGAGTATTACCCGGCGGACGAGCGTCGGGGACGCCCCTCCTCCGAGGCGACGATGTGATCACCTGGCGAGCCGTGCATGGCCGCCGCTCACGCGAGTACGAGTGCATAGATGGCTGAGCGCACACCTCCCAACAAGAAATTCACCTGGGCCGGACTGAGTCGGAACCTGGTCTTCTGGCTCCTCATCATCCTCATCCCCATCGCGTTCTACCACATGATCGACGCGAGCCGGGCTGCGGTTGAGGAGGTGTCTTACACCCAGTTCATGAATTACCTCGACCAGGACAACATCGCCCGGGTTGAGCTCACCAGTGGGAAGTTCGTGGAGGGGGAATTCAAGCGGCCCATCACGGTGAACGGCCGGCAGGTGGAGCGCTTCAGCGCGGTGCTGCCCATTCAGGACTCCGAGTTGATCCTCGAGCGGTTGGAGGAGCAGGGTGTCCCCATCTCGGCCAAGGAGCCCAAGCCGGGCTTCGGCGCGGTGCTCATCCAGCTGCTTCCCTGGGTGATCCTCATCGGGCTGTGGGTCTTCTTCTTCCGCCAGGTGCAGGCGGGTGGCAACCGCGCTTTCTCCTTCGGCAAGTCGAAGGCCAAGCTACTCACCGGCGACACGCCGAAGGTCACGTTCCAGGACGTGGCCGGCTGCGATGAGGCTAAGGTCGAGCTGGAGGAGATCATCGAGTTCCTGCGGGACCCCCAGCGGTTCCAGCGCCTTGGCGGGCGGTTGCCGAAGGGCGTGCTCCTCGTGGGCCCGCCCGGTACGGGCAAGACGCTGCTGGCCCGGGCCGTGGCGGGGGAGGCGGCGCGGCCGTTCTTCTCGATGTCGGGCTCGGACTTCGTCGAGATGTTCGTGGGCGTGGGCGCCTCACGGGTGCGCGATCTGTTCGAGCAGGGGAAGACGCACGCTCCGTGCCTCATCTTCATCGACGAGATAGACGCCGTGGGCCGGCACCGCGGTGCAGGCCTGGGCGGCGGTCACGACGAGCGCGAGCAGACGCTGAACCAGTTGCTGGTCGAGATGGACGGGTTCGAGTCGAACGAGGGCGTCATCCTCATAGCGGCCACCAACCGGCCGGACGTGCTCGATCCGGCGCTCCTCAGACCCGGCCGGTTCGATCGCCAGATCGTGGTGGACATGCCCGACGTGCGCGGCCGTGAGATGATCTTCAAGGTCCACGCGCGGAAGATCCCGTTGGCGGAGGACGTGCGGCTCGATGTCGTCTCCCGGGCGACGCCGGGCCTGGCGGGCGCCGATCTCGCCAACATCGTGAACGAGGCGGCCCTGCTGGCGGCGCGGCGCAACAAGCAGTCCGTGGAGATGATCGATTTCGAGGATGCCAAGGACAAAGTCATGCTCGGCATCGAGCGGAAGAGCCTCGTGCTGTCCGACGAGGAGCGGAAGCTCACGGCCTATCACGAAGCGGGCCACGCGCTGGTGAGCGTGCGCGTGCCGGGGCTCGACCCGGTGCACAAAGTCACCATCGTGCCGCGAGGCCGCGCGCTGGGCATCACGTTCTCGCTGCCCGAGGAGGACCGGCACAACTACACCAAGGAGTACATCCTCGGGCGCCTCGCCATGGCCTACGGCGGCCGGGTGGCCGAGGAGCTGATCTTCGGTCCCGAGAAGGTGACCACCGGCGCGGCGCAGGACATCGAGCAGGCCACCGAGATGGCGCGGCGCATGGTGACGCAGTTCGGCATGAGCGACGTCGTGGGCCCCATCGCCGTGGGCGATCGGGAGCAGCAGATCTTCCTGGGACGGGAGATCTCCCAGCGTCGCGAGGTGTCGGAGAAGACGGCAGAGCTGGTGGACACCGAGATGAAGCGCATTCTCCAAGAGGCGCACGACCGGGCCCGGGAGATTCTCGCGGGCGACATGCAGACCCTGCACGTGATGGCCGAGGCCCTCCTCGAGCGGGAGACCCTGGATCGCGAGGAGGTCGACCTCGTGGCCCAGGGCAAGGAGCTGCCGCCGCGGGCGCCCGCCCCGGAGGAAGCGTCGCAGACCGGCAAGCCGTCGGCGGCGGAGGACAAGTCGCAGGCGGCGGAGAAGGGTCCCGTGCTCGGTACCCCGCCGGCCGAGCCTGCGGGAGCGTGACGCTCCTCCCCCTCGTCTCGCAGAGCCCAGCCGACCTTCAAGAGGCGCTGGTCGAGCGGGGCCTCGATCCCGGACGGGCGGACGCCGCCGCCCAGGGATTGAGGCCCCTCGCCGTTGTGTTCGACGAGCTCGATGCGGCGGCCCGGGATGCCGTGGCCGACGCCGCGCGTCGGGCAGGGATCGAGTGCCTCACGGGCGAGGGTTGGGCACTCCTGGCTGGGGGGGCCGCCCGTCTAGCCGGGCTGGCCCGCCCCGATCGCTCGCGTCTCCCCCCCGGGCTGGCGGATGCCCTGGGGCGGTTCGTAGCCGGCGCCCTGGAGCGTCCCCAGATGTGGCACATGGCGCGGGGGACGGTTTCCCTGGCGCAGCCGGTGGTGGTGGGCATCCTCAACGTTACGCCTGACTCCTTCAGCGACGGCGGTCGGTTTCTGGATCCGGAAGGCGCGCTTGACCATGCGGCCCAGCTCGTCGCAGCGGGTGCCGACATGGTGGACGTGGGCGCAGAGTCCACGCGACCGGGGCGGCCGGAGCCGGTGCCGGCCGACGAAGAGTGGCGCCGCCTGGGGCCGGTCATCGACGGATTGGTGGCGCAGTTCCCGGATGTGCCCCTGAGCGTGGACACGGTCAAGGCCGAGACGGCCGCTCGGGCGCTGGAGGCGGGGGCCTGGGCCATCAACGACGTCTCGGCATTGCGGCTCGATCCCGCCATCGCGGAGGTATGCGCCGGGCACGACGCGGGACTCATCCTTATGCACTCCCGCGGCTCCGTGCTCGAGATGGCAGGCTACGACCACGCCAGCTACGAAAACGTGACCGTTGAGGTCGTGAGTGAGCTCTCACACGCGATGCGGATCGCCCAGGAGCGGGGGGTGAGCCGGGAGCGCATCGTGCTGGATCCCGGGCTCGGCTTCGCGAAGCAGCCGCAGCACAATCACGAAGTGCTGCGCCGGCTCCCGGCCCTCGCTGCTCTGGGGTGCCCCATCATGGTCGGCCCGTCGCGCAAGCGGTTCCTGGGCGCGGTCACGGGGAAAGCGGTCGGCGATCGCGACCAGGCGACGGCGGCGGCGTGCGTGACGGGCTACTGGCTGGGCGCGTCCCTGTTTCGCGTCCACGCCGTCGCCCCCACACGGGAAGCCCTGGCGGTCGCCCACGCTGTAGGGGGCGTCTGATGTCGCTGGAGCAACTGCGATTCCTGGTTCCGGATCTCTACGACATCTTCGAGATCCTGATCGTGGCGTTCGTCATCTACCGCCTCCTGCTCTTCCTGGCGGGCACGCGCGCGCTCCAGATCCTGGTGGGCATCACCGCGCTCTTCGTCATCTACTTCGCCGCGCTGGTGCTCAAGCTCAACATGATCAGCACGCTGCTCGGCGTAGTGTTCACCTACGGCGCCTTCGCGGCGATCGTGGTGTTCCAGCCGGAGCTGCGGCACGCACTGGCGCGGCTCGGCCGGTCGCGGCTGGTGAGCTTCCTGGCGAGCTCCAGCAAGCGGGCCGTCGCGGACGAGATCGCCGAAGCGGTGAGTCGCCTGGCCCGCAACGGGACGGGGGCAATCGTCGTGGTGGAGCGCGACGTGTCTCTGGATCACTACATCGAGACCGGCACCGTGATGCGAGCCACCGTGTCGGCCGACTTGCTCACCACGATCTTCACGCCCTACTCGCCGCTGCACGACGGGGCCGTGATCGTGCGCGGCGATCAGATGGTGGGCGCGGGATGTGTACTACCTCTCACTCAGTTTCCCGTGACCGACAAGTCGCTGGGCACGCGGCATCGTGCCGCCCTGGGACTCTCGGAGGAGACCGATGCCATGGTGATCGTGGTTTCGGAGGAGACCTCCAAGGTGTCGGTGGCGGAGCGCGGCATGCTCAGACGCGGCGTCACGCCCGACCAGGTGCGCGAGGCCCTCGCCGGCCCCGGCGAGAAGGGGCTTGCGCTGGGGGGCTCCCGGAGTGACGCTTCACCCGCCTAAATAGGTCACCACTTCAGGTCGAACCACGTGAGCGAATCCACGCAGGTCAGCGCTGCAAGGGTCCCGTATCCGGGTGCCGTCGCCGTTTTCGTAGCGGTGCTCGTGGGGTACGTCGTCACCCTCGCCCCGACCGTCACGTTCTGGGATGCCGGCGAGTTCATCGCTGCGGCGAAGATCCTGGGGATTCCGCATCCGCCCGGTACCCCGCTGTTCGTGCTCATGGGCAACGTCTGGGGCGGACTGGTTCCCATCGGGGAGTTCGCCTACCGCACGAATCTGATGACGGCGGTGTTCTCCGCAGCGGCGGCGGCGCTCTTCTTCCTGCTGGTGGTGCAGGCGTTGCGGGGCTGGAACCTGGAGTCGGCGCCGGCCGGCGTCACTCAGGTGACGGCTGACCGGATCTTCACCGTGGGCGGGGGAGTGGCGGCGGCCCTGCTCTCGGCTTTCGCGTTCACCGTCTGGCAGAACTCCAACGAGACGGAAGTCTACATGGTCGCGGCGTTCTCCATCGCGGCCATCTGCTGGCTCGCCTGGGAGTGGCGCAAGCATCGGGGCAGGGAACGCGCGCCCCACGTGCTGCTCATCATCGTCTACCTGGCGGCCGTCTCCGTGGGCAACCACCTCCTCACGCTGTTGGTCGGTCCGGCGCTCATCGGATACATGTGGCACGTTCTCAAGAACCAGCCGCTCCCGGACGAGGGGGACCGGCGCACCGAGTGGGCTCAGTGGGCAGTGGTGATCGGGGTGTGGGCGCTGCTCATTGGCGTGGGATTGGGGAGCAAGGGGCTGCTGATCGTGGGTGGGGTGGCCTTCGTGGGAGCGACGGCCTACGCGGCCTCCGTGGGTGCGCTCCCGTTCGCCGCCACGGTCCTGGCAATCGCCGTCGTGGGCGCCTCTACGTACCTGTTCCTGCTGCTGCGGGCGAAGGTCGGACCGTTCCTCAACGAAGCGGACCCCTCGACGTGGGAGCGCCTCTGGGCGGTCATCGCCCGGGAGCAATACCCGCCCCGCTCACCCATCGACAACCCGATCTACACGGTGCGGGGCCAGGGTGGCTTCGTGGATCGCCTGGGCGCGTTCTTCGGGTGCCTCCCGCGGCTCACCGACGGACCCGTGCCTCCCGACGAGGCGGTGTTCGGGGTGCCGCGCTGCCACACGGTGCGCAGTATTCCCCTCATACTGCGTCAGATCCAGAACTACCTGCAGTACTTCGACTGGCAGTGGGCCAACGGCCTGGCGGCCAGCGAGCCCGTGTTCGCCCGCGTGCGCCTGCCCATCACGCTGGGCTTCATCAGCCTCGGGATCTACGGGGCGCACGTCCTGCGGCGCCTCGACCGCTCCATCTTCTGGCTCCTGATCCTGCTGTTCCTCACCACGGGTCCCGGGCTCATGGGCTACATGAACTTCAAGCCCGGGTTCTCTCTGGCGTGGGACCTGTATCCCCAGATGGACATGCACGAGGTTCGTGAGCGGGACTACTTCTTCACCGTCTCGTTCCAGGTGTGGGGCCTGCTGGCCGGCATCGGGCTCGCCGGGCTGTACTGGCAGTTGCGCCGCAAGCTCGGTGCGCCAGCCGGGGATGGCCGGTGGATGGACGTGCGCGCCGTGGCACCGGCGGCTGTGTTGCTGATCGCCCTGACGCCCCTGGTGATCAACTTCCGCGCGGCGAGCCGCGCCCACGGTCCGGAAGCCACCCTGGCGCGGGACTTCGCCTACGACCTGGTCCAAACGGCGGAGCCCTACGGGATCGTATTCACCAACGGCGACAACGACACGTTTCCCCTGTGGTACGTCCAGGAAGTGGAGGAGATTCGGCAAGACGTGGCGGTGGTGAACCTCTCGCTGGCCAATACCGAATGGTACATCAGGCAGCTGCGGGACAATCCGGTGCGCCCCTTCCGACCCGAGCAGGCCCCGTGGTTCGCGCACCTGGCACCGCCGTCGGTGCCGGGGCCGCTGCATTCGCTGCGCGATGACGAGATCGGGTCGCTCAGGGCTACGCTGCTTCCCCGGGCCCTCACCTTCCGCGCCGGACGAGTGGTGGTCACTTTCCCCGAGAACTCGGCCCTCTACATCCACAACCTGGTCTCGCTGCGCCTGCTGCAGGAGAACTGGCAGCGACGACCGGTCTATTTCTCACTGACGTCGGGGAGCGAGAACTGGAGCCTGGTGAGCGATCACCTGGTGCAGGAGGCGCTGGCTTTCCGGGTGTACGCCCACGCCGAGCCGGACACGTCGCGCTTCAGCCCCAGCCTCTTCGGGCTGCCCCTAGACGTGCCCCGTACGGACTCCCTCGTCTGGCACCTGTACCGCTACGCCGATCTGTTCCGCGGCGACACCCTGGCGCTGGATCCCACCAATCGCAACATCGCGGTGAATCTGAGCTACGGCTTCTACGCTCTGGCGCAGGCTCACGAGGTGCGCGGCGAGCGCGAGCGCAGCCAGGAGAATCTCCGCCGCGGGCTCTGGCTGCAGCCGATCCCGGAGCTGCAGCAGATGCTGGAGACCGGATCCGACATCTTCCGACCGCCCCCGGAGCCGGTGGACACCGCCGGCGGGCAGTAGCGGTCGGGCGGACTCGCCTCAGGGCGCAAGTTCCACTACTTTCACAGGTTATGAATCTCGATGCCCTCCCGGGGAATCTCGCGCGGGTGCGTGACGAGATCGCCCGGGTGCAGGCCCACGAGGGGGTGAGCGGGGAGGTCACGATCGTAGCGGTGACCAAGGGTCACCCGCCCGAGGCCGCCGTGGCGGCGCATCGGGCCGGTCTGCGCGACCTGGGGGAGAACCGGGTGCAGGAGGCGCTGCACAAGATCGACGGGCTCTCCGAGCTGCCGGTGTGCTGGCACCTGATCGGGCACCTGCAGACCAACAAGGCCAAGCACGTGCCCGGGCGCTTCGCCATGGTGCACTCGGTGGATTCGGGGCGAGTGGCCGACGCGTTGGGCCGGGCGGTGGAGCGACACGAGGAGGCCGGGGCGCTCCCGGTGCTGCTGCAGGTGAACATGGCTGGTGAGGAACAGAAGAGTGGCTGCCCGCCTGAGGAGGCCGAACAGCTCGCGGCGCAGATCGCGGGCCTGCCGGCGCTCAGCCTCCGGGGGTTAATGACCATGGCACCGTTCGTCGACGACGAGGTCGTGCAGCGGCGGGTGTTCTCCGACCTGCGGTGCGTGCGGGACCGACTGACGAGCCAGGGACTCGAGTTGCCCGAGCTGTCGATGGGGATGACGGGCGACTACCAGGCGGCGGTGGCCGAGGGGGCCACCATCCTGCGCCTGGGCACAGTGTTGTTTGGGGAGCGAGCGACATGAACGACGAAGGCTTTCGGCTGACGCCGGTTGACGTACGGTCTCAGGAGTTCCGCCGCAGCGCACTGGGTTACGACGTGGCGGGCGTCGAGGAATTCCGTGCCCGCGTGGCGGATGAGCTGGAGCGCCTGTTGCGGGAGCGCGCCATGCTGGAGGAGCGCCTGCAGAACCTGCGGGAGCAGCTCAAGTCGTTCCGCGAGCGGGAGAAGGCGCTGAACGACGCGGTGGTCATGGCGCAGCAGGTGCGGGCCGACGCGGAGCAGGCGGCGAAGCGCGACACTGAGATCACCGTTCGAGAGGCCGCTGCGAGGGCCGAAGAGATCATCGCGGCCGCCCGCGTGACGGAAACCGACGTGCGGCGCGATATCGAGGAGGCCCAGCGGCAGTTCTCGAGCTACCTCTCGGCGTTCCGGCGCCTGCTCGAGCGCCAGCTGGCGGAAGTGGATTCCCTGGTGGAGCACGAGCAGGACGGCAGCATGCCGGGGGCGGAGTGACGCCGAAGCTCTCGGAGGGAATCGGCCGGGCCGTGGACGTCGTGCGGGAGACGACTGGGTTCGAGCCGGAGGTCGCCCTCATCCTCGGTACCGGGTTGGGCGGGCTGGCGGGAGAGATCCAGCTCGCTGCCGAGATCGGCTACGAGAAGATACCGGGCTTCCCGCTGTCCACCGTTGAGACCCACGCTGGCCGGCTGCTGTTCGGGCGGCTCGGCGGGAAGCCGGTGGTGGCGATGCAGGGACGGTTCCATCGGTATGAGGGGTACTCGATGCAGCAGATCACGTTCCCGGTGCGTGTGATGCACGCTCTGGGGGCGACGACGCTGGTGGTGTCCAATGCTTGCGGCGGCATGGTTCCGCTGTGGGGGCCGGGGGACCTGGTTCTCATTGCCGATCACATCAACCTGCTGGGTGACAACCCCCTCATCGGGCCGAACAACGAGGAGCTGGGGCCGCGGTTCCCCGACATGTCGCGGGCCTACGACCCGGGCCTGCGGGAGGTGGCGCGGGAGACGGCCCGTGAGCTGAGGCTCACGCTGCGGGAGGGCGTCTACGTGGCCGTGCCCGGCCCCAACCTGGAGACGCCGGCCGAGTACCGCTTCCTGCGGGCCATCGGCGCCGATGTGGTAGGCATGTCCACCGTGCCGGAAGTCATCGTCGCCGCGCATGGGGGGATGCGCGTTCTCGGCATCTCGATCATCACCGATCAGTGCCTGCCCGACGCTCTGGAGCCGGTGGACATTCCGACCATCATCGCGACGGCGGCGGCGGCGGAGCCCAGCCTCACGCGGCTCGTGACGGGCGTGCTGGAGCGGATGCCCTGATGGCCTACGCGCCTCTTGGCAGCGAGCGGTCGGATGCGTTCGAGCGGGAGGTGCTCGAGCTGTGGCGCAAGGAGGATCTCTTCCACCGCACGCTCGAGGCCACCCGCGACGGCGAGCCGTACGTGTTCTACGAGGGGCCGCCCACGGCCAACGGGCGACCCGGGATACACCACGTCTTCGCCCGGACCATCAAGGACCTGGTGTGCCGCTACCACACGATGCTGGGGCGGGCGGTCACTCGTATCGCGGGGTGGGACACTCATGGCCTGCCGGTGGAGATCGAAGTCGAGAAGGCGCTCAACCTCAGTGGTAAGGCCGACATCGAGAAGTTCGGCGTGGCGCAGTTCAACGCCCGTTGCAAGGAGAGCGTGTTCCGCTACAAGTCCGACTGGGAGGACCTCTCGGAACGGATCGCGTTCTGGCTCGACTACTCGCGGCCCTACGTCACCTACACCAACGAGTACATCGAGAGCGTCTGGTGGCTGCTCAAGCAGCTGCACGAGCGGGACCTCCTCTACCTGGGGCACAAGGTGCTCCCGTATTGCCCTCGGTGTGGCACGGCGCTCTCCAGCCACGAGCTGGCCCAGGGCTACGAGACCCACCGGAGTCCGTCCATCCATGTGCTGTTCCGCGTCAACGGCGAGCCGGAGCGGTATCTCCTGGTGTGGACCACGACGCCGTGGACCCTGCCCTCGAACGTGGCGGTGGCGGTGCATCCGGACTTCCGCTACGTGGAGCACGAGGTCGACGGCCGCCGGATCATCGCCGAGAAGGTGATCGCGGAGACCCGGGTGATCCCCGGTGCCACGGGCGGTGAGCCGCTGGCGGCGTTTCCCCGGATCGCCGAGCACCGGGGCCGCGACCTGATCGGGCTTACCTACGAGCCGTTGCTGGACGCCGTGCCCGTCGAGGGGGACGGCGGCTTTCGCGTGGTGCCCGGCGATTTCGTTACCAACGAGGAGGGCACCGGACTGGTGCACCTGGCGCCGGCGTTCGGCGCCGATGACTACGCGGCCGGCCGGAAAGAGGGGCTCCCCTTCGTGAATCCGGTGGACGAATCGGGTCGGTTCGCAGCCACGGAGTGGGACGAGATCAACGGCAAGACGGTGTTCGAGGCCAACCCCGTCATCGCCGACCGCCTGGTGCAGGAAGGGAAGGTGTTCGGTCGCTACCAGCCCGAGGGGTACGAGCACAGCTACCCGTTCTGCTGGCGGTGCGACTCGCCGCTGATCTACTACGCGCGGGAGTCGTGGTTCGTGCGCACGACGGCGTTCAAGGATCGCATGATCGCCGTCAATCACGACGTCGCGTGGTACCCGCCGGAGGTGGGCGAAGGGCGTTTTGGCGAGTGGCTGGAGAACAACGTCGACTGGGCGCTGTCCCGCGATCGGTACTGGGGCACGCCGCTTCCGGTGTGGACCTGCGATCGGGATGCGGCCCACCGTGCGGTCATCGGCGCCTACCGGGAGCTCGAGGAACACCGGGGCACGCCGCTACCAGATGATTTCGATCCCCATAAGCCGTACATCGACGAGTACACGTTCACCTGTCGGGAGACGGGCTGCGGGGGGACGATGCGCCGCGTCTCCGCGACGATCGACGCGTGGTTCGACTCCGGGGCAATGCCGTACGCCCAGTGGCACTACCCCTTCGAGAATGCCGAGGAGTTCGAGCGTCACTTCCCGGCCGACTTCATCTGCGAGGGCCTCGATCAGACGCGTGGCTGGTTCTACTCGCTGCTGGCCATCGCCGTGGGAGTCTCCGACAGCCCGGCCTACCGCCACTGCGTCGTGAACGGGCTCGTGCTCGATGCCGAGGGGCGCAAGATGTCCAAGCGCGTCGGCAACGTGACGGATCCGTGGGAGGCCGTGCGCGAGTGCGGGGCCGACGCGGTGCGGCTCTACCTCCTCGCCTCGAGCCAGGTTTGGCTGCCCAAGCGGTTCGATCCGGAGGCGATCCGGGAGGTGGCGACCGGATTCCTCAACCGACTGCGCAATACCTACGGCTTCTTCGCACTGTATGCCGAAGATTGGACCGTGGAGCAGGCTCCGCCGCTCGAGCAGCGGCCGCCGGTGGATCGCTGGCTCGTGAGCCGGCTGGACGCGGTGACCGCCGCGGTGCGCGGCGCCTGGTCGGGGTACGATGTCACCGCCGGGACCAGGGTAATCGTGGACTTCTGCGACAACGAGCTGTCCAACTGGTACGTGAGGGTGAACCGCGGCCGCTTCTGGGCCCCCGGCACTACGGCGGATCCGGCGGCGCTGGCCACCTTGCATGAGGCGCTGGTGACGGTGTGCCGCCTGCTGGCGCCGGCGGCGCCCTTTGCGAGCGACGCCATCCATCGCCGGCTGACGGGCGAGTCGGTGCATCTCGCCTCGTTTCCCGAGGCTCGCGGTCACGCCGATCCCGACCTCGACGGGGCCATGGACGCGGTGCGCCGGCTTGCGTCGCTGGGCCGGGCGGCGCGGGAGGGCGCGGGCTTGCGGGTGCGGCAGCCCCTCGCCCGGCTGCGGGTCGCGGTGCCCGCCGGTGTGCGGGGGGTGGGGTTCGAGGCGTTCCTGGACGTGCTGCGGCGCGAGCTGAACGTCAAGCAGATCGACGTCGTCCAGTCCGATGAGGAGCTGGTGCGGCTGCGGGCCAAGCCGAACTTCCGGGCGCTGGGCAAGGTGTACGGCAAGGACACGCCGCGGGCCGCCGAGGCGGCACGGCGGCTGTCCCGAGAGCAGCTGCTCCAGCTCGAGGGAGGCGCCGCGGCGTCCGTCACAGTCGAGGGGAAGAGCTTCGAGTATCGTCCCGCGGACGTCGTGGTGGAGCGGGAGGTCGTCACCGACTGGCCGGTGCAGAGCGAGGGCCCCCTGGTGGTGGCGCTCGATCCCGAGCTGACCGCGGAGCTGAGGCACGAGGGGCTGGCCCGCGAGGTGGTGAATCGGGTCCAGAGACTACGCAAAGAGGCGGGGTACGATTACAATACGCGGATCGCCCTGAGCCTCTCCGGGGCCGAGGAGGTCCTGGAGGCCGCCGGCGCCCATCGCCAATTCGTCGCCGGCGAGACCCTGGCCCGGAGGTTCGAGACCGGGGCGGAGCTGGCCGACCCGGACGTGAAGGAAACGGTGAGCATTGACGGCCGGCCCGTCGTGATCGCCCTCAGGCGGTTCGACGGATCCGGTGGGTCGTAACGGGAATTCGGAGTGATTGGCAGGAACGTGGAGTCATGAACAAGAAGAAACTGGCCCATCTCGAGAAGCGCCTCCTTGAAGAGCGCGGTCGCGTGATGAAGGAGCTCGGCAACTACGACGAGCAGTTCAGCGGCACGCTCCAGAGCTCGGACGGCGACCTCTCGTCGTATTCCTTTCACATGGCGGACCAGGGCACGGACGCCATGGAGCGGGAAAAGCAGTTCCTCTTCGCATCCAAGGAAGGCCGCTATCTGTGGCACGTGAACGAGGCGTTGCGGCGGCTGTACTTCGCGCCCGAGAAGTTCGGGATGTGCCACGAGTGCGGTGAGGAGATCAGCTTCGAGCGGCTCGATGCGCTGCCCCACGCCCGGCTGTGCATCAAGTGCAAGGCCAAAGAGGAAGATGGGAAGCGGGCTTAGACTCCCGCTGTTCTGGGGGGTCGGGCTCGGCGTCGTGGCGCTCGACCTGATCACCAAACGCCTCGCCGTCGCCACCCTCGCCCACGCGCCCGTCCCGATCCTCGGCGACTGGCTCACGCTCCGACTCGTTTTCAATCCTGGCGCGGCATTCGGGATTCACGTCGGCGAGTACTCGCGTTGGGTGTTCATGGTGCTCGCCCTCGTAGCACTGATCGTGCTCGGCTCGATGGCGCGCCATACGCGGCCCACACAGTGGCTCCGGCTCGTGGCGCTGGGCCTCGTGTGTGGCGGCGCCGTCGGCAACCTGCTGGATCGCGTCCGCAGCTCCCGCGGCGTCGTGGACTTCATCGACGTGTGGATCGGTCCCTTCCATTGGCCCACCTTCAACGTCGCCGACATGGCCGTGACCTGCGGGGCCGTAGTGCTGGCGGCCGTGCTGTG
Source organism: Gemmatimonadota bacterium (assembly GCA_039591655.1). GTDB lineage: Bacteria > Gemmatimonadota > Gemmatimonadetes > Gemmatimonadales > GWC2-71-9 > WVYX01. The sequence goes on from JBDHDE010000008.1 coordinate 25,225, forward strand.
GCAGGAAGGTCGGCGCGGCAATGAGCGCCCCGCCGAGCAGGCCGGCCCCGCCGAGGCCTGAGCGTCGTCGCACCGTCGCTTTCCAGGTCGCCGTTCCCTCTACGGAACGGCTCGACCGCTTCCTCGCCGACCAACTCGCACTCTCCCGGACCCAGGCCGGACGGCTGATCGCCGCAGGGGCGGTCACCGTCAACGGTGAGCCAGCCCGGGCATCCCGCCCGCTGCAGCGGGGTGACGAGGTGTGCGTCACCCTGCCCGAGGCCGCTGCGCCGCGGCAGCTCACCCCCTACGCGCACCCGCTCTCGGCGGTCTACGAGGACGAGCATCTCATGGTCCTCGACAAGCCGGCCGGGCTGGTGGTCCATCCGGCGCCGGGGCACTGGGAAGACACGCTGCTGAACGCCCTCGTGGCCCGCGGGACTCCGCTCTCGGGCGGGCAAGCGGGCCGTCCGGGGATCGTGCACCGGCTGGACAAGGACACCTCGGGCCTGATCATCGTGGCCAAGACCGATGAGGCCCACCGCACCCTCGCCCGGGCCCTGGGGCGGCGCAAGGTGGAGCGCATCTACGCGGCCCTCGTCTGGGGTCACGTGGATACGTCGCTGGAGATCGATGCGCCCGTGGCCCGGCATCCCCGGGATCGCAAGCGGATGGCGGTGCTGGCCGGGGGGCGTCCGGCGCGGAGCCGGGTCGAGCAGGTGGCCCGGTTCGACACCTGCGACCTGGTGCGGGTGCGGCTGGAGACCGGCCGGACCCATCAGGTGCGCGTCCACCTGGCACACGTGGGGCACCCCGTGGTGGGGGACCCGGTCTACGGCGGTGGCGGGGCCCGGCGCGCCACCGGGGCGCAGCACGCGCGGGCGCAGGCGGTGGAGCAGGCGACACCGCGCCAGGCGTTGCACGCAGCGGAGCTCCGATTTGCCCATCCGGCGAGTGGGGATCCTCGGGAGTTCCGCTCCGAGTGGCCGGCCGACCTCCGGCCGGCGCTGGCTGCGGCGCACGACGATTCGAGTCTGCTTGCTCGGCCTAACTCCTTGGACTATCTTGGCTTCTTCAAATAAGATGGCCGACCTGGCGGGCGTTCGAGTCCTGGTCTTTCGAGTGGCGGATCGGCTGTGGGGGGCCGAGGTCGCGGCTGTCCGCGAGATTCTGCCACCGCAGGAGGCGACCCGGATCCCCGGCGCGACCGGCGCAGTGGCCGGGCTCATCAATGTGCGGGGGGAGTTGGTGCCGCTGGTGGACGGACGGCGTGCGCTAGGTCACACCCCGTCCGAGGACCACGGCACCATTGTCTTAGTGGAAGTTGGCGAGCGGGCGGCCGGGTTCACCGTGGACGAGGTGATCGATCTCCTGACCGTCTCCGGGGATGACCTGTCGGACCGCGACGAGCTGCCGGGTGTGGACCCCCGGCTGGTGCGTGCGGTGGGACGGCGGGGAGACGAATCCTTCGTCTTTCTTGACCTCGACGCCCTGCTCGCCCCGATACTCAGCACGTAGGGAGGGTGTGTGAGCCAGACGGTGCTCGTGTGTGACGATGCGATCTTCATGCGCACGATGATCAGTGACATCCTCACGCAGGCCGGGTTCGAGGTGGTCGGTGAGGCGGAGACCGGCAAGCAGGCGGTGGAGAAGTACCAGCAGCTCAAGCCGGACCTGGTGACAATGGACATCGTCATGCCGGACATGGGTGGCATCGATGCCGTGCGCGAGATCGTCAAGACCGATCCCGACGCCCGCGTCCTCATGTGCAGCGCCATGGGCCAGCAGGCGCTGGTGGTCGAGGCCATCCAGGCAGGCGCGAAGGACTTCGTCGTCAAGCCGTTTCAACCTTCTCGCGTCCTGGAAGCGGTGCAACGGGTTCTTGGCTAGGCATGGATCTCTCGCAATATGCGGAGCTCTTCCTCGCCGAAAGCCGAGAACATCTCAGCTCCATCAACCAGCTTCTGCTGGAATGGGAGCGGGACCCCGGGGCGAGCGAGCCGGTGGCAGGGATCTTCCGGGCCATGCACACCATCAAGGGCATGGCTGCGACGATGGGGTACGCCAGCGTGGCGGACCTGGCGCATCGCGCCGAGAACCTGCTCGATCTGCTGCGCCGCGGCGAGCGCGCCCCCTCCGACGAGATCCTCGAACTTCTCTTCCGCAGCGCTGATTCCCTCGATCGAGCGATAGAAGCCTCCGTCGGCGGCCGCGAGGCCGACGTCGACCTCACCGAAATCCAGCAGGCCATCGGCCGGGTGACGCAGGCGCCCGAGCCCGCCGCCGAGCGCCCGGCGGCGAAGCGACCCTCGGCTCCCGCCATCCCAGCGCCGGCCAGGGGCGGTCGCCCGATCCGGATCGTCCTCCGCCCTGAGACGCCGCTCAAGGGCGCGCGGGCGCTCATCATCCTGCGGCGGCTCGAGAGTCTCGGGCGGGTGCACTCGGTGGAGCCTCCGTTGGTGGCGTTCGAGGGCGAGGAGTTCGCCGGGGATTTCGCGTTCCGCTTCGATGGCAAGCCGTCGGACGAGGACCTGGAGCGGGAGATCCGGACGGCGGGGGATGTGGAGCGCCTGGAGATGGGCCATCCCGAGGGGCCGGGACCCGAGGGGGCGAGCGGACGGGCGCGCCACATACGGGTGGATCTGCGGCGGCTCGACGCGCTCATGAACCTCATCGGCGAGCTGCTCACCGCCCGCGGCCGGCTGTCGGATCTCAGCGCCCGGCGCGACGACCCGGACCTGGAGGAGTTGGCGATCAGGGTCTCCCAGCTCTCGGGCGAGCTCCAGGCCGAGATCGTGCAGGCACGCATGACTCCGGTCTGGCAGGTCTTCGACCGGTTCCCCCGGCTGGTGCGCGATCTTTCCCGCCGGCTCGACAAGCAGGTGGCCTTCCGGATCGAGGGCAAGGAGATCGAGCTGGACAGGGCGATTCTCGACGACATCGGCGACCCCCTCGTCCATCTGTTGCGCAACGCGGTAGATCACGGCATCGAGGCCCCGGAGGAGCGCGAGGCGGCCGGCAAGCCGCCCCAGGGCACCATCGAGCTCAGCGCGATGCGCGAGCGTGCCACCGTGGCCGTCCGCGTGCGGGACGACGGGCGAGGTATCGACCGGAAGCGGATCCTGGAGCAGGCCAAGGAAATGGGGCTCGTCGATGCGGACGTAGACGAGCTGTCCGGCGAGGTGCTGATCCGCGTGCTGGGCCGCTCCGGCATCAGCACTGCCACGGAGGTCTCCGATGTGTCGGGCCGCGGGGTGGGCATCAACGCCGTCGCCCACACCGTGCGCTCCCTGGGCGGCGTCCTGGCGGTGGAGAGCGTCGTCGGCGAGGGAACGACCTTCACGCTGAGGCTGCCGACCACACTGGCCATCGTTCCGGCGCTCATCACCCGAGTCGGGGAGGAGCGCTACGCCCTGCCCGTCACGCACGTGGCCGAGACACTGGATCTCGATGCCCAGGCGGTCACGCGGGTGAACGAGCGGGATGCCATGACGTTGCGCGACCAGGTCGTACCGCTCGTGCACCTGCGCCGGATGCTCGAGATCCCGGGGGACGTTCCGCCTAGGAGCCCCGTCATCGTGCTCCAGATGGGCGAGCGGCGCTCGGGCCTGGTGGTCGATCGACTGCTGGGTCGGCAGGAGATCGTTGTGAAGGCGTTTGCCCCGCCGCGGGGGATGCTTCCCATCTTCAGCGGCGCCACGATCCTCGGTGAGGGGCAGCCCGTCCTGATTCTGGACGCCGGAGGCCTGGTTTAGGAGGCGGTAGCATGGATGACTTGAGCGAACTGAAAGCGCTGCAGTTGGACGCCCTGAGAGAGGTGGCGAACATCGGTGCGGGGCACGCGGCGACCGCCCTCTCCCAGCTCACCGAGCGACGCATCATGATCAGCGTTCCGGAGCTCTTCGTGGCCCGGCTGGAGGAGGTTCCGGAGACGCTGGGCGACCAGGAAGAGATCGTCGCCGCCGTACTGATGCACATGCTGGGAGACCTGACGGGGCGGATGCTGCTCACGCTGCCGGAGCCCAATGCAAAGCTGCTCTGCGACCTGCTGCTGCGGCGGGAACCCGGCACCACGGCCGAGTTCGGCCAGATCGAGCAGTCGAGCATCAAGGAGGCCGGCAACATCCTGGGCGGCGCGTACATGAATGCGCTCTCCGACTTCATGGGCATGATGCTGCTGCCGTCGGTGCCGAGCCTGGCCATCGATCACTCGAGCGCGGTCGTGACCACCGCGCAGCTCAGCTTCGGCCGCGACAAGGACGTGGCGTTCTGCGTCGAGACGAACTTCCACTTCCAGGAGGCCGACCGCACGCTGCGGGGTCACTTCCTCTTGCTCCCCGACCTGGCGTCTCTCAAGACCATTTTCGACGCCATACGCGTCTCCTGATCCCATGGAGAACGGGGCCGTGCCGGAACGCGATCGCGACGTTCTGCGGTCCTTCGCGCGCCGGATCGATCCCTCCGACGCCGGCGCGCACAACAACCTCGGCGTGCTCTACCACCGCAAGGGGTTGGTGGAGGATGCCATCGGGGCGTTCCAACGCGCGCTGGAGCTGGACTCCAAGATGCTCGTCGCACGTCGCAACTTGGAGATCGCGTATCGGGAGTCGGGGTACTACGATCGCCGGATCGCCGAGCTGCGGGAGCGGCTGCGGAACGATCCGGACGACGCGCAGTCCCGCTGGGAGCTGGGTCGAGCATACGCCTCCCTCGGCCAGTACGACGACGCCGCCGACGAGTTCCAGGCGCTGGTCGCCCGTAACGCCAACGACGTAGCAGCCATCATCCAGCTGGGCCTCACGGAGAAGACGCGGGGTGACCTCGAGACCGCCGAGGAGTGGCTGGAGCGGGCGGCCCTGCTGGATCCGGAGAGCAGCGTGGTGCACCAGTCTCTGGGCGAGGTGCGCTACAACCGCGGGTTGAACGCCGAGGCCCTGGCGTCGCTGGAGCGCGCCACCGCGCTCAACCCCGAGAACGCCGACGCTCACTACCAACTGGCCTTCGTGCTGGGCGATCTCCGCCGGCACGAGGAGGCCCGGGCCGCCACCAAACGGGCCATCGAGCTCAACCCCACGCTGGGACGGGCCCAGACCAACCTCTCCCTCGAATCCCTCGCGGAGCAGCGCAGCCGACCGTCGGCCGCGCAGACCGGCGAGCCGGTGGGCGAAGAGGCGGAGACCCTCGCCCACTACAACCTGGGCCGCGCATTCCGGCAGCAGGGCTACTACAACGAGGCGCTGCGAGAGTATCGCCTGGCCCTGGAGCGGGGAGAGGACCGGCAGTTGGTGCTCCAGGCAGTGGCCGAGGTCCACCTCCTCAAGGGGGACCACAGCGCGGGCCTGGAGCTGTACGAGCGCCTGGTGGGCGAGATGTCGGACAACCCCAAGCTGTGGAATGAGCGGGGTGTGGTGCTGCACCAGCTGGGGCAGTTCGAGCAGGCGCTGGAGTCCTATCGCAAGGCCACGGAGATGGCCCCGGAGTACGCCTTGGCCGCCAACAACCTGGCGATCACGCTGGCGCAGGTCGGGCAGCTGGAGGAGGCGGTCGAGGCGTTGGGCGCGGCGCTCGAGTGGGCGCCCGAGCTGGTCATTCCCAGGCTCAACCTGGGGCTCCTGCTGCTCAACCTGAAGCGCTTCCAGCCGGCATTGCAGGCGTTCCGCCGCGTGTTGGAGAGCGACCCGCATGCGGCAGCGGCCTGGAACGGGATCGGGCTGGTGCTGAACGAGATCGAGCGCACCGAGGACGCGCGCAACGCCTTTGCCCGAGCCGTCGAGGCGGACCCGCAATCGGCGGAGGCGCACTACAACCTGAGCTTCGCGCTCTCGCGCATGGGCGACTACGACGGGGCACTGCGTGCGGTGACCCGCGCCCAGACGCTGGATCCGTACTACGTGCCCCAGAAGTTCCGTCTCGCCATCGATCTGCAGTACGAGGATCCCACGATCTCGGTGGTGCCGGAGATATCGGCCGACGTGGCGACCGACTTCGCCGGACAGGGCATCAGCTTCGAGCCGGAAGCGCTGGACAACCTGTTTGCCGAGCTGGGGCCGGCCCCGCCCAAGCCCGTAGCGGACCGGCCCAGCGGCACCTTCAACCTCGCGCGGGACTACTTCAACAAGGGGCTACTGGAGCTGGCGGCGGCCGAGGCGACGCGGGCCGTTGGCCGGGGCGGGGATCCGATAGACGGCCACCTCCTGTTGGGAGAGATCTTCGCCCGCCGCGGGCTGCACGGCGAAGCCCTCGAGCGGTATCGTGCGGCCCGGCAGATCGCGCCGCACCGCGCCGACGTGCGGCTCGGAGAGTTGCGCGAGCTGGTGGCGCTGGGACGGGGGGCCGAGGCCGTGGACGATGCCGTCCAGCTCGCCGAGGAGCGGCCCGACGACGTCAATGTTCTGGTGTCCCTGGCCACCGCACGGTTGGCGGCCGGCGACCCCGGCGGGGCGCTGGAGGCGCTGGGCGACGCGCGCCAGCGCGCGCCGCAACGGGCGGACCTCCTGAAGCTCGAGGGAGACATCGCGGTTGGGATGGGCAACCTCATGTCAGCGGGCTCGGCATACGAGGCTGCTCTCGAGCTCGATCCCCGGTTCGTGCAGGTGCGACTCGACCTCGGGAAGGTGTACGAGGCGCAGGAGGATTGGGCCGCGGCCGAGGCCTGCTATCGGGCGGCCCTGGAGGTCCTGCCCACCTTCTACGATGCCACCGTTGCCCTCGCCGAGCTACATCGGCACCGGGGCGCGCCGAAGAAGTCCGTGGCGCTCCTGGTCGATCTCCTCACCGGCGATCCCACCGCCCTGGAGGCGCTGCTGTCGTTGGGGCAGGCGCTGTTGGACGACGGGCGGGCTCCGCAGGGCCTCGAGGCGTTCGAGCGACTGCTGGCGCACGACCCGCAGCACGTGGGCGCGATGTTCCTGACCGGAGTCTCGTTCGCGCGGCTGCGCCGCTACCAGCAGGCGGTTGAGCGGTGGGAGCGGGTCGTCGGCATGGACCCCAGCGGCCCCTATGCCCAGCGTGCACGGCAGCACGCCCGCACCGCGCTGGACCTGCAGCGCATCTTCCGGTCTGAGGTCGCCTAGGCCATGGCGATCGAGGGCCCACTCAAGGAGCTGAGCATCCACGATGTCTTCCAGCTCTTGGACCTGAGCCGGAAGACGGGGCTGCTCACCGTCACCTCCAAGCTGCGCCACAACGCAGGCACGGTCTACTTCGACGGCGGCGCCGTGGTCTACGCTGCGATCCAGGACAACCCGCACCCGCTGGGCGAGCTACTGCTGCGTACGGGGAAGATCACCGACGCCGACCTGAACCGCGCCCGGGACATGCAGGAGGGGGGCGACACGCGGCTGCTGGGCGAGGTCCTAGTGGAGATCGGAGCCATCGGCCGAGGGGAGCTCGAGCGGCAGGTCCGATTCCAGGTGGAAGAGGTGATCTTCGAGGTGATGAACTGGAGCGAGGGCTACTTCACCTTCGAGGAGGGCCCGCTCCAGGGGGTGCCCGCCGACGCCACCGTGAGGATCACCACTGAGTCGGTTCTCATGGAGGGGGCGCGTCGCATTGACGAGTGGTCGCGCATCGAGCGGAAGATCCCCAACGTAGAGGTCGTCCCCACGCTAGCGCCGGCGCAGCAGGGCGAGCCCGGGGGGTTGGATCTCCTGCCAGCCGAATGGGAGATCCTGGCGACGATCGATGGTGAGTGTGATATCCGCACCATCGCATCCTTGATCGGTCGGTCGGAGTTCGATGTTGCCAAGACGCTCTTCGGGCTCGAGAGCGCCGGGCTCATCACCGTGACCGAGGCCGGGCCGACGACGCGGGTGGCTCCAGAGGCCGCCGATACGGACGGCATGTTGGAGCGCGCCCACGCGGTGCTCGAGGCCGGCGACTACACGACGGCGACGGAGCTCGCGGAGGCGGCCCGCGAGCGCTTCCCGCACGACCCTGTCGTCTATCTCCTCCTGGGACGGTTGGATCTCCAGAGGCGACGACCCGCTGACGCCGAGGAGCACCTGCGTCGGGCTCTCAGATTGGATCCGCTCCTCGGCCCGGCTCACCTCCAGCTCGGCCATTCACTGGCGCTCCAGGGACGCCTGAGCGAGGCGATCGAGTGGTGGCAGCGCTGGCTCACCATCGGCGAGCAGGCGGACGGGGACCCCGGCGAGATCCAGCAGGTGCGGGAGGCGCTCCAAGCCGCGCGTACGTTGAGCTCGTTCCTAAGAGGCGTCCATGGCTAGCGACATCAAAGCCATGAGCGCCGAGCTGGCGCGCGACCCCTCGAGCCTGGTCTTCCTGGACCTGGGCGAGGCGCTGCGCCGACGGGGTCAGATCGATGCCGCAGTCCGAGTGGTGGTGGGCGGATTGGAGCAGAACCCCGACATGGTGGAGGGGCACGATCTGTACGCCCGGATTCTGGTGGACCAGGGCGACTTGGCCCGGGCGGAGCAGATGTGGAACCGCGTGCTGGAGCGGAGCCCGCAGCACCAGGGGGCTCACAAGGGGCTGGGCTTCCTGGCATATCGGATGGGCGACTTGGGGGCCGCGTTGGAGCACCTGGAGCTGGCGCTGGCGGCGGATCCCACCGATCAAGCCGTGGTGCGCGCCCTGAAAATGGTGCGGAACACGGTGCAGGAGCTCGAGGTTGGCGCAGAGGCCGCCGGGGGCGATGACCCCATCTTCGCAGGGCTCGAAGGCGCGGAGGACGGGCTCCTCCTGGTGGATGACCGCGGTCGCGTGCTCGGGGGACGGGTCACCGGCGCCGGTGGGGCCGAAGTCTCCGAGGCCGTGGCGGCGTTCCTGGCGGGGGCCGCCCAGGAGGCGGAGCGCACGGCCCGGATGCTCGATCTCGGTGACTGGCGCTGGCTCGTGGCGGAGGGGCCGGAGGGGAACGTGTACGTGACGCCGCCCACCGGCGAGACACTGCTCCTCATCCTGCGTGACCGCAGCGTGCCGTCGGGGCGGCTGGCGATGCTCGCGGAGCGGGCCGGGCATGTGGCCCGGCGCTGGCTCGAGGAGCAAGAGCTGTGACGACGCAATTCCAGCGGCTGCTCGACGGCGTCACGCAGGTGAGGGGGGTACAGGGCGCGATGTTGGTGGCGGCCGAGGACGGGCTGGTGGTGGCCGAGTCCCTCATGGAGGGCGTGCGGGGCAACGCGGTGGCCGCCCTGGCGGCGAGCCTGTACAAGCGGTTCCGCCAGGCGATGGAAGCGGCTGCCGCAGGCACGCCGCACTTCCTGCACCTGCAGGGAGAAGGCGGCACGCTGATTACCGTTCCCGCACCCGACGCGATCCTCGTGGTTGCCGTGGGCGTGCCGGATATGAATGTGGGGCTCGTGAGGCTCGAGATGCTGCGTGCCGCTGAGATGGTCGGGTGACGCAGGCCCGGGCGGTCGAGCCTTGGACGCTGGAGCCGCTGGAACGGTTCGTGGCGGAGTCGGGCGCGCGCCTGACTTTGCTGATGACGCCAGCGGGCCAAGTGCTCGCTCAGTACGGGTTCACGCGGGCAGTGGACGTGATGTCGGCGGCCGCGTTGGGTGCCGCCATCGTCGCCTCCACGGGAGAGATCGCGCGGATGCTCCAAGAGCGGGAGTTTGCCCTGCTGAACCACCAGGGAGTGCAGCACGGCATCTTCCTGGGGGCATTCGAGACCCCGCGCGGCCGGTTGCTGGCATTGGTAGTTTATGGACCAGACTCCTCGGTGGGACTGGTGCAGTTATTCTTTGAGGAGCTCGTTCGCGGATTGGTCGCGGCAGCGCCCGTTGAGGAACAGCCGCAGGCGGTGCTGGCCGCCAATTTCGAGGAAGAGCTGAATCGCAGTCTGGCGAGCCTATTCGGACAGTGAGACGTGTCACTAGTCAACTTCACTACGCGCGAGATCACCTGTAAGATCGTCTATTACGGACCCGGCCGGTCCGGCAAGACGACGAACTTGCAGTATATCTATGAGAGGGTCCCCGGTGATCGCCGCGGGCGGATGGTCTCCCTCGCCACCCAAACCGACCGTACCCTCTTCTTCGATTTCCTCCCGTTGGAGCTGGGGAGTATCTCGGGCTTCACGACGCGGTTTCAGCTCTACACGGTCCCGGGGCAGGTGTACTACAACGCCACGCGTAAGCTGGTCCTGCAGGGGGCCGACGGCGTGGTCTTTGTGGCGGACAGCCAGGCGCGGCAACTGGACGAGAACATCGAGAGCCTACAGAACCTGCAGGAGAATCTCCTGGAGCAGGGTGTCGACGCGCGGGGGGTGCCCCTCGTCATCCAGTACAACAAGCAGGATCTGCCGAGCGACCTCATTCTCTCCACGAGCGAGCTCAACGAGGCGCTGAACTTCTGGGGCGCTCCCAACTTCTCCGCCGCCGCCCTCGAGGGCACCGGTGTGTTCGAGACGCTGAAGGCCGCGTCGGAGCTGGTGCTGCGAAAGCTGAGCGAGGAGACACCGACGTGAGCGACGAGCTCAATCCGCGCTTCAGCTTCGAGACCTTCGTGGTCGGCGCGGGCAACAGGCTTGCCGTGACCGCGGCGCGCACGGTGGCGCAGTCACCAGGGGCGGCCTACAACCCGCTTTACCTGTACAGCCCCACCGGTCTGGGCAAGACGCATCTGCTCACGGCGGTCGGACAGCTAGCCAAGGAACACAGCCCCGACCTGCACGTGGAGTACCTCACCCTGGACGAGTTCGTCGAGGCGTATCACGCAGCGGTCGCCGCAGGGCAGAGCGAAGCGTTCCGCAACCGGTTTGACCGGGTCGATGTACTCCTGGTGGACGACGTGCAGTTCCTCACACACCGGCGGGAGATGCAGGCGGAACTGTTGCGCGTTACGGGGCAGCTCCAGTCGGCGGGGAAGCAGATCGTGCTCACGAGCGACTGTCCCCCCTCGGAGATCGAGGACCTAGACGAGCGCCTGCTGTCGCGCTTCGACGGCGGACTAGTGGCGGACATCGGTGCCCCTGACTACGAGACGCGCCTCGCGATCCTCAAGCGGCGGGCCGAGGACCGCGATGCCGAGTTCGACGAGGAGGTATTGGGGGCGGTCGCGAGCTTCGACCTCCCCAATGTCCGGGAGCTGCTGGGGCTGCTGAACCGGTTGGTGGCATATCAGGCGGTGAGCGAGTCGCCGCTCACGCCTGCGGGAGCCAAGGAGTTGCTGGCTGGGGATGCAGAGCGCGCCAAGGCCGCTGCGGAGAGGCCGCCGCCCGCACCGCCTGCCGCACCGGCGCCGGTCGCCCGGCCGGAGGACGAGTTCGCCGATTTTCTGTCCGACGTGGCGCACACGGTCGAGGAGCAGGTGGAGGCATGGCGATCCCGCCTGGGCGAGGCCATCCTGCTCTGGGAGGCGGAAGGCTATCGCACGGTGCGGCTGGAGGAGATGCTGCAGCAGGACATCCCTGTGCCCGCCGAGCGCGTGGTCCAGCAGTTCGAGCGGGACGTCGAGCGCCTCCGATCCTCCCAGGCGGCCATCGCCAAGATGGATCCCGGGCGGGCCGACGACCCCCTGTTCTTCGACCCCGACCGCGTGGAGGAAGCCAACGAGCTGGTGCAGCAAGCGCTGGTGGACACGGGCCCGCCCCCCGGTCCGTCGGCAGCGTGGTCCCTCGACACGTACGTGGTCGGTGAGGCCAACAAGGTCGCGCTCAATGCCGCCCGCGCAGTCGCCGATCGGCCGGGCCAGCGCTACAACCCGCTGGTGCTCGTGGGCCCCACGGGCGTCGGCAAGACGCATCTCATGCACGCCATCGGGCACCGGCTCGGCGCAGCAGCCGATGCCGTTGTCGCGTGTCTCACGGCGCAGCAGCTGTTGGACGAGCTGGTCGAGGCGATCGAAGGTGAGCGGGTGGACATCTGGCGCGCGCGGTACCGGAGGGTGACGGCCTTTCTGCTGGACGACGTGCACATCTTGGCCCGCAAGGAGCGCTCCCAGGAGGAGCTGTTCCATCTGTTCAACGAGCTGCACGACGCCGGACACCAGTTGGTGTTCACCGCGGTGACGTCCCCGCGGGAGATCGAGGGGTTGGACGACCGCTTGAAGTCTCGGCTGGAGGGCGGGCTCGTCACGACAATGGCGGGACCGGATCGGGAGCTGCGGCGCAACATCGTGGCGCGCAAGATGGACGAGCTGTTCCGGGGCGTGGACGACGAGCTCATCGACTACATCGCGGCGCGACCGGCGGACTCGATACGCGCGGTGCTCGGCTTGATCCAGCGGGTTGCGATCGCCGCCGAAGCACAGGAGGTCGCGCCCAGTGCCGCGTTGGCGCGGGAGCTGATCGAGGGCGCAGCCCCGGAGCGGGCCCGGACGGGCGTGCGCACGAGCGGGGTGCTCCTGTCTCCCTCGGGGAACGTGCGCAGCCGGGAGAAGCTCGTTTGGAGTTGGCCCGATCCGGTGGAACGCGTGATTGAGGCGCTGGTCTAGTGGCGATCAAGGGTAGTCTCAAGGAGGCCTCGCTGGCCGACGTGTTGCAGCTGCTGGCCCTGGGACAGAAGACCGGGTGCCTGTCGGTCACGGACCGCACCAATCTCGGACACATCTACTTCGACCGGGGGCGCGTCTCGTACGCGTCGCTGGTGAACCGACGGGACCGCCTCGGGGATATCCTGGTCAAGAACGGCAAGATCACCCAGGCGCAGCTGCACGGGGCGATCGAGCAGCAGGGCCGCGAGCGCGACAAGCGGCTCGGGGAGATCCTTTTGGAGCAGGGCGCAGTCTCCCGGGAAGATCTAGAGCACTACATGCGTGTCCAGATCGAGGAGGCCGTGTTCTTCCTGTTCACATGGTCCCGGGGAAGCTTCAACTTCGAGGCCGACGTCTATCCCGCGGAACAGGACTTCCTCGTCAGGATCAATCCCGAATCCCTCCTCCTCGAGGGAGCGCGACGAGTCGATGAGTGGAGCCTCATCGAGAAGAAGATCCCGTCGTTCGACCTGATCTTCACCGTCGATCGGGCGCGCCTCGATGCGTCCCAGGTCACCCTCACGCCGCAGCAGGAGCGTCTCATGACGCTGCTCGACGGCTCACGGGACGTCGCGGGCATCGTAGAGGATTCGGGGCTCGTGGAGTTCGAGGTCGGCAAGGCGCTCTACGGGCTCATCACCGCGGGGTTCGCCCACCGCACCGGCCGCAGCGCGACGACGCGTCCCGAAGTCGGCGACGCGCGGGTGGATGAGCACCGCAACCTCGGCATCGCGTTCTACAGGACCGGGATGCTCGACGAGGCGACGCGGGAGTTCCGGCGCGTGGTGGATCTCCGCACGTCGGACGGGTCCGCCCAGTTCTACCTCGGCCTCATCGCGCTGAAGCAGGCGCACTGGCAGGAAGCGATACGGCACTTCAGCCAGGCGGTGGAACGTGGCGGTCCCAATGCCACCGTGCTGCACAATCTCGCGCTGAGCTACGAGAAGGACGGACGCTTCGACGAAGCGGAGGACGTGTACGCCGAAGCCGCGACGCTGGCGCGTCGCGATGCTCGCATCATGACGAGCTGGGGCATCAATGCGCTGCAGCGCGGCGATTGCGAGGTTGCCGCCGGACGGCTCGACCGCGCCCGGGAGATCACCGGCGACGAGACACCGAGCGCCCTGTGGTATTGGGCCCGTTCCCTGTCCGCATCTGCGCTGGGGAATCTCCAGGAGGCCGACGCCCTACTGCGGGACGGTCTCGACACCTACCCCGGCCACTCCGTGTTGCGCAACAACCGGGGGGCACTGCTCGAGATGATGGGCGATCTCACGCAGGCGGAAGACGTGCTGCGGGCGGCGCTGGCAGACGACCCCTCACTGCCGCAGCTCTCCAAGAACCTCGGCGATCTCTTCTACCGGGCGGCGCGCTACGACGACGCCTGGGAGGCGTACCAGCGGGCCGTCAAGCTGAACCCCAAGCTCGGGGACGACGTCTACTTCAAGCTGGGCAACATCGCCTATAAGCGACTCGACCGCGAGTCCGCTGCCGAGTTCTGGCGCAAGACGTTGGAGCTGAACCCGGGGCACGAGCTGGCCCGCACCAATCTCGAGACGGTGAGCGCGCTCACGTGACGGGCGGCGAGCACGACCCGGCACTGCTCGAGCTGTTCCAGCGGATCGGGCGGAACTGCGGGCTTGGCTGTGAGGCCTACAAGGCCAGCTGTCTGCGCCGGCGCCTTGCCGTGCGGATGCGTGCGTGCGGCGTGGAGACCTACCAGCAGTACGGGGCGGTGCTGGACCAGGACGCCTCCGAGTATGGGCGCCTGCTGGACGCGCTCACGATCAACGTCACCAAGTTCTACCGTAATGCCGAGACCTGGCAGGTGATCGCCGATACGGTGCTCCCCGAGTTGTGGGCGCAGCGGCCGGGACATGTGCGGTGCTGGTCGGCCGGATGCGCCTCCGGCGAGGAGGCGTACACGCTGGCCATGCTGCTGCTGGAGCGTGCCCGGGGCACGGGCGATCTCACCGCGTCGGGTTGCTGGGTGGACGCCACGGATCTCGATCACAGGAGCTTGGCCCGGGCGGCCGATGGGGCATACCGCCCCGACGCGTTCGACGAGATGCCGGGAACGCTCATCACCAGGTACGTCAAGGGCGACACGTCCCGCGCGGTGGCCCCCGAGGTGAAGGCCCTGGTGCGGTTTCGGCGCCACGACCTGCTACGGGATCCCGCGCCGGCTCCGCCGTATGAGCTCATCATTTGCCGCAATGTGGTGATCTACTTCGATCGGCCGACCCAGGATGTGCTGTTCCAGAGCTTCGTGCAGGCGCTCTCCCCCGGGGGCTATCTGGTCCTGGGCAAGGTCGAGACGTTGGTCGGGCAGGCGCGGGACCGGCTCGTCATCGAGAACACGCGCGAGCGGATCTATCGGAAGCCATGACACCGGAGAACAACGAGACCATCGTCGGCTTGGGTGAGATCGCCGTGGCGCAGGGGAACGGCAGGCTTACGGCCCTCGGTCTGGGGAGCTGCGTGGCGGTGATCCTGCACGACCCCGAGGGGAAGATCGGTGCCCTCGCACACGTGCTCCTGCCCACCCAGACCCTCTCGCGCACGCAGCGCAGCCCCGCCCGGGCGGCGGACACCGCGGTCCCGGCGATCGTCCAGGAGATCAAGCAGCAGGGGGCGGTGCTCCAGCGGACAGTGGCGAAGCTGGTCGGCGGCAGCACGATGTTCGGCGACCTGCTTCCCACCGGCACGGTCCACATCGGTGAGCGCAACGTGCTGGCATGCCGCTACGCTCTGCGCCAGGCGGGCATACCGGTAGTAGCGGAGGCCGTGGGAGGGCGGTCCGGCCGGTCGGTGTTCTTCGACGTCGCCTCGGGCACCGTGACTGTGCGGCAGGTCGGACGGGACCCGCAGGTCGTCTAGCTGTCGGTGACCAAAGCATCAGTCCTCGTTGTCGATGACAGCGCCCTCATGCGGCGCGTGCTTTCAGACATCATCAACGAGTCCGAGCGCTACCGCGTCGTGGGGACGGCGCGGGACGGGATCGACGCCGCCGAAAAGGTCCACCGCTTCGATCCCGACGTGGTCACGATGGATATCGAGATGCCGCGCCTCGACGGCCTGGGTGCCATCGGGTACATCATGAGCGAGGCGCCCCGGCCCGTCGTTGTGGTGAGTGCCTACGCCGGGCCGGGCACCGAGGCGGCGATCCGCGCGCTGGAGCTGGGCGCGGTCGAGATCGTCGCCAAGCCGCGGGACCCGAGCGGGCAGGCGCTCCACACCATTGCCCCCGCCCTGGTGGGTGCACTGGACGCCGCACTGCAGGCCAACCTGACCAGCGTTCCCATGCTCGCCCGGGAACTGCCGCCGCCCGAGCGCCCCCCCGCAACCTGGGTCAAGGGCCGGGCGCAATTCGCGGTGGCGATCGCGGCCAGCACGGGGGGCCCCCGAGCGCTGGCGGATGTGATCCCGCGACTGACGGCCGGGGCGGAGGCCGCCGTGGTGGTCGTGCAGCACATGCCACCCCACTTCACCCGGAGTCTCGCCGAGCGGCTCGATGCCGCCAGCATGATCCGCGTGGTCGAGGCGGGCGACGGCACGCCGTTGCTGGCCGACACGGCGTACATCGCCCCCGGCGACTACCACATGCGCGTCGAGGCGGGGACCGACGGCCCGGAGGTGCGACTGTCCCAGGATCCACCGATCTGGGGCGTCCGCCCCGCCGCGGACCCGCTGTTCAAGTCGGTTGCGCGGCTCTTCGGACGGCGGTCGCTCGGTGTGGTGCTCACCGGCATGGGGCGGGACGGGGCCGAGGGCCTCCGCGCCATCCGGGACGCCGGAGGAGGGGGCATGGCGCAGGATAAGGACACGGCGGTGATCTTCGGCATGCCCCAGGCCGCCATCGCGGGGGGCGGTGCGGAGGAGGTGGTGGCGCTGGACCGCATCGCGTCGCGCATAGAGACGCGCGTGAAGGGGCGCGTGGAGACGTGAAGGGCTATCTTTTGATTGAGGCGGGCGGCGCTCGTTACGGCTTGTCGGTGGATGACGTGCGCGAGGTGATCGAGGTGGGGTCGGTACATCCTGCCCCGAGTGCCCACGCCGCAGTGCTTGGCGTGACCCAGGTTGCCGGCCGCTTCATACCGCTGGTGCACCTCCGGGCGCTCGTCGAGCGGGAAGAGACGTGCGGGGAGCCCGGGAAGACCGGGGTGGTGGTGCGTTGCGGGGCACAGCGTGTGGTACTGGCGGTGGACGACGCCGACACGGTGATTCGCGAAGCCCCCGAGTCGGTGCCGGAGGGATTGGAGCTGCCGTGGGCGGCGGGCGTGGCCCGCTACGAAGGAGACCTGGTTCCCATCGTGGATATGGAGGTCATGGCGGAGCGACTCCTGTCGGTGAGCGCGGGCGAGTGAGATGAGCGCAGGCGACGAGATTCAGTTGGTCACGTTCCGGCTGGGCGGCCAGGACTTTGCGGTGAACCTCTTCCATGTCGAGAGGATCCTCCGCTATCAGCCTCCGGTGCCCCTCCCGAAGGCGCCCGACTACCTGGAAGGCATGGTCCAATACGGTGATGCCGCCGTCCCGGTGGTGGATCTGCGCAAGCGCGTGAGCGTGGATGCGCCGGTACGTGACGAGACGCGCATCATGATCCTGGAGCTGGGTCAGGACCGGATCGGTATCGTGGTGGACGCCGTGCTGGAAGTGCTCAAGGTGCCGGCCGACCGCGTGGCGGCGCCGCCGTCCATCGTCCAGGGATTGGCGGCCAAGTACATCTCCGGGATCGTGTCGCTGGACGGGCGGACCATCGTCGTGCTGGCTGCGACCACGCTGCTCTCAGCGAAGGAGCGGCTGGCGCTGGAGCCTCTCACCAAGGCGGCCGAGACCAAGACCACCAAGAAGAAGAAGGTGAAGAAGGCGGCCAAGGGGGCGGCCGGTGACTGATGCGATGATCCCGTCCCTGCGGGGCAGGTATGACGAGATCATGCGCCGCCTTGAGGCGAGGCCGACGGGGGACGAGAGCGAGCAGATCAAGCGCGACATCATTGGGCTCTTCAAGTCGGTGGATCAGACGATCACCGAACTGAGCACTCTGAAGGAGGACATCCGGGTCCTCGTCGATCGGTACAAACAGCTGGCGCGCAACGAGAGCGGCGATCAGGCGCCGGAGTTCACCGGGGCGGTTCCGGTGATGCAGGACCACCTCGGAGCGTCGACGTTCATCGAGAAGGGCTGGAGCCTCATCTCTCTCGGGGACTACAACGGGGCGATCCAGGCGCTGACCAAGGCGCTCGGCCTGTCTCCGGGTGACGTGCAGGCGGAGTCCCTGCTCGGCTGGGCGCAGATGCTGGCCGAGGAGTACGATGCGGCGCTCGGGACCTTCCAGATGGTCCTCACCAAAGAGCCCGCCAACTCGCTCGCGCGGATCAACGTGGGCTTCATCTGTCTCAAGAAGCGGATCTTCGGCGAGGCCATCGAGCACCTGTCCAAGGCGATTCGCCTCGACAACGATCGGAAGGCCACACTCTACGCCCACTACTATCTCGGGCTCGTGTACTTGGAGCGCGAGATGTTCGAGGACGCGCAGACGTTCTTCGAGAAGACTCTGAAGCTCGGCCCCAACCTGATCGAGGCGCGCTACGAACTGGGACGGGCGAAGTGGTTCGCCGGTGATCGCGACGGCGCAGGGGAGACGTGGCGGCAGGGCTATGAGGCGAACAAGTTCAATCCGTGGGGCAAGCGCTGTAGCGAGATGCTCGACCTGGTCGCGCAAGGCCAGGAGCCACCACGCTAGTCGCGCTCTTCCTGCTCCTCGCGCAGACCCAGACCCCCGCGGTCGTCCAGGTGGGGCGGGTCACCGCTGTCTACTGGTCGAACGGCGCCACGGCCACTGCGCTGGCCGAGCTCGCCGATCGCGCCGGGCCGTGGCCCGGTATCCCCGATCCGCCGTCGCGCCCGATCCGGCTAGTGCTCGCCACGAGTGCGACACAGTTCGACTCCCTGACCCGCGGCCGCGTGCCGGAGTGGGGAGCGGCTGCCACGTTCCCCGCGACGCGCACCATCGTACTGAAGCTCTCGGCCGATCACCGTCGGGTGTTGCGCCACGAGCTCGCCCATCTGGCCCTCCACAGCGTGGTACGGCACGTGCCGCGATGGTTCGACGAGGGGTATGCCGCCCGCGCAGCCGGCGAGTGGGACGAGTTGGACGCACTGCGGGTCAACTGGGCCGTGCTCCGCGGCGTCGTGCCGACGCTGCACCAGCTGGACCGCCACATTCGCGAGGGTGGAGCACCGGAGGCGGAAGCGTCGTACGCCCTGGCCGCGACCGCGGTGCGCCTGCTGGAACGGCTCGGCGGGGAGCGCGGCCTGGAGCCCCTCATTGGGGCGCTTCGAGGCACCGCCGATTTCGACCTGGCGTTGCGGGCGACCTACCAGATCACGCAAGGGCAGTTCGAGGAGCTGTGGCGTCGCGATCTCCGGAAGCGCTACGGCTGGCTCCTCGCGTTCAGCTCGTTCACGGTGTTCTGGGCGTTCTTCGGCCTGCTCCTGGCGGCGTTATGGACCCGTCGTCGCCGCCACGATGAGGAACGTCGCCAGCGCCTCGAGGAGGGGTGGGACGTTCCCGAAGATCAGTGGAACCCGGATGCTTGACGCCCTCGGAACCTGGGATTAGGGTCAGGGTCTATGTCTATTAGGATGGGATCGCCCGCTCGGCTGCGCTTTCGCGGCAGGAATTTGGTGCTCCTGGCCGGCGCCGTGGTGTCCCTGGGCGTCGGCTACCTGTTGTTGGCTCAGGGATCGACTACGCTGGCACCCATCCTGCTGGTGTTGGGGTACTGCGTGCTCTTTCCACTGGGCTTGGCGCTGTAGACGGCGCCAACGCGGGCGAATAGCTCAGGGGTCCAGAGCGCCTGCCTTACAAGCAGGAAGTCGGGGGTTCGAATCCCTCTTCGCCCATGTGCTGGCGGTCAACGTGCTCGGGCGTGGAGCCCGGGTCCTAGGATCGGAGGGTGACAGCGGTGCGGCGGACACGACCGATCATAACGACGGTGCTGGCGACGCTGGCAGTGACGACAGCGCTCTCCACTGTGCCCGGTAGCGCCGACGCGCAGCTCGCCCGGCGGCGCCCCACCGAGCGAGCGCTCTTCCTGATTCCCAGCCCGGACAGCCAGGACGACTCCCTCTATGCGGTGGAGCTGGCGGACCGCGTGCGCAACCGGATGGAGGCGCGGCTTCGGACCCTGATCATCACGATCCCGAGTACCGAGATCTGCCGGGTGCTCGAGGGATCTGGGTTCGAGTGCAGCGCGCTGCTCAACCCGGCGGACGCCGAGCGGCTCGCCCAGGCGATGCGGGCAGATGCCTACGTGATGGGTGACATGTGGCGGGAGGAGGAAGCCCCGCTAGCGCGATTCCGCATGGTTGACGTGCGGCGCACCGGGCTGTCGGGGTGGATGACCGTCCAGGGCACTGACGACGCAGCCATGGTGGACTTCGCGGAGACGATCATCGACTCGCTGGAGCATCAGCTGGAGGCCGCAGGGTACGCGCGGCAGTGCCTGGAGGAGCGGGACCGCGGGGACTTCACCGACGCCATGGAGCGCGCCCAGCGGGCCTTCGCGATCTACCCGAACCACCCGTCGGCCGCCATGTGTGCCGAGGTGGTCTCGGAGGTCATGCAGCAGCCGCTGGACAGCCAGATCGCCGTGCTGGAGCGCGCAGTGCGCGGCGATTCGCTGTTGGCGCGCGGGTGGGAGCGACTGGGTCGGCTTTACCGACAGCGGGGTGACTCCCTGCGCGCCCTGGCCGCCTTCGCCCAGCAGAGTCGGTCGCGGCCGGCGGACCGCCAGCTACGCAAGGGCGTGGTGGCCGGCGCCATCACCGTGGGGGTCAATGGGCTGGCCCGGGACCTCGCCGACGAGTGGCTCGCCGTCAATCAGGGTGACCTCGAGATGCTGCAGCTCAAGGCCAGGGCCTGTGTGGAGGGGGCTCTGTGGGATTGCGCGCTGGATGCCCTGAGCGTGCAGTACGACTTGGACAGCACCCTCGTGGGCGACGCGGTGTTCTACCAGCAGATCATCGGTGCGGCCCAGTCGCTGGGGAACACGGAGGCGCAGCTCGAGTGGTCGGGTGAAGCGGTGCGGCAGCTGCCAGAGTCGATCTCGCTGTGGCGCGCCCACGCGAGTGCCCTGGCGAGCGCTGAGGCCGATACGACCTTGGCGGTCGAGACCCGGCAGGCCATGCTCGACTCGGTGGTGGCCGTCTACGACCTCCTCGTTGAGCGGGACAGCACGGACGTGCGGAGCGCGCTCTCGGGTGCGACGATCCTGCTCGATGGGCTCGTTATCGATACGGCGGTAACGCTCGACATCGCCCGCCTGCTCAAAGCCGGCGAGTTCCTGGGCGTCGTCACCGCGGCGAGTCGGGATACCGCGGTGCTGATGAACGTCGCGGTGAAGTACTACGAGGCGGGCCGGGCGCTCGTCCAGACGCAGCAGTTGTTCACCGTGGGGGTGGAGTGGCTGGAGCACTCGTTGGAGAACGACGTGCTGGCACGGTTGACGCAGCCGGTCAACTTCTTCCTGGGACTCGGGCTCATGTTCCGGATCTTCGAGTTCGACCCCCAGGTGACGGCGTCGGAGTCGTGTGAGCTCGTCGAGCAGGAGGCGGAGATGATCGCCCGGGGCAAGCGTGCGATGACCCTCGGCGCGCAGATTTCGCCCTCAACAGCGAACCAGATTCTGGCGCGCTACCAGAACATGGAGGCGCGCATCCCGAACCTGCGCCGAGCGTACGAGTGTCGCTAGGAGGCGCTTGAATTCGAGCCTCGACCGGTCTACATTGCCACGCTGTCGCGGTTCGGGGCTGTAGCTCAGTTTGGTTAGAGTGCCGGTCTGTCACACCGGAGGCCGCGGGTTCAAGTCCCGTCAGCCCCGCTTGCACCATGGAAACTCCAGTTCGAACCCGGCCCCGCGCGCTCCGCTCGCGGGGCCTTCGCTTTGCGACCCCCGCAGGATGATGGAACGGCACGCCCCGGTCCTGGCCGACGCCGTAGCCGTGCTGGCCGGCGGCTGTTCCCGGGCGGTGGACGGCACCGTGGGGAGCGGGGGGCACGCAGCCCATCTGCGGGAGGCCGGCGCGCAGGTGCTGGCGGTGGACCGGGACGGCGACGCCCTGCAGCGCGCTCGGGCACATCTCGGCGACGACCGCATGCGCTGGATTCATGGGCGGTTTGGGGATCCGGAGGTGCTGGCGGAAATCGCGGGGTTCAATCCCGACCTGGTGCTCCTGGACCTGGGCGTCTCGTCGGAGCAACTGGACGGCGACGCACGGGGCTTCTCTTTCCGGCCCGGGATTCCCCTCGACATGCGGATGGACGCGGTGGGTCGGACCGCGGCCGAGTTACTGAATCGGATTCCGGAGGCGGAGCTCACCAGCCTGTTCAAGGAGTACGGCGACGAGCGGCGGGCGCGCCGCCTCGCCGCCGAGGTGGTGCGACGCCGCGGCCGCCGGCCGTTCGCCACCAGCGACGATCTCGTGAACGCCATCCGCGCTGTGCACGGCTCGCGGGCCGGGCCGGCGGTGTTCGCGCGGTTGTTCCAGGCCGTGCGGATCGCCGTCAACGACGAGCTGGAGCACTTGCGTGGCGCGTTGCCGGCCCTACGGGAAGCCCTCACCGAGGGAGGACGGCTCGCCGTGATCAGCTATCATTCGGGGGAGGACCGGATCGTGAAACGGCTCTTCCAGGAATGGGCTCGACATTGCGTCTGTCCCCCGCGGCAGCCTGTGTGCACCTGCCGGGGTCGCGCGCTCGGGGTGATCGAAACCCGCAAGCCCATCGTACCCGACGCGGCCGAGGTCGAGGCGAACCCCCGCGCCCGCAGCGCCAAGCTGCGGATCTTCCGTGTCGATGGCAGCGCGTAGAGGCCGCGTCTGGGTGACGCTGTGGCTGCTCTTCGTGCTGGCCATGCTGGTGTGGGTGGTGGCGCGTCAGACCTCCGCGGTGGTCGCAGCCACCGAGCTGGAGGAGTTGCAGCGGCGGCGGTCGCTGTTGGAGGCGGAGCGGGCCGATCTGTTGCGGCGCATCCGGCGCGCCGAGAGCCATGCAGTGCTGGTTCCCAGGGCGGAGTCGCTGGGCCTGCGCATGCCGGTGGATTCCGAGATCGTGCACCTGCCGGGACCCGGCGGGGAAGGGGGGCGCTAGACCGGTGGCCCGATCCCGGGTGCGTCTGCAAGTAGTGCAAGGCGTTTTCGCCATCGCCCTCCTGGCGCTGCTGGTGCGCGCCGCGCAGGTGCAGATCCTCCAGGGTGCGCGCCACGCGGCCACCGCCCGCGCCCAACGCACGGAACGCAAGGAGATTCCGGCCCGGCGGGGCGCCCTCCTCGATCGCAACGGCACTCCCCTCGCCCTCACCCGCAAGACCCACCACGTGAACCTGGCGCGGCGGGAGATGGTCCATCCTGACAGCGTGATCCGGCTGCTGGTGCGGTACCTCGGAGTGTCCCGGCGCCAGGCCCGGCGCGAGGTCGCCGATTCATTCGGCTACCTCCACGGGCCGTTCAACTCCCTCGAGGTGGAGCCGCTGCAAGGAGTGCCGGGGGTGCACGTCAGCGAGCCAGAGCTGCAGCGGCATTACAGCGACCCCGAGCTGGCCCGGGCCGTGATCGGGCGTCCCGCCGAGCCCGGCCGTCCAGCCTCGGGACTGGAGCGCATCCTCGACTCGCTGCTCACGGGCAGGCCCGGCTCCTCGGTGGTGCTGCACGACAGGCTGGGGAATGACATCGAGTCTCCCATCGGGCCCCGGGCTCTGCCGGTGGCCGGGCACACCGTGTTTCTCACCATCGACGCCCGGGCGCAGGAGATCGCCGAGTGGCTGCTGCAGGATGGGGTGGAGCAGTACGAAGCCTCGGGCGGGGACGTCGTCGTGCTCGATCCCAAGACCGGCGAGATCCTCGCGGTGGCGTCGGTCGATGCGCGGGGTCGCAGCACGGCCGATGCGTTCACCAGCCAGTTCGAGCCGGGCTCCACTGCAAAGCTGTTTCTCGCGGCGGCGCTAATGGAGCACGGTCTGGCCCGCGAGACCGACAGCGTATGGGCCGAGGAGGGTGTCTTCCAGCTCGGCGGCCGGGTCATCCACGACGAGCACCCCAGCGGGTGGCTCACCCTGGCCGGCGTGATCGAGCAGTCGAGCAACATCGGCATCGCCAAGTTCGCCGAGCGGCTCTCGGCGGAGCGCCAGTTCGGGATGCTGCGGGACTTCGGGTTGGGCGCCCCCACCGGCGTGGAGTATCCGTCGGAGTCCGGCGGCCGGCTGTGGAAGCCGCACCAGTGGAGCGGGACCACGCCGGCGAGCTTGGCCATGGGATATGAGGTGGCGGTCACGGCCCTGCAGCTGGCCCAGGCCTACGGCGCAATCGCCAACGACGGCGTGATGCTGCAGCCCACCCTGATCCGGGAGGTCCGCTCACCCGACGGGCGGACGATCTACCGCCATGTGCCCGAGCCGGTGCGGAGGGTCCTGACCCCCGAGGTCGCGCGAGCCCTCCGTGCCATGCTGCACGGCGTGGTGTACCGGGGTGGGACGGCGCGGAACGCGGCCCTCACCAGCTATGAGCTGGCCGGCAAGACCGGCACGGCACGACGGGCGGGTCCCGGCGGCTACGTACCCGGGGCGTACTACGCCAACTTCGCCGCGCTCTTCCCCGCCGACGATCCGCAGTTGGTGATGGTGGTGAAGCTGGTGGATCCCGAGGGCGGCTACGCGCGGCTCAGTGCCGCGCCCCTGACGCGGGCCATGGTGGAGCAGCTGCTGGCTGCGCGGAGCGGCGTGCTGGATCGCTCGCGCCTGGCGGTGGCGGAGGCGGGGGAGGGCTCGGAGGCGGCCATCGACGCCGGCACCGTGCCCTACGTCGTGGAGTGGCCTCTCTCGGAGATACCGGACACCCTCTCGCCCCGCCGGGTCCCGGACGTGGTGGGTCGCCCCCTGCGGGACGCCGCCCGCCGGCTGCACGAGGCGGGGCTGCGCGTGCGGGTGGTGGGCTGGGGCGTGGTGCGGAGCGTGGAGCCCCGTCCCGGCACGACGGTCGAGCCTGGTAGCCTGATCACCGTGCGGGCGAGCGAGCGACGGTGAGCGACCTCCGGGCGGTGCTGGCTGCCCTGACCGCGGCGGGACAGCTGCTCGAGGCGCCCGACGACCTGCCCCCCATCGGCGGGATCAGCGACGACTCCCGGGAGGTCGTGCCCGGTGCGCTCTTCTGCGCGGTGCTGGGGACGGTGGTGGACGGGCATCGCTTCGTGGCCGACGCCGCCGCACGGGGGGCCGCCGCCGCCCTGGTCACCCGCTCGGTGGAGACCTCCCTTCCCCAGATCCTGGTGCGCGACGGTCGCGCCGCGGCGAGCATCGCAGCCCGGGAGTGGTATGGCCATCCCGCCGAGGGACTGAGTGTCATAGGAGTCACTGGCACCAACGGCAAGACCACCACGGTGGCCCTGATCCGGCACCTGTTGAATGCAGAGGGCGTCGTCGCCTCCATCGGGACGCTGGGGGCGCTGGACGGAGCGGGGCGGCTCCTGGAGGGCCACGACACCCTCACCACTCCCGGCGCCATCGCGCTCCAGAGCGTGCTGGCGGAGTTACGCCGGCGGGGGACGAAGACGGTGGTGATGGAGGCGTCCTCCCACGCCCTCGACCAACGTCGGCTCGAGACGCTGCGGCTCCAGGCCGCCGTCTACACCAACCTCACCCACGAGCACCTCGACTACCACGGTGATCTGGAGGCGTACCGGCGGGCCAAGCTCGCACTGTCCGAGCTGCTGCAGCAGCGCGGCGTGGAGGTCGTGAATCAGGACGAGGAAGCCTGGCGCGGCTTGGCGTCGCGGCCGGGAATCCGTCGGGTCTGGTGGGGGCGTGGCGAGTCGGTGGAGGTGGGCGCGGGCTCGGTCGTCCTCGGCCCGTCGGGCTCGACGTTCGCGCTGCGGCTGGGTGGCGAGCCGCTGGATGTGGAGTTGCCGCTGCTGGGCGACTTCAACGTCGCCAATGCGCTGGCTGGCGCCGCGACGGCGTGGGCGCTCGGTGTCGAGCCCGCGACACTCGCCACCCGCCTGGCGGGCGCGCCCCAGGTGCCAGGGCGGATGGAGCGGCTCCACGCAGGGGAGTTCGTGGTGTTGCGCGACTACGCACACACGCCCGACGCCCTGGAGCGGGCCGTTGCGGCGCTCCGGGCCGTCACGCAGGGACGGCTCGTGGTGCTGTTCGGGGCGGGTGGGGATCGCGATCGGTCCAAGCGTCCCCTCATGGGAAGGGTTGCGGCTAGCGGGGCGGATCTCGCCGTCGTCACATCGGACAACCCCCGCACGGAGGATCCCGATGCGATCATCGACGAGATCGAGACCGGGATGAGCGGCGAGTCGCACCTGCGCATCACCGACCGCCGCGCGGCGATTCATCGGGCCCTGGCCCTCCTCGGTCCCGGCGACGTGCTGCTGCTAGCCGGGAAGGGACACGAGACCTACCAGGTCATCGGTACCGAGCGCCTCCCGTTCGACGAGCGGGAGATCGTCCAGGCGGCCCTCGCCGCAGGGGAAGCGACGTGATCTGGACGAGCGAGCGTGTGGCCCGGGTGCTGGGCACCGCGGCGCGGCTGGCGCGGCGGTTCGCGACGGTCAGCACCGACACCCGCACCCTGGAGGACGGAGCGCTGTTCGTGGCGCTGGTCGGGGAACGGTTCGACGGGCACGACTATCTGGCCGACGCGGAGGCACGGGGGGCTGCGGGCGCAGTGGTGCGCCGGGGAACGGGAGCGGTGGGGGGCCTCGCCACCTTCGAGGTGGAGGATACCCTGGCCGCGCTCGGCGCCCTGGCCAGGGAGCGGCGGCGCGCGGTCGAGGGCCCCGTAGTGGCCGTGACCGGCACCAACGGCAAGACGGCTGTCAAGGAAATGCTGGCTCGGGCCCTGGGCACCCAGTGGAGGGTGCACGCGACCCACGGCAACCTCAATAACCTGGTGGGCGTGCCGCTCACCGTGCTGTCCGCCCCCGGCGACACCGATGCGTTGGTGCTCGAGGCCGGTGCCAGTGTGCCGGGGGAGATCCGTTGCCTGCGGGACATCATCGAGCCCACGGTCGGTGTGGTGACCAACGTCTCGGGTGCACACCTCGAGGGCTTCGGCTCGCTGGAAGGGGTGCTCCAGGAGAAGCTCGCGCTCCTCGAGAGCGTGCCGCTGGCCGTGGTGGGCAGCGAGCCGCCGGAGTTGGCCCGGCGTGCCCGGGAGGCAGCCGGTCGCGTGGTTGTTGCCGGACGGGCCGACGCCGCCGATGCCCGGCCCGAAGCGTGGGGGCTCGACGAGACGGGGCGGGCGGAGCTGACTTTCGGAGGGGTCCCCGTGCGGTTGCCGCTGGTCGGCGCGCATCAGGTCGAGAACGCAATGCTGGCACTGGCGGTCGCGGCCGAGTTGGGCCTCGAGCTCAGCACCGTGGCCCGGGCGCTGGACCAGCTCACCCTCCCCCCCGGTCGGTGTGAGGTGCTCAGGGACGGCGACCTCGTGGTGCTCCACGACGCTTACAACGCCAACCCGGCGTCGATCGCCGCATCGTTGGAGACGGCTCGGGTCATGCGGGGGGAGCGGCCCCTGGTCGTGGTGCTGGGCACCATGCTCGAGCTGGGCGACCAGAGTGAGGTGCTGCACGAAAGCACCGCCGACGGGGTGATGGCGGCCGGGCCGGCGCTCGTCGGCGCCGTGGGCGCCTTCGTGCCGGCGTTCGAGCGTCATCGGGCGACCCTCGGCGACCGGTTGCTCACCGCCTCCGACCCCGCCACTTTGGGGGGGCTCCTCGCGCCGCGGCTCGATGGTCGGGAGTTCGTGCTGCTCAAGGCCTCGCGAGGTGTCCGTATGGAGCGCGTGATTCCGTTTCTCATCTCGAACAGCGAGTAGCCGTGCTCTACCATCTCCTGGCGCCGCTGGGCTCCAAGTTCATCGCCTTCAATCTCTTCAACTACATCAGCTTCCGTGCTGCCGGCGCGGCGGCGACGGCCATCGTGCTGGCGTTTCTCGTCGGGCCGGCGGTCATTCGCCTCTTGCACAAGCACAACGTGGGGCAGGTGATCCGGGCCGAGGGCCCCGCGTCGCACCAGGCCAAGCGCGGCACGCCCACCATGGGGGGCGTCATTCTCCTGCTTTGCACCCTGGTGCCGACGGTGCTGTGGGCGCGGCTCGACAACCGGTTCGTGTTGGTGGCCGCCGTCGCCACGCTGTGGATGGGGTGCATCGGGTTCGTGGACGACTACCTCAAGTTCGTGTCGGGGAAGTCCAGGGGCCTCGTGGCGCGGCACAAGCTGATTGGCCAGACGACGTTCGGGATCGTCCTCGCCACCTACCTGCTGCTCTATCCACTGGTGGACACGATCCCGGCCAGCTGGACGACGCTGCCGTTCTTCAAGTACGCCCTGCTCCCGCTGCCGGCCCTGCTGTACATCGCCTTCGTCGCCCTGGTGCTCACGGGGACGAGTAATGCGGTGAATCTGACCGACGGTCTGGACGGCCTCGCCATCGGTCTCACGGCCGTCGCGGCGGTGGCGTTCGCCATCTTCGCGTACCTCTTCGGGCGCACCGACGCGGCCGAGTACCTGCTGGTGTACTACCTCCCCGGAGCCGGCGAGCTCACGGTGTTCTGCGCCAGCATGCTCGGTGCGGCGCTGGGATTCCTGTGGTTCAACGCCCATCCGGCAGAGGTGTTCATGGGCGACACCGGCAGCCTCGCCATTGGCGGGGCGTTCGGCACGGTGGCGATCCTGCTGAAGTCGGAGTTCCTCCTGCTCCTGGTGGGCGGCGTGTTTGCGGCGGAGGCGCTCTCGGTCATCATCCAGACGGGCGTGTTCCGCTGGCGCAAGCGGAAGTACGGCCGGGAGTACGCGCAACAGCACCGCGTGTTCCGGATGACACCGCTGCATCACCACTTCGAGAAGCTGGGGTGGCCCGAGTCCAAGGTGGTGATGCGGTTCTACATCGTCGGGATACTGTGCGCGCTGTTCGCGCTCTCCACACTCAAGATTCGATGATCCCCAAGGCGTGGCGGCGCGGGGAAGTGGCGGTGGTGGGGTTGGGACGGAGCGGACGCGCCGCCGGGCGGTGGCTGGCCGAGCGGGGCATCGCGGTGTACGCGTCGGACGCGGCGGACACGGACGCAGTGCGGACCGCCGCGGAAGGTCTGCGCGCCGTCGGCGCCGATGTGGAGGTAGGCCGACACGACCTCGAGCGAATCCGTCGGGCCACGGCCGTCGTCGTTTCCCCCGGAGTGCCCCCGGATGCGCCACCGGTGGCGGCCGCCCGGGAAGCCGGCCTGGATATCGTGGCGGAGCTCGATCTCGGCGCGCGAGCGTTGTCCGGAGCGCGCCTCGTCGTGGTGACCGGCACGAACGGGAAGACCACAACGACCGCCCTGGTGGCGCACCTCCTCGCCGCGGCGGGGCTTCCCGCCGAGGCCGCGGGCAACATCGGGCGCCCCCTCACCGATCTGGCGGCCGATCCCAAGCCGCCGCAGTGGGTCGCCGTGGAGGTCTCGTCGTTTCAGCTCCATGACTCACCGCACCTGGCCCCGGCCGTCGGCGTGCTCACCAACCTCGCCCCCGATCACCTCGATCGCTACGCGAGCGTGGACGCGTACTATGCGGACAAGCGGCAGCTGTTCCGCAACGCCGGGAACGACTCGGTGTGGGTGCTCAACGGCGACGATTCCGCGGTGCTCGAGCTCGCCCGGGGCGCGAGCGGCGCCCATCGGCACTTCAGTCTCGCGCGGCGCGCTGATGCGTGGTACGACCGCGAAGCCGACTGGTTGATGCTGCGCGACGCGCCGCTGCTGGCGCGGCAGGAGCTCACCCTCCTCGGCGACCACAACGTAGCCAACGCCCTCGCCGCCGCCCTTGCCGCCACGAGCGCCGGCGCCAGGGCCGCCGACGTCGCCCGAGGTCTCGCGAGCTTCACGCCGCCACGCCATCGCCTCGAGCCGGTGCGCACCGTGGTGGACGTACAGTGGATCAACGACTCCAAGGCGACGAACGTCTCGGCAGCGGCGGTGGCCATCGCGGCGATGACGACTCCATACGTGCTCATTCTCGGTGGTCGTCCCAAGGGCGAGCCGTTTGCACCGCTGGCGCCGCTTCTCGAGGAGCGCTGCCGCCGTGTCGTCGCCTACGGTGAGGCCGCAGCGGCAATCGCCGACCAGCTTAGCGCCGCATCGGTAGACGTGGTGCCGGAGTTCGACGGCGCCGTCGAGCGGGCAGGCGAGCTGGCGAGGCCCGGGGAAGCGGTGCTGCTGTCCCCTGCCTGCGCCAGCTTCGACCAATTCGAGAACTTCGAAGAGCGGGGAGACCGGTTCCGCCGGATGGTGGAAGCGCTGTGAGACGCCTCCACGCCGACCTCGGCGCGCTGTGGGAGAGTCGTCTCCTCGGGCTGATCGCCGCGACGCTCGTGGTGTTCGGGATAGCGGCGGTGTATGGGGCGTCCAGTATCCACGCCATTCAGGAGGGGCGTCCCGGCACATACTACGCAATGCGCCAGCTCATCTGGACCGTCCTGGGCGTGACGGTGCTGCTCGTGGCTGCGCGCCTCGACTACCGGCTGTGGCGGCGCCACGCCTGGGTCCTTCTCGGAGTCGCGGCGGTGTTGCTGATCGTGCCGCTCCTGCCGTTCACGCGCGGGATCGCACCGGAAGTGAACGGCGCCAGGCGGTGGATCGACATGGGTGCCTTCTTCCTGCAGCCCTCGGAGCTCGCGAAGCTCGCGGTGGTGGTGTGGACGGCCATGCTGGCGGTGAAGAAGGGCCCCGCGCTGCGGGAATTCAAGAAGGGGCTCCTGCCGTTCCTCGTGATCATGCTGCTGCTCGCCGGTCTCATCGTGCTGGAGCCGGACCTCTCGACAGCGACCCTGGTCGTCATCCTCGGTGGGGTGGTGCTGTTCACCGCCGGCGCGCGCATCGGACACTTCCTCGTCCTGGCCATCGGTTTGATCCTGCTCCTGTGGCGCGAGATCGTGTCGATGCAGTACCGCGTGGTCCGCATGGTGGATTTCCTGGCCGCGGGAGGCGACGCCGCCGAGGCGGGGTGGCAGATGCAGCAGTCGCTCATCGGCATGGGCGCCGGCCGTGTCATCGGGGTGGGCTTCGGCGAGGGTCTGCAGAAGCTGGGGTACCTGCCGTATGCCCACTCGGACTTCATCTTCAGCACCATCGGTGAGGAGTGGGGCTTCCTCGGCGTCACGCTGATGCTGGTGTTGTTGGCGCTGTACCTGTGGCTCGGCTTTCGTATCGCTCGTGCCGCCCCTGATTCCTTCGGGATGCTACTGGCCACCGGACTCACCGCGATGATCGGGATCGCCGCGGTGCTCCACATCGGGGTGACCCTGGCGGTAGTGCCCACCACCGGCCTGCCGTTGCCGTTCATCTCGCACGGCGGCTCCAACCTGGTCGTCTCCCTCCTGGCGACGGGCATCATCATCAGCGTGGCCCGGGCGCCGCGGCAGGCGGAGGCCCGCAAGTGATCCGCGTGCTCATCGCCGGCGGCGGGACCGGGGGCCACCTCATGCCGGCCCTGGCGCTGGCCGACGCCCTGGTCGCCGTGCGCGACGATGTGGAGCCGGTGCTCGTGGGCGCCGCTCGGGGCGTGGAGGCGGCGCTTCTCCCGTCGCGGCCCTACCGGCACCATCTGCTGCCGGTGGAACCCATCTACCGGCGGGCGTGGTGGAGGAACCTGCGGTGGCCGCTCATCCTCGCGCGCCTGTTGCGGCAGGGCGCCGCGGTGCTGGAGGCCGAGCGCCCAGCCGTCGCCGTGGGCACGGGCGGCTATGCGGCCGGGCCCATCCTGCTGCAGGCGCTGAGGCGCGGCGTCCCGCTGGCGTTGCAGGAGCAGAACGCCCTTCCGGGCCTCACCACACGCTGGCTCGCGCGCCATGCGCGGCAGATCCACCTGGGGTTTCCCGAGGGTAAGCGGCATCTCAAGCTCGGCGCCGCCACCGAGGTGTTCGAGCTCGGCAACCCCATCGCCCCGCCTCCCTCCCCACGCCCGTCACAGGACTCCGCCTGTGCAAAGCTGGGCATCGCCCCCGGGAGCCAAGTCATACTCGTCATGGGCGGGAGCCAGGGCGCCCGGAGCGTGAACCACGCGGTGGCGCAGACCCTCGACGCCGGTCTGCTACCAGACGTCACCGTGCTGTGGAGCACCGGGGCCACTCTGTTCGACGAGTACCGCCGCTACCACCGGCCGCCGCTGCGCCAGCTGCGTCCCTTCTGGGATCCCATCGCCGAGGCTTACGGAGCGGCAGATCTCGTCGTCGCCCGGGCCGGGGCCATGACCACCGCCGAGCTCTGCGCCTGGGGGCTCCCCGCGATCCTGGTGCCGCTGCCGTCGGCCGCGGCGGGCCACCAGGCCCGGAACGCAGCGGCCCTGGCGGCAGCTGGGGCCGCGGTCCACGTGCCGGAGGCGTCGTTGGGGCAGCGGACCGTGGGGGAGGAGGTCCAGCGGCTCCTCGGTGACCCCTCCCGGCTCGCCGCAATGGGCCGGGCAGCCCTCGCCAGGGGGCACCCGAAAGCAGCCGAAGACATCGCCCGCCAGCTCCTAGCCCTAGTGAGCTAAGTCCAAAAGCTTTCGTAACTTTCGCGTTCGCCTTATATTTGCTGCCCACAGATGCACCTTTATGCCCCGGACGATCCCCGGCCCATCCATTTCATGGGGATAGCGGGCGCCGGTATGAGCGCTTTGGCGCTCATCGCCTTGCGCCGCGGGGTGCCAGTCACCGGATGCGATATCTACCCAGGTGGTGCCGACGAGTTGGCACACATGGGTGCCGAGATAGAGACGGGGCATGATGTGAGCCACGTAAGTGGCTCTCGTGCAATAGTTTACACAGCTGCGGTGGCGGCAGACCATGCCGAGCTGGAGGCGGCCCGCGGCGCCGGCATCCCGGTCATGGGGCGGGCGGACGCCCTGCGAGGATTGGTGGACGGGGCGACCCTCGTCGCGGTGGCTGGGACCCACGGCAAGACCACGACCGCAGCCATGGTGAGCGAGGCGCTGGTGGCAGCCGGTAAGGATCCCACCGCTCTCGTGGGTGGCAGGGTGGCCGCGTGGGGCGGCAACGCCCGGGTCGGCGCGAGCGAGTTGTTCGTCGTCGAGGCGGATGAGTACGACCGCGCGCTGCTCAAGCTCGAGCCCACCGTCGCTCTGGTGGGCAACGTAGAGGCCGAGCACCTGGAGTGCTATGAGGGTTCGGTGGATGCCTTGGAGAGCGTGTTCGCGGAGTTCGCCGACCGGGCGCAGCGCGCCATCGTGGGTGTGGACGATGCCGGGGCGAACCGGCTGGCGCGGTTGCTGGAAGCGCCGGTGTGGCGCGTGGGGCTCGCCGAGGGTGCCGACATCCGGCTGACGGATGTGCGGCGGGAGCAGGGAGCGAGCCGCGCGACGCTGACGCTGCCCGGCGGTGAGCGCCATGCGCTCACGGTGCGGCTCCCGGGCCTGCACAATCTGCGCAACGCGGCCATGGCTGTCGGCGCGGTGCTGGCGGTGGGGGCCGAAGTGAAGACCGCGCTACAGGGACTCGCGGCGTTCGAGGGTGTGGGCCGTCGGTTCGAGGTGCTGGGCACGGTGCGGGGGGTGACAGTGGTGGACGATTACGCGCACCATCCATCGGAGGTCGCTGCGACGCTCGGAGCGGCGCGGCAGCGGTATCCGTCGGCGCGATTGGTGGCAGCGTTCCAACCGCACCTCTACTCACGCACGAGGCTCCTGGGCGATGCCATGGGGATCGCGTTGGCGATGGCGGATCTGGCGTTGGTCACCGACGTGTACCCGGCGCGCGAGCGGCCCATCCCCGGTGTGAACGGTCGGATCGTAGCCCGCGCGGCGGAGCGCGCCGGTACGAGCGTGGAGTGGGTGCCCGAGCGGGCGCAGCTCGCCGAGCGACTGGAGGCGGTGGTCGCTGACGGCGATGTGGTGCTGACGCTGGGCGCCGGCGACATCACCGAGGTGGGGCGGGATCTGCTGCAGCGCCTCGCAGGGGTCGCGGCATGAGACGCCGGCTGGCAGTGTGGGGTGCCGGACTGGTCCTGGTGGGAGCGGCTACGGCCCTCGCCCCCCGTGCCCTGCGGTACGTGACGTTCTTCCAGGTGCGGCAGGTGGAGCTGGTGGGGCTGAGGTACCTGGCGCCCGAGCGGGTGTTGCGGGAGCTGCCACTTGCGCAGAATCGACATCTGTTCGATCCGACCGACGACGTGGAGCGCAGCGCGGCGGCGATCCCGGGCGTGGTGGACGTGGAGGTGGAGCGACGGCTCCCCGGCACGCTGCGCCTGGTGTTCACCGAGCGGTTGCCGGTGGCGTTTGCGCCCAACGAGGCGGGACTGCTGCCGCTGGACGCCCGAGGGCGTCCGCTGCCGTACGATCCAGCGGTGACGGGCTTCGATCTTCCGATCGTGCCGCGGCCGGACTCGGTCCTGGTGCGCACCCTGGCGCAGGTCAGGGCCGCTGACTCGGTGCTGTTCCAGCACGTGGACGCCGTGCGCCGCGGCGCCGGCGAGACGGTGATTCTCGAACTCGGAGCTAGGCGGGTGCTGTTGCGGGCGATTCCGACAAGAGCGGATATCCGGGCGGTGGAGGCGGTGCGCCGGCACCTGGTGCGCGAAGGTCTGGCCTACGACGCCCTGGATGCCCGCTTCGAAGGCCGAGTGTTCGTGCGCCGGAGCAGCGGATGAAGCGCGAAGCACTGGTGGGCGCACTTGACCTGGGCAGCACGAAGACCTGCGCCGTCATTGCGGAGGCGATGGGGGACGGGAAGGCGCCGCGCACCCGGGTCCTGGGTGTGGGGATGGCGAAGTCCACCGGGGTGAAGCACGGTGTGGTGCGGGACATCGAGGAGACAACCGCGTCCATCATGCAGGCGATGCGCGACGCGGAGCGGATGGCGGGAGTGCGGGTCCCGGCGGTGTACTGCGGCGTGGCCGCAGAGAACATCTCGTGGCAGATGGAGACGGGTCTGGCGTCGGTCACCGGTGAGGAGATTCGGCGGCGGGACACCGACCGGGTGGATGAGGTGGCACGGGCGGTGAGCCTGGGGGATGGCTACGAGTT
This sequence comes from Gemmatimonadota bacterium, assembly GCA_039591655.1. Classification (GTDB taxonomy): domain Bacteria; phylum Gemmatimonadota; class Gemmatimonadetes; order Gemmatimonadales; family GWC2-71-9; genus WVYX01. Next base: position 59,706 of record JBDHDE010000008.1, read on the forward strand.
GCTACATTCCATTCCTCAGGAGTACAAGGTCGACAACCAGGGTGGTATCAGCGACCCGGTGGGCATGACCGGTCTCCGCCTCGAGGTGGAGATGTGTCTCATTGGCGTGCACAGCCAGGCGGCGCAGAACCTGGGGCGGTCGGTCAAGCGGGCGGGCTACGAGGTGGAGCAGTTGGTCCTGGAGCCCTTGGCGGCCGCGCTCGCCGTGCTGACCGAGGACGAGAAGGAGCTGGGGTGCGCCCTCGTGGAGCTAGGCGGGGATTCCACGACCGTGGCGGTCTTCCATGAGGGGAAGCTGCGTCACGTCGAGTTCCTGCCGTATGCTGGCGCCCGGATCACCAGCGATCTCGTGCAGGGGCTCAGCGTCACCCAGGCCGACGCCGAGCGCATCAAGGAGCGATGGGGCTCGGCGTACACGCCGGCCGTGAGCCCCGACGAGATGATCGAGCTACCGGGCACGCCGGGGCAGGGGGCGCGGGGCGCCAAGCGAGAGCTCGTTGCGCATATCATTCAGGAGCGCGTCGACGAGATCTTCGGGTTGGTGCTCGAGCGCATCGATGCCGCCGGCTTCGCCGGTCGGCTGCCCGCCGGTGTGACCCTGACCGGCGGCGGAGCGCAGTTGGCGGGAGGGGTGGAGTTGGGGCGAGAGGTGTTCGCGATGCCGGTGCGGCGCGGCTCGCCGCAGGGAGGGATCTCCGGCTTGGTGGACAGCGTGCAGGCGCCGCGCTACGCGGTCCCGGTGGGCCTCGCCCTCTTCGGGTCCCGACTGCGCGCGCACGAGGGTGACTATGGAGGGACCGGCGCGGGGCGTTTCATCGGCCCCGTGAAGCGCTGGCTCCAGGACTTCTTCTAAACAGCCGCGAACGAGGAACCCATGGTCTTCGAGCTCGAGGAAGCGGTTTCCAAGAACGCCAAAATGAAGGTCGGCGGAGTGGGCGGTGGCGGCGGCAACGCGGTCAACCGCATGATCGCCGAGCGACTCAGCGGGGTGGAGTTCATCTCGATCAACACCGATGCGCAGGCGTTGATGCACAACAACGCCGACGTGAAGGTCCAGATCGGCAAGAAGCTCACCCGCGGCCTCGGTGCTGGCGCCCGTCCCGAGATCGGCCGGCAAGCGATCGACGAAAACCGCGACGACGTGCTCCGCGTGCTCGACGGTGCGGATCTCGTGTTCGTCACCTGTGGGATGGGTGGGGGTACCGGGACCGGGGCCGCGCCCATCATCTCGCAGCTCTCCCGGGATGTGGGAGCGCTCACCGTTGGCATAGTGACGAAGCCGTTCCTGTTCGAGGGACGCAAGCGGATGCGCCAGGCAGAGATCGGCATCGCCGAGATGCGGAAGCACGTGGACACCATGATAGTGGTGCCCAACGAGCGGCTCCTGGCGGTCGTCGGCAAGAACGTGCCGTTCCAGGAGGCCCTGAAGAAGGCGGACGAGGTCCTGCTCCACGCCACCCAGGGCATCTCTACCCTCATCAGCGTGACCGGGCTCGTGAACGTGGACTTCGCCGACGTCCGCACTGTGATGCAGAACGGCGGCTCCGCGCTCATGGGCATGGGCATGGGACGCGGCGAGGATCGGGCGATCGAGGCCGCACAGCAGGCCATCACCAGCCCGCTGCTCGACAACGTCTCCATCGCTGGCTCCACCGGCGTGCTCGTGAACATCACCGGCGGTGAGGACATGACCCTCGGTGAGGTCAACCAGATCAGCGAGGTGATCCACGAAGCCGCCGGCGACCAGGCGGAGATCATCTTCGGTGCGGTGCACGAGGCGGCGATGGATGGCGAGATACGGGTCACGGTGATCGCCACCGGCTTCGACCGCCAAGCGATGGAGAAGGAGGGCCCCTTCGCGCGCAGCGGGATGGCCGGGGTGCTGCCCTTCCCGCAGCGGGCGTCGCGGGCGCCGCGGCCGGCCTCCATGCCGTCACACAAGCCGGAACCGGGCCCAGAGGTACCCGAGGTCACGGAGATGGAGATCCCCACCTTCATTAGGCGCCAGATGGACTGATGCGCCCCAAGGCGCTGCCGTACTTGGCCGTCGCCCTCGGGTTGGCGCTGACGCTGCTGTGGTCGGTCGGCGGGGCGTCGTTCCAGCGGCGCCTGCCCGTGGCGCAGCCCATCGTGGTGACCACCGCGTACGTAGAGCGCGCCGACACCCTCAGGCGCAACGAGTTCCCGCAGGCGCTCTTCGCCCGCCACAACATCACGGGTGGAGAGCTCGTGTCCGTGCTGGAGGCGGCCGAGGGCGTGAACTGGCGCCGCGTGCGGTCCGGCCAGGTCTTCCAGTTCCGCTACGCGCTCCACCAGCCCCACCCCGATCGGGTGATCATGCGGCTGGGCGATGAGCGCGTGCTCACCCTGCACCGCGACTCCGGCGGGGCGTGGCGTGGCGAGTCGAAGCCCATCGCGTGGTCGGTGGAAGTGCGGCGGGTCGCCGGGGTCATCGAGACCTCTCTGTGGGAGGCGCTGGACGTCTCCATCCCCGACTCGGTGCTGTCGCCGCTGCAGCGTCCCGAGCTGCTGTGGGATCTGGCCGACGGCGTGTTCGGGTGGGTGATCGACTTCACCCGGGACAACTATGACGGCGACCACTTCGTGGTGCTGTACGAGCGCCTCACGTCGGCCCAGGGCGATGTGCGCTACGGGCGCGTGCTGGCGGCGCGGATCGAGAGCCGTGGGGTGGAGCACTTCGCCTACGTTATGGCCGAGGAGGACGGTAGCAACGCCTACTACGATGCCGAGGGCCGCTCCCTGAAGCGAGCCTTCAGGCTCTATCCGGTGCCGTCGTTCAAGCACATCTCGTCGGGCTTCTCCCGCAGCCGGTTCCACCCTGTGCTCAAGACGCGGCGGCCGCACCTCGGCACCGACTACGCGGCGAGTCGCGGCACGCCCATCGTGGCCACCGGTGACGGAGTGGTCTCCCATGCCGGCCGCTGGGGCGGTTACGGAATCATGGTGGCCCTACGTCACCCCAAGGACATCGAGACCCGCTACGCGCACATGAGGAGCCTTGCCCCGGGCATCGCTCCGGGGGTCCGGGTCAGACAGGGGCAGATCATCGGCGAGGTCGGCATGAGCGGCCTGGCCAACGCACCCCACGTGCACTACGAGTTCCTGAAGAACGGTGCCCACGTGGATCCCCGCTCGGCAGCACGGTTCGGTCAGGGCGAGCCGGTGCCGCCGGACCGCCGCGCGGAATTCGAGATCGCGCGCCTCTACTACGATCGCCTCCTCGTTCCCCGTCCCGCGAGCCCGCTCCCCGCGAGCAGCGACTGACCCCCCTCGCGGGTATCATCAGCCGTGGACATCTATCCCGCGATCGATATCAAGGGTGGCTGCGTGGTGCGCGCATCCGGTGCACCGGGGGAGGCTGCCCGGGATCCGTTGGCCCAGGCGGAAGCATTCGCCGCCGATGGGGCGCGCTGGATCCACGTGGTGGACCTCGATCGGGCCCTCGGGACCGGAGGCGACAACGGTGAGTGGGTGCGCCGCGTGTGCGCGCTGCCCGGTGTGGCGGTGCAGGTGGGGGGCAACGTGCACACTGCCTCGTGGGCCCGGGAGGCGGTGGACATGGGGGCGGAGCGGGTGGTCTTCGGCACGACCGTGGCGAGTGAGGCGGAGCGCCTGGAGCAGCTGGTCGCGCTGGCGGGAAGCGCTCGTGCCGCCATCGCCCTGGATGTCCGCGACGGAGTGCCCGGCAGCCGGGACGATCCGGCGCCCCTCGGGCTCACCGTAGCCGAGTTGCTGGCACGTGCCCGGGCTGCTGGAGTGCCGACGCTGCTGCACCGGGATCTCCGGCGCGACGGTGCGCTAGCCGGGGCCAACCTGGCGGACGCGGCGGGGTTGGTGGAGCACGGGTTCGATGTCATCGCGGCCGGCGGCATAGCCGGCCTGGCGGAGCTCGAGGAAGCGCGCCGCCGGGGGCTCGCTGGAGTCATCGTGGGGCGGGCGCTCTACGAAGGGCGGTTCACGCTGCCGGAGGCCATTGCGTGCTCGGCGTGATCCTGGGGCTCGCTGTGGCGGCGGCGCTGGGGGGCTTCGTCTACCTGGGCAGGGAGCGCCTGGGTCCCGAGGGCTTGGGGCTCGCTGCCCTCCGCACGGTGGGACTGGGCGCGCTGGTGCTGCTGCTCTTCAATCCGGTGCAGACTGGCCGCACGACGGGTGGCCCTCCCACCGTGCTGCTGGACGCCTCCCTCAGCATGGGTGCCGCGGGGGGGCCGTGGCAGGAGGCACTGGACTCGGCCCGGTCGTTGGCCGGCGCCCGGGGTCCACTCCTGCGGTTCGGCAGCGACGTCGCTCCGTTTGACACCCTGCCGCCCGCCGACGGCCTGTCCCGGGTGCGCGCCCCCCTCATGCAGGCCCGCGCCGACGGCGCACCGACGATCGTCGTGACCGATGGTGAGTTGACCGATGCCCAGTCCCTTCCGCCGTCGCTGCTCTCCGGCGTGCGTTGGGTGGTGCTCCCCCGGGACTCCCTCCCCGGTGCGGCCCTGCTGCAGGTCGACGTTCCCGAGGTCGTCCAGCGGGGCGACTCGATCCCGGTGACGGTCACGCTGGCAGTGTGGGGGGGATTGGACGCGTCGTCCGGCACCCTGGAGATCACTGCTGGCGAGCGGCGCCTCCTCGCGCGGGATTTCGCGTTGCCGCCCTCCGGTGGCCGGGGTGAGCGCCGCTTCGCTCTGGCGCCCGGCACCATGGCAGCCGGCGAGCACGTGCTGCGCCTCCGCCTCGGCGTCCCGGGGGACGTCGAATCGCGGGATAACGAGCGGCTGCGGGCGGTCACGGTGACGGATCAGCCGGCCGCCGTGGTGATCGTTGATCCGCCGGACTGGGAGGGGAGGTTCCTGGTGCACGCGCTGGGCGAGGTCGCCGGCGCCGCCGTGTGGGGCTACGCGCGTGCTACCGACTCCACCTGGATCGACATGCGCACCCTGCGTCGCGTACCGCAGCAGCGTGTCCGGGCAGCAGCCCGCCGTGCAGGGCTCCTGGTGGTGCGGAGCGGGCGCCCGGGTGTCGTGCCGCAGGGACGCACCGGGCCGGTGTGGCGTTGGCCGGCGGGGAGCGACGCCCTGGTAGAGCTGTTTGTCGGCGACTGGTACGTGCCCGCGAACCTCCCGGCCTCGCCGGTGGCGGGCAGGCTCGCCGGCCTCGCGTGGGACTCGCTGCCGCCGCTCAGCGGGGTGGTGCCCTTTGCGCCAACGGACGACGAGTGGGTAGGCCTCTCGGCGCGTCAGGGGCGGCGCGGTGCGGCGCGGCCCGTCCTGGTGGGGCGAGACTCGGCAGGGCAGCGGCAGCTAACCACCGCGGGGACTGGCTTGTGGCGCTGGGCGTTGCGTGGCGGCCGGCCCGGCGAGGCGTACCGCGCGCTGGTGGCGGCTGGTGTCGACTGGCTGCTGCGCTCCGGGACGACGCCCGGGACGATGCGACTCACTGCCTTGCGCGTGGTCCCCCGGGGAGTTCCGGCAGCGTTTCGCTGGCGGGGTGACTCGGTACCGGATTCGGTGGCGGTGGCGCTGGCAGGTGGCGACACGACTCGCCGTATCACCCTGCAATTCGATCCTGACGGCGTCGCCCTGGTGTCACTCGAGCCCGGCGTGTACCGCTGGTCGGCCCCCTTGTGGCGCGCCGGCGGGGTAGTGGCGGTCGAATCGTACTCCGACGAGTTCGCCCCCAGGCCGGTGGTAGTGCCGGCAGACGACGGGCGCGGCGGGGCACGGATACTGGAGGTCTACGCCCGGCAGCGCTGGTGGCTGTTCGTGGTGGCGGTGCTCGCCCTCGCCGGCGAGTGGGCGTGGCGTCAACGCCGAGGGCTGCCGTGAGAAAGGGGCTGTGGCGCCGCATCAAGGAGGTGGCTCTCACCGACGTCGGGGTGCTGGTGCGGGGTCTGGACCGTGACACACTGGGCGAGGTCGAGCGCGTCCTGGTGGAAGCCGACTTCGGTGCGGCGGCTCTCGAGATCACCGAGGAGCTCGAGGACCAGCTGCGCCGGGGCACACTCAAGACGACAGATGCCGTTCGCCAGTGGCTAAGAGACCGGATCGCCTGCTATCTCCCGTCCGCCGATGAGACACGGGAGATCGACTTGGGTGACGGTGACGGGCCCGCGGTGTTCCTGGTGCTGGGCGTGAACGGGACCGGCAAGACGACGTTCATCGCGCGCCTGGCCCACCGGCTCCTGCAAGAGGGACGCACGGTCATCCTGGCGGCGGCCGACACGTTCCGGGCCGGGGCCAGCGAGCAGCTGCAAGAGTGGGCGGGGCGTCTCGGGGTGCCGTGCGTTACCGGCACGCAGGGCGGGGATCCCGCCGCAGTTGCGTTCGACGCCGTGGAGGCGGCCAAGGCCCGGGGGATCGACGTGGTGCTGGTTGACACCGCCGGTCGGCTGCACACGCACGACGATCTCATGGAGGAGCTCAAGAAGATCGCCCGGGTCGTGGGTCGGCGCCGCGACGGGGCGCCGCACGAGAGCTTCCT
>JBDHDE010000009.1:0-64022 GCA_039591655.1 Gemmatimonadota bacterium
GCGGCCACCAGGGTCCTTCGTCGCGAGTCTGCCCGGACACCGATGACGCCATCGAGGCGATGGCCAGGAGACAGACGCAGGGAATCGCGAGTCGGCGTGAAGGGTGGGAGATCACGAGTGCACCTCCTCGGGTCGAGAACGGCCCCGCCAGTCCAACGTCGGTGGTCCTGGCGGTCACGTCCGTCGGTGGGGCGTCCAACTTTGGAGGCCGCTCGCTCTGGCGAGGCGGGCCGTCGAGGCCACTCGGCGGATCGACGGACATGGCTAAGGTGCAACGGCCAGCAGGTGAAACAAGCTTGATTCGGGTCGGGATTCGGCGGGTCCGGCAGGAGCCCTTCGAGGATGCGGGGCGCAGCGACTAGGTGTTTTGGCGGCCGCCCCCCCTAAGCCCACCAGCCCTGGAGACTGGTAACGAGAGCAGCGCGATACCCTAGAAGCCCCGTGACGAAACGGCCTTGCAGCTCGGAGGATGTTGGGTGGGTCTCAGGCTGGACCCGGCCTGATGCCGTGGCATGATCTAGACGCTGGTAACGGAAGCAGCGCGATACCTCGGAAGCCCCGTCAGGAAGCGGCCTTGCGGCTCGGAGGATGTTCGGTGGGTCTCAGGCTGGACCCGGCGTAATGCCACAATGTCTGTTACAATCGAGCGAGCCGACCTGCGCAGGCTCGCGGTCGCGGTGACGGGGCTGCATCTTGATCCCCACTCACAAACTCAACCGGAACACCTGAAGGAGATGAGAACGTGATTGAAGAGATCTCTGCGCAGGAGTTGAACACCGATCGGTTCATCGAGGAGAAGGTCGACGAGATTCGCGCAGCCATAGGTGAAGGGATGGCGATCAACGCGCTCTCAGGAGGCGTGGATTCGTCGGCCGTCACGCTGCGTCTTCATCGACAACGGCCTCATGCGGGAGCAGGAGCCAGATCAGGTTGTCGGTGCTTTCCAGAAGCTCGGCGTCCTGGTGGAGATCGTCGATGCGCGAGCAGAGTTCTTCGCGGCGCTCAAGGGAGTCACGGACCCGGAGGCCAAACGAGAATCTATCACCCAGACCTTCTACCGAAACGTGTTCGGACGCATCGTCAGGGAGAGCGGGGCCAAGTGCCTTCTCCAGGGAACCATCCTCACTGATGTCGATGAGACGGTGGCAGGGATCAAGCGGCAACACAACGTCTTTGCACAGCTCGGGATTGATCCGCAGGAGGCCTTTGGCTACCACATCGTTGAGCCGCTCATTCAGCTTCGCAAGGACGGCGTCAGAAGGGTGGGCAAGGCTCTCGGGCTTCCGGACGAGATCAGCGAGCGCATTCCGTTCCCAGGACCGGCGCTCTCGGCACGCGTGATAGGGGAAGCAACACCCGAGCGGATAGAGACCGTCCGAAAAGCAACTGCAGTTGTAGAGCGATTGCTGGGAGGGACAGGCGCATTCCAATATCTGGCGATCCTTCATGAAGACCGCGTGACCGGTATGCGGGACGGCAAGCGTGATTTTGGCCAGCAGATCGAGGTGCGTTGTTGGGACAGCGTGGACGCGCGGACTGCCACGCCAACTCGGCTCTCGTCCGAGATCCTCGAGAAGCTCGCGCTCGAGGTCATCCGCGAGGTGCCAGACATTGTCAGCGTCACGTACAACATGGCGCCAAAGCCTCCCTCCGCCAAAGCCTCCCTCGACGATCGAGGCGATCTGACGTCACAAGCCCGGCAGGACTCGTTGCGCTGGCAGACGCGGCCCTCCGCTGAGTCCTTGGCTCCAGAGGATAGCGGTGGCGCTCGTGAGCATCGGTGGGCGTCGGTCCCGCATCTGGACCCGCGGAGGCCTAGTTTGCGCGTAGTTTGGGTCTCTGCTCAGATAGGGGGCAAGTAGCGACAACGACTTACGCAGCCGGACGAACGGCGAGGACTCTTAGGAGCTGGTAAGCGGAGCCGCCTGACCCCTCGCAAGACCCGTCACGCAGGCCACTTACGGATCGGCCAATCTTCGGTGGGTCTCAGTTTGGGTCCGCTTCTTCTCCCTGGCAGGACGACTCCCGCTCTAGTGGTGGGGTTGGGGAAGAACAGCGCCCGGCGCGGGGCCGCACAGCGAAAAGCCCCGAACGCCGCTGGGACGTTCGGGGCTGTGCGATAGGGCACCGCGTGGATCAGTCTCTACTGACCCCGTGCATATAGGGACCTGAGCCCTGCAACATCGGGGGGCAACGGCGTGCGCTCCTCGCCACCCAGGTAGAATGGGTTCATAACAGCTTCGGGGTTGAACACCCTCAGGTTCGGCTTGAGTTTGAATGGTTGATTCCCGTTCGGTCGGTCATAATGGATCGGCCCACCGAAATGGCCAAGTCCGACGGCGTGTCCATTCTCGTGTACGGCGATCGTCTCGATGTCGATTGGCGCGGTCTCATCGAGGTAGACCGCGTCGGTTGTGGTCCACGCAAAGTCCGCGTTGTACAACTGCTCTACATAGAGCATATCCCGGTAGCCATCACCGTCGGTATCTGGCACCGAAAACCACCAAGTCACGCCGATGATGGAACTGCTGCCCAGGCAGTCCTCGAAATACGCCGGATCGATCCAGCCTCCAACCACGATGTGCGCGGCGGGAATGAACGCAATCAGACCGGTGTTCGGGTCATAGAAGATCAGGTTGTCTGCAGCAAGATCGACGATGTCGATACAGTTCCCACCAGGGTCGAGGATAACTCCGTCTAGGATGTCGTAGTTACCACCGATGTCTGGAAGTCGGTTCGCCAGAAGGCTGGTATTGTCGATGTTGTTCCAGCTGTCATAGGCACTCACGAGTACTGCGTCCACGTCCCCAGACAAAACGTCGGTCGTATAGTCAGACTCGTCGAGCATGTAGGTCACTTGCGGATTTGACCAACGGGTTCCAGTGCGGAGGCGACCGAATGGGTCCGTGCCCGGGCCGATACGGAAGAGCCATGGGTACTCCAGACGCATCTCGCTACCACTTGCTTCGAGCCCTGCATTGACTCGCTCCACAAAGGCAGCGATCTGTTCATATGCTGGATCGACCTGATTCCCCGATTTCCTAGCAAACGCCGGGTCGCCAGCGGACTGTGTGGCTGTCGGAGTCGTCGTTGGCTGCTCGCACGCGGTGAGGACTGCGAAGGCTGCTAACAGAGGGATGCAGCGTTTCATGGCGTGCCTCCAGTTGGCTGTGGCGATGCGGGTGTGCGCAGCAGGAGCTTCTGCCCCCCGGCGGATCGACGGATACCGCAAATGTGTCGCTGGGGGCACAACTCGCAAGGGCAAATCTGAAGCGGGTTCTTTCAGTTTAGCGGCCCCGAGACACCAGCGCCCGGCTCGGGGCCGGGCGCTGGGTCAGTTCTCAGGTAGGCTCTCGATCACCGCGATGGTGACCACTACTCCGACCACGACCAGTGCGCCGAAGATCACCCCAACTGTCAGCAGAGTGTCGGCCTCCTTGAGTTCAATGGCCGACACGTCAGCAAGCGGGACGCGGTACGGCTCGGTCCCATCGTAGCCCGAGAGGGTGTCACCGGACACCTGTGGCCCCGTAAGCACGACCTTCGAGCCGTCTGCCAACTTCACCAACACCTTGTCTGGTTGTTCCTGAGCGATCACCTGCTGCGGACTCAGATCCTGCGTTTGCCACGTCGTGCAGGCGGCTAGGTGCGTCGGCAGCAGGATGAAGGCGATGAGGCGTCGAAACGGTGGGTGTGCGTGCATTGCTCCCCCCTGATCTCCTCGCCCAAACGTGCCACCACGGGCACCCCAAACAAGAGCAGAAGCACTCGGGATTAAGCCCAGACACAACAGCGCCCGGCGGGGGGTCGGGCGCTGCACTGTCTATGGACACACATCGTCAGCTGCATCCTCCACCGCATCGATCAGGGCCTGCGCCTGTCCTTGGCTGAGCGGCGGGGTCAAATCGTTCACCTGGCCCCTGAATGCTTTGACTTGGCCGGTGATGGCCGAGCACGGTCGGCCAGCGTTGATGAAACGGAGGGTTCTGTTAAGCGTCCTGTTCAGAGTGTTGCCCTGTTCCGGCGTGAGAGTGCCGTCATCCACCAAATCCTGGATTCCGTCTTGAACTGCTCCGATCTGGTCCTGTGGGGTGACGGCGACCTCAAGAACCCAAAGCGTGGCATGAGACTCACCCGGACCCGTTGTACTCTCGCCCACGACCGCGACGACGCCATTCTCATCAGCTTCGCTGACGTCGAAAGCCTCACTGGAACCCGTGGCGAACGAGCCGAGGTCAACCATTCCACTCGCCGCGCTCCAGAAGAAGGCTCGGAAGTCGCCAGACGCGAGGCGGCTTGCTCCGACCACATGGCCGCTACTGTTTATGGCATTGGCGCGACTCAGATCACCTCCCAGCGTTCCAAGGCTCACCATCCCGGCAGTTCTGGTCCACCGAAATGCTCGGATTCCTCCGGCAGCGTCTCGACTTTCCCCAACTACAATGCGCAAATCGTTGATATCCGCTCCCTGACTGCAGCAGCCGCCGAGTGTGCCGAGGTCCTCCATACCCGCAGCTGGCGTCCAGAGGATTGCATGTTGATCTGCCGACGCGGTGGTGCTGAAGCCCGCTACCTCTCCCAACTCATTGATCCCCCCACCGCGGCTCAGGTTGCCGCCAGGCAAGGTTCCGAGATCTAGCAGGGGGGCTGTCTCAGTCCAGATAACAGCTCGCAGCCCCGCGGGAAAAGCCCCCAGCCCGAGTATCTGTCTGCCGTTGTTGATATCCCCGACGTCCAACACGACGCCTCCTGAAAGGGATCTGATGTCCACCATGCCGCCAAGCTCTGTCCACAGCCACGTCGTAGAACCGGTCCCGACCACTTGGCCGAGGTCATTGATGCCGACCGCAGTGCTATGGGTCAGACCAGTTGCCGTGCCAAGATCCCTCATGGCGTCTCGTGCGGTCCACAGGAAGGCACGTGGCACACTAGTGCCCGAGACTGTGCTGAAGCCCACGACCTGCCCGAGGCTGTTAGTGCCTAGAGCGCGGCTTTGATTGTGACCTGGCAGCGCCCCTAGATCGGTCATTGAGAGAATCGACATGCCGGGTGCCGGACTGATTCCGACTTCAAACAGAAAGATGTCGTTGTTTCCGTTGCGGGAATCGGTCCACACTATGCGGTCCCCAGAGATCGCGGGGTCACGCTGTCCGAACGGATCCGTAGTTACTTGAGACTCGCCTCCGCTGACCAGGTCAAGCATGAAGATGTCCAGGTTACCGTTCCGGCCATCCTGCCACGCGATCCGATCACCAGAGATTGAGGGCTGTTCTTGATCGGCTAGATCGGCAGTGAGCTGAATCTCCGTCCCAGTGGCCAAGTCGAACATGAAGACGTCGAAGTTCCCGTTCCTACTGTCGTCCCACACGAGCCGGTCCTGGAAGACCCCGAGATACCGCGAGAGCGACCCGATTCCAGAGTGGAAGTGCGTCTCTGTTCCAGCCGTAACGTCGTACATCGCGATCACCCTAGCCCCAGAAATGGCGACGTATTCAAGCCAGAAGATGCGGTCGCGGTCAATGACGGGATAGGACTCAATGTTGTTGTCATTCGTGATCTGGGTCTCGACGCCACTTGCCAAGTCGAACATGAAGATGTCCACGTTGCCTGCATCACCGCGCCAGACGACGCGGTCACCCGAGATCGCTGGCATGAACTCGTGGGTCGATGCGGTACTAATCTGGGTTTCCGACCCCGTTGCCAAGTCGAACATATAGACGTCAAAGTTGCCGTTTCGAAGGTCCAACCAGACAATCCGACCCGCCGAGATGGCTGGCTCGAGCTGATCACTGGGGTCACTTGTGATCTGAGTTTCGGCTCCCGTACCCAGGTCAAGAAGAAAGACGTCCGAGTTACCGTTACGATTGTCGGCCCACACTACATGATCCCCGTCAATAGCGGGTTGGATCTGCGAGGCCGGGTCCGTCGTAATTGGGCTCTCGGTGCCTATGGCGATCCCGGTTGCTGCGAACAACGGCGGCGGCTGATGTGCAACTACATACGGTTCTGTAGCATCGCTGCAGGCACCGAGTACGATCGTGGCAAGGCCCAGCAGGGCAATACGCTTCATGAGGGACCTCCGGTGGCGGAACGGTATCCAGGTGCACAGACGCCCAATCGCCCGGACAATTACGTCCGAGCCTCGTCTCCACCCCCTCATCCCATGTATTTGAACGGAATCCGCTAGGCCGATTGCTTACAGCCGTGCGCCGGTGCTCCGGTGCTGCGCCTAACTAGTAGTAAACTGTATTCTTGCCTGCCCCTCGGGCGTGCCGCGCAGGCCTAACGTGAAGCTCCACCGGAGAATTCTGCGAGCACCACAGCTTAATCCGCTCGCAGCCTAATCCGCACAAGCGCCGCCTGGACAGGGAGCCGCCGTGGGGATCTTCCTCTCACCAATCTGTGATTCGGAAACCCGCCCGGCCAGGACTATCCGGGGGCGTCAGGTGCTCGAATTGGGACATTCGATCAGGTGGACCCGCATCTGGACCCGCGGAGATACCGGAGAATGCCCCACCAAACCGCCGACCATGCGGGAAAACACCACATCTGAAGATCGACCTGGACCCGTCCCCGAGGACCCAGAAGCCCCGTCCTCCGGGCGCATTCCCTATGCTGACAAGGACTTAGATTTTACCTTATGTGATCCCGCGGCCGTGGCGGAACTGGTAGACGCGCCAGCCTTAGGAGCTGGTGGGGCAACCCGTGGGGGTTCGAGTCCCTCCGGCCGCATCGAAAGAGCGCCTCGACCTGGTTCCGTCGCGGCGCTCTTCGCTTGCATAGGCGAGCGGGATCCCAGCTAGCCGCCTCCGGTCCCCTCCCCTGGGGTCCCGGTACCCGGCCCGGATCGCGGCTCCGGCACGTGCGCCTGCCGCGCCGCCTGCTCAGCCCGCTGTTGCCTGTCCCGCCACCGTTTGCGCGGCTCCTCCTTGGACAACTTGTGGAGGTTCTTGCCGAAGCGGATCACGAGCACCGCGAACATCGCCAGCGCCATCAGCGCCACCGCCGCGTTGGCGACGAACCGCACCTCATTCCCGAGCCCCGGCAAGAGGGTGGAGCTGAGCCAGAGCGCGACGTTCGCGAGGATCAGGACGATGCGGGCCTCGGTAGGACCGATCCGAGCGTACGCGATCTTGAATACGCCGAAGACGGCCGATTCGAGATAGACGTTGATGGAAAGCGTGAGGTAGACCAACATCAGGACCAGTGCCAGATCGAGCCGCACGTACGGCGACAGGCCCAAGCCGATGCCGATCACGGCCGTGGTGAACGCGTCCACGACGTGGTCGATGTAGTACCCGTAGCGCGGCCGCTCGGCCTTGCGCACCCGGGCCAGGGTTCCGTCCAGGCTGTCCCCGAACCAGTTGACCACCAACATCATGCTCGCGAACCACAGCCAGTCCGGATCGCGCCCGGAGAGCGCGTAGCCAGCTCCGCAGCCCACGGCTCCGAGCACTCCAAGGGCCGTGAAGTGGTTGGGGTTGAGCCAACCGGGCACGCGGGCGGCCATCGCGCGGAGCATGCGACGCTCCGGCTCCGCCAGCAGGAAGGTCATCTCACGCTTCGCTTTCGCCGTCTCTCCCGTCGCCATGGTCTCCGTCCCCGTCGTGAGTCCCGCAGGAGGCAGCGACTGCCCCCGGACACGTCGTAAACTGCGCGTTGGCTCCGTCAGGCACCAGCAGGCCCCACCGACTATCGGGCCGGCGCCGTCCTCAGGCCGATGGCTGCCGCTCGACGCCGGCCCGGGTCGCCACCACCACGGCCCCGCAGGTGATCGACCCTGGGGGCCTGCGGTCACCCGGGTTAGATTTCGCGCCTCGGATATCGTGCCCCTTTTCCGGTGTAGATTGCGGTAGATGACCGTCGAGACCAGCGAGATCCAGATCACCAAGGTGGGCGAGGAGCCGGGCGTGGCGAACCTCAAGGTCGAGGTGGCGCTGCCCCGAGTCGAGGCCGCCGAGCAGAAGGCGACCGCCCTGTACCAGCGGCGGGCCAAGCTCCCCGGATTCCGGAAGGGCAAGGCCCCCCTCGCGGTCGTCCGCAAGATGTACCGTGATGCCATCCGCGAGAGCGTGATCCGGGAACTGGTCGAGGACACATGGAAGACCGCGGTGGAGCAGGAGCAGCTCAAGCCCATCGCCGATCCCCGGGTGCGCGACCTCAAGTTCGAGGAGGGCTCCCCGGTGACCTTCCAGCTCCAGGTGGAGATCAAGCCCGAGATCGCCCTGGGCCGTGTGGGGGGCTTCCGCCTGAAGCGCCGTTTGCCGCCCGTGACCCACGAGATGGTCGAGAACCAGATCGAGGAGCTGCGCCGTCAGAAGGCACCGTGGGTACCCGTGACCGGAGGGCGTCCCGCCAACGGCGAGCTGGTCTCCGTGAGCATCGCGACCTTGACCGACGGGGAGCCCGAGGAGACCAAGCAGTATCAACTCCTGCTGGGATCGGGCCAGGCCATCCCTGACCTGGAAGAGCGGATCATGGAGCTCACGCCAGGGGACACGACGGACGCCACGGTCCGCTACCCGGACGACTTCCCGGACGAGACGAAGCGAGGGCAGACCCGTGCGGTCCGCATCACCCTCCACGAACTCAAGCGCCTGGAGCTGCCCGAGCTCAGCGACGACCTCGCCCGGGAGTTAGGCGACTTCGACTCGGTAGCCCAGCTTGAGGGCGCCGTCCGGGAGGATCTGGAGACGCACGCCAAACGGGAGGCGGATGCCGAGGTGCGGCGCGAGCTGATCGACCAGGTCATCGCCGCCAACGGCGTCACCGCCCCGCAGCCTCTGGTGCAGCGGCTGCTCAGCGCTTACGCTCAGGCCTACGAGGTGCCCGACGCCCAGCTTGAGAAGTTCGCCAAGGACTTCGGCCCCGTGGCGGAGCGGCAAGTACAACGGGATCTAATCCTCGACCATGTGGCGGAGCGGGAGAGCCTCACCGCCACCGAGGAGGATGTGGATCGGCGGGTGGCGGAGATCGCCGAGCGCCGCAAGGCCGAGCCCGGACAGGTCTACGCCTCCCTGCAGAAGGCGAACCAACTACGCGAACTCGAGCGGAGCCTGACCGAAGAGAAGGTCTTCGGCTACCTGCTGGAACAGTCCACCGTGACCGATGAGTGAGAGGCATCACGACATACCTATGGCACAGATCTTCCCTCCCTACGTAATCGAGCGCTCCAGCAGGGGGGAGCGCACCTACGACATCTTCTCCCGGCTGTTGATGGACCGCATCGTGTTCATGGGCACGCCCATCAATGATGACGTGGCGAATGTCATCATCGCCCAGCTTCTCTTTCTGGAAGCCGACAATCCCGAGCGGGACATCTATCTGTACATCAACTCCCCGGGCGGGATCATCTCGAGCTCGTTCGCTATCTACGACACCATGCAGCACATCCAGGCACCGGTGAACACGATCTGCATGGGCATGGCGGCCTCGGCGGGGTCGTTCCTGCTGGCAGCTGGCGCGGAGAACAAGCGCGCCGCGCTGCCCCACGCCCGGATCATGATGCACCAGCCGTCGGGCGGATATCAGGGCACCGCGGCGGACATCGAGATCCAGGCGAAGGAGATCCTGTACCTCCGCAACAAGCTCAACGAGCTGTACTCGGTTCACACCGGGAAGCCCGTCCTGGAGATCGAGACCGACATCGATCGGGACCGCTTCATGTCGGCGGAGGAGGCACGGGACTACGGGATCATCGACAAGGTGATCCAGAAGCGGGCCGAGTTGGAAACCCCCAAGTCGTCTTGACGAAAGGACTTGCGGGCCCCATACTAGCGGCAGCCTGATAGGCAACCGAATGCCTCAAGACAAGCACCTGCGCTGCTCGTTCTGCGGAAAGTCGAAGGACGCCGTCCGGAAGTTCATCTCCGGCCCGTCGGTCTACATCTGCAACGAGTGCATCGCGCTCTGCAACGAGATCCTGGCCGAAGACGAGGAACGGGAGGTCGCCGAGGCGATCACGCAGGTGCCCACGCCTGCCGAGATCAAGGCCGTGCTGGACGAGTACGTGATCGGACAGGAGCGGGCAAAGCGGGTGCTCTCGGTCGCAGTCTACAGCCACTACAAGCGCATCAACTCCGAATCCCTCCGCAGCAACGAAGTCGAGCTCGAGAAGTCCAACATTCTCCTGCTGGGTCCGACGGGAGTCGGCAAGACGCTCCTGGCGCAGACGCTGGCGCGGATTCTAGACGTGCCCTTCACCATCGCCGACGCCACCACGCTCACCGAGGCGGGCTACGTAGGCGAGGACGTCGAGAATATCCTGGTGCGGCTGCTGCAAGCCGGTGATTTCAACGTCACCGAGTGCGAGCACGGCATTGTTTACATCGACGAGCTCGACAAGATCGCTCGGAAGAGCGAGAACCCGAGTATCACGCGGGACGTGTCGGGCGAAGGGGTGCAGCAGGCTCTCCTCAAGATCCTGGAGGGCACCGTGGCCTCGGTGCCGCCCCAGGGCGGTCGCAAGCACCCGCAGCAGGAGTACATCCAGATCAATACCAGGAACATCCTGTTCATCTGCGGTGGCGCCTTCGACGGACTCGACAAGATCATCGAGGCCCGCACGGGACGGCGCCAGATCGGGTTCAGCAAGGAGGAAGTGGAAGCCGGCAAGGCGGAACAGCTGCAGAAGAACCCCTACCTCGACGTCGAGCCCGACGACATGCTCCGCTACGGACTGATCCCCGAGCTCGTGGGACGACTCCCAGTGAACGTCGCGCTGGACTCGCTCGATGAGGAGTCCCTCGTACGGATTCTGCTCGAGCCCAAGAACGCCCTGACGAAGCAGTACAAGAAGCTGTTCGAGCTGGAGAACGTGGGGCTCACGTTCGAGCCAGACGCCCTCCGTGCGGTCGCACAGCACGCAACCAGGCGCGGCACGGGCGCGCGGGGACTGCGGGCGTCTCTCGAGGATGTCATGACCGACATCATGTTCGATCTCCCGGGCCGGGACGACGTTCATGAGGTCGTCATCACCAAGGAATGCATCAAAGACGGCCGGCCGCCGCTCGTGGTCACCGAGGGGGCCCGCGTGAAGAAAGAGGCCTGACGAACGTCACCTTCATCGGCAGCTTCCCGGCTGCCGATTTCCACGTCCGGCCCATCCTACCCGAAGTCGCGTTCCTGGGCCGCTCCAACGTCGGCAAGTCGTCGCTGATCAACGCCCTGGTGGGACGCAAGGCCCTCGCCCATACCAGCAAGACACCCGGGAAAACCAGGACGTGTAACGTGTATAACGTCGAGGAGCGGTTCTACCTGGTGGATCTCCCGGGATACGGATATGCCCGGGCCGCAAAGGCCGAGCGCCGCAGTTTCCAGGCGCTGCTGCGCGGGTATCTTTCCACCAGGGAGACCCTGGCTGGCGTCGTCTGGCTGCTCGACGCGCGCCGCGATCCGTCGGCCGAGGACCGCACCATGGCCGGCGAGCTGGCCGGGCGTGGCGTTCCCACGCTGGCCGCCATCACCAAGGCCGACAAGGTGGCGCGGGGCAGACGGCGTGACCGTGTCAGTGCGATCCTGGACGCCGTGGAGCTCGAGGAGGAGCAATGCATCGTAACCAGCTCGCGCACCCGCGAGGGCATGGAGGATCTGCGGGACGCGATCAACGGGCTCATCGACCGGGGTGGCCCATGAGCCGCGCGCTTCCGTGGAGCCTCGCGTGCCTCGTGCTCGCCGGCCCGCTGCTGGCCCAGCAAGATCCCGCACCGGGCTTGCTGGATACGCTGCCCCCGGTGGGGTACGGGACGCTGGGACAGGGGGATGTGGCGCTGCGCCTGTCCACGGAGCTCTACGACATCCAGATCATGCCCCTGCACGAGGGCATCATCCGGCTCATGGCGCCGGACACCTACGCATCGTTCCACCGCCTCCTGGAGTCCCGAGCGCCGGAGCTGGCTGAGAGCGCCGCACGGTTCGGGGTGCGCGATCCGACCTACTTCCTGGTGACGTTCTTCGGCAGGCAGCAGAACGCGCGGTTCTCACCCGACCTCCTCACTGTCACGAGCCAGAACCAGGTGTTCCGGCCCGTGTCGATCCTCCCCCTCACCCCCTTGTGGAGCGGCCAGCAGCTGAACCAACGCGAGACGGCGAGGGCGATCTATATGTTCGCCGACGGGATCCGCCTGGAGAACGAGTTGACGGTCTCCTATGACCGGTTCGCGACGAGCGCGTGGGCCACGATCATCCGGACCCTGGACCGGGAGTGGTCGTCCGTGCAGGCACGGGCGGCGCGGGAGAACCCGTAGAGCTCACCGGCCACGCCACACACCTCAGCAAGAGGCCCTCTCATCGAACCCGCGAGAACCTGGTGTCGCCGCACACCTTGTGCGCTAGACTAAATTCCGAGTGTGATGATCGCAGTTGAGATGCGCGCATGGTGCACCGACCGCTCCGCAAGCTGACGCTCCCCGGCGCCCCGAAGCGCGAGTACGACCGCTGGCTGGGCGAGCTCGAGGACCGCCTGGCCAACCCGGCCTGCGACCGCGAGCTGCTGTGCCGCGAGACCCTCTTCGATCTGTACCACCCGGGCCTGGGCAACTACGACGACCTGATCGCCGATGCGGCAGTCTCCCCAGCCACCCGGGCGGCGCTCCTCGCCCTGGACCCGCGCCACATCACGATGGAGCCCGAGTACTACCATGAGATCGACGCCGAGCGGTACGCCCGGGTGAAGCCACTCCTCTGGCTGTGGCAGAGCTTCGATCGCTCTCCGTTGGGCGGCGGCAACGTGGATGTGGCCATACGCTTTCGCAGAATCCTCGCAAGGCACATCTTCAAGCAGTGTGGCCGGAACTTCAAATGCTTCCAGTTCGTCGAGTTCTCGTTCGGCTACAACATGGAGGTCGGGGACGACGTGGTGGTTCATCGGCACGTCTTGCTCGACGACCGTGGCGGGATCGTCCTCGGCAACCGCGTATCGGTCGCGGATTACGCGAACATCTACAGCCACACACATGCCCTGGCCGACCAGCAAGACGTGACCGACGCAACCGTGGTTCTGGGCGACGGAGTGCGCATCACCTACCACGCCACCGTGCTGGCCGGTGTGCACGTGGGTGAGGAGGCCATCGTGGGCGCCGGCGCCGTGCTGACCAAGGACGCCAAGCCCTGGCACCTCTACCTCGGCGTGCCCGCCAAGCCCGTCCGGGTCAAGCCCAACGCCCCGCCCGAGATCACGGGCGCGCCACCGCAAGAGCCCAAGTGACGACGGTCCTGTGGATCTGCCTCGCCGTGGCCGCCCTGGCCGCTGCCTGGTGGCTCGGCACGCAGTGGGCTAGGGCCCGGGCCGCGCGGCGCGCCGAGCCGGCGCTGGCGGAGGCCCGATCGGAGCTCACCCGGCGCCTCAACGAGCTCTTCTCCCTTCAGGAACTCGCATACGTGCTCTCGGATTCCATCCACCTGGATCGCATCGCCGATCAGGTGGCGAAGTACGTGGAGCGGTTCGTGCCCTGCGACGGCGCCGCCGTCGTGATGGCCGGCGATCCGCCCGAGCGCCTGCAGGTCCTGGCGGCGGAGGGCACGCTCTCCCCCTTCATCGGTACCGAGACGAGCCTCCTCCAGGGCGCCGGTCTCATCGGGGCCGCCATGGAGGAAGAGACGCTGCAGATCGTAGAGCGGGAGGACCAGCAGCGCTCGGTGCTGTTCGGTGACGTCACGGCACGGCAGGCCGTGACGGTGCCGCTCCGGGCGCACGGCATGACGGTCGGCGCAGTGGCGGTGGTGAAGGAGGGCACGGAGCCCTTCGCTCCCGCGGACCTGCGCCTGCTGTCCACCGTGGCCACCCACGCGGCCATGGCCCTGGCCAACGCTCGGTTCTTCTCCCTCGTGCACAGCGGCAAGCTCCAGTGGGAGACGACCTTCGACGCTCTCGCCGACGGTGTGGCCGTGGTGGATGAATCCGGACGCGTGAGGCGGGCCAACCGTGCCCTGGCCATCATGCTGGGGACGAAGCTGCCCGACATCATCGGCCTGGACCTCAGCGGTGCGCTCCTGGGCGACTCGCCGGAGCTCCGCGAGCTGTTGGAGCGCGCCCGGTCGGAGCGACCGTGCCCGCCCCTCACCGCCCGCTCCGCTACGCTGAACCGCATCCTCCGCATCGGTGCCTCCCCCATCTCCGCCACCGTGGCCCCGGGCTGGGTCGCAACCCTGATCGAGGACGTCACGGAGCAGAAGGAGCTGGAGGGACAGCTCATCCAGAGTGAGAAGATGGCTGCCGTGGGCCAACTGGTGTCAGGAGTGGCCCACGAGCTCAACAACCCACTGACGTCCATCGCCGGCCTCTCGGAGTTCCTGCTCCAGCGGCCCGAACCATCGCAGCGGGACCGGGAGCACGTCCGGGTGATCAACGAGCAGGCCGAGCGGGCAGCCCAGATCGTCCGCGACCTGCTGATGTTCGCGCGCAAGGGTCCCACCGAGGTGGCCGAGGTGGACCTGAACGACGTCACCCAGCGGGCGCTCTCCCTCATCAGCTACGAGGTGCGGCTCCGCAAGGTGGAGGTGGAGACCGATTTCGCCGACGGGCTGCCGCGGGTCCGCGGCGACCGGCATCAGATTCAGCAGGTGGTGCTCAACCTGCTCAACAACGCCGTGCAGGCGGTGGCGGTGCTGCCGCCGGAGCAGGAGCGCAACGTGCGGGTCAGCACGAAGCAGGAGGGCGGCCACGCCGTGCTGCAGGTAGCGGACTCGGGCCCTGGCATACCCGACGAGCTGCTGCCCAGGATCTTCGATCCCTTCGTGACGACCAAGGCACCCGGCCAGGGCACCGGCCTGGGGCTCTCCATCACCTACCGCATCGTGGAGGATCACGGCGGCCGCATCGCGGTGGAGCGCGCCCCAGAGGGTGGCGCCCGGTTCGTCGTGACCCTTCCCCTCGAGCCGGCGAACGCTGCAGCGCCGCCCGCGCCCGACAAGGAATGCGACGAGACCGGCGCGGCCCGCACGCCCAGCGGGCGTCGCATCCTGCTGGTGGACGAAGATCCGGCGGTGCGCCGCATGATCGGCGTGTTGTTCGCCCAGGACGGTCAGGACGTCGAAGCGGCCCGGGACGCCCGGCACGCCGTGGGCCTGCTGGAGAAGCAGCCATGGGACCTCGTACTGGCGGACGCGCGGGCCGCAGTGTCGGCCGGGGAGAGCTTCGCCGAGGTCCTCTGCTCACGCCACCCTGGCCTCAAGACCCGCACGATCTTCCTCACGGCCGACGTGCGGCCGGAGACGGAGGAGTGGCTCGGTGATCTGGGGTGCCGCTACTTCCGCAAGCCGTTCAACGTGAGGGAGCTGCGGGCGGCGGCGGCAGAAATCCTGCGCTAGGTCTCTCGCCGGGGGGTGATGCCCCGGGCGCGCAGCAAGACCGCCTGGAGGCGTGCCGAGAGGGCCCGGGCCCTGAAGGGTTTGGAGAGGTAGTCGTCGGCTCCCAGCTCGAACACCCGCACCTCAGCGTCCTCATCACCGTGGGCCGTCAGCACGACCACCGGGATGTCTTCCGTCGCCGGCCGGGACCGCAGGTGGCTCAGGACGCCGTACCCGTCCAGTCCGGGGAGGTTGAGGTCGAGGACGATGATGTCGGGGGCGTGCCGGTCCACCTGGTCGAGAGCCTCCACGCCGTCCGCCGCCTCCGCCACCTCGTATCCGTCGCGCTCCAGCAGGTCGCGCATCACGCGGCGGAGCTGGTCCTCGTCGTCCACCAGTAGGACCGTGGCATCGGGGCCGCGCCGCGGGTCGGGCTCGGGCGGCTCCAGCAGCTCGAAGGCGGCTCCCCCCATATCGGCAGCGGGCGAGGCACCGTCTCCATCCCCCTTGCTCACGGTCTCCTTGACCGCCACCTCCGGCCCCGACGGCCGGCCCCTGCGGTCAGCTCCCCGCTTGCGCTTCGGCTCCGGCGGCGCGCCCTCGTCCCCCTGGGGAACGTCCACCACCCGCAGCAGCTCGTCGATGGTGGACTCGCCCCGCAGCACGTGGGACACCCCGCTGTCCCACAGGGTCCTCATGCCTGCGCGGCGGGCCACGTCGGCGATGCGGTCGGCCGTCTCGTTGGCGCCGATGGCCTTCTCGATCTCCGGGGTCACGCGCAGGATCTCCACGATGGAAAACCGCCCCCGGTACCCGGTCATGGCGCACTCGGGACACCCCACACCGCGGTACACCGGCGTGTCGCTCGGTATCCAGCGCTGGAGCTTGCGCGGTATCGCCTCCACCCAGACCTCCTTGCAGGTGGGGCAGAGCCGACGCATGAGGCGCTGGGCAACCACACCCCGCAGCGCGCTGGCAATCTTGAACGGCTCCATCCCGATGTCCACCAGCCGGGTCACAGCGTTGGGCGCATCGTTGGTGTGCAGGGTGGAGAGCACCAGGTGGCCGGTGAGAGAAGCCTGCACGGCGATCTGGGCCGTCTCCCGGTCGCGGATCTCGCCCACCAGCACCACGTCCGGGTCCTGACGCAGGATGGAGCGCAGCGCCGCGGCGAACGTCAGACCGGCCTTGTCGTGCGTCTGCACCTGGACGATCCCCTGGAGCCGGTACTCCACAGGATCCTCCACCGTCACGATGTTCACACCCTCGCTCTGGACATGACGGATGGCGGAGTAGAGAGTCGTGGTCTTCCCGGACCCCGTGGGGCCGGTGCACAGGATGATGCCGTCGCGGTTCTCCAGCAGCTCCTCGACCGCTTGGGACTCCTCGGAGTCGAGGCCCAGCTTGTCCAGCGACAACACGGTGCGCGAGGAGTCGAGCACCCGGACCACCACCTTCTCGCCCAGCGAGGCCGGGAGGGTGGAGACCCGCAGGTCGACAGGGATGCCGTTCACCGCCACTCGGGCGCGCCCGTCCTGGGGGCGCAGCCGGTCGGCGATGTCGAGGCCGGAGATGATCTTGATGCGGGAGATCAGCGGGAGGCCCGCCGCTCGCGGGATCTTCATGACCTGCCGGAGCACGCCGTCGATCCGGTAGCGGACCGCAACACCGCCCTCCTCCGGCTCGATGTGGACGTCACTTGCCCTGGAGTTGATGCCCTCGGAGAGGATGAGATCCACGAGGCGCACCACCGGCCGTTGGGAGGCCTCCTCGGCCGAGATGGTGAGCTCGTCGGCCTCAGCCTCCTTCTCGTCGAGCGTGGTGATCTCGTGCTCGCCGGTCTCCATCCCCTCCAGGAGCTGCTCGATCACGTTCTCGGGCCGGTAATGTTCGTCGATCTTGTCCCGGATGCTGGACGGGCTGGCCAGCAGGATCCGCACTTCCCGCCCCGTGGCGAACGCGAGGGTCTTCTCGCAGTCGAGATCGAAGGGGTTGGCGGTGGCGATCTCGAGGTACGAGTCGGTGATGCGGACGGGGAAGATCTGGTAGCGCCGGGCCACCTGCTCGGCGACCATCTCCCGAGCCTTGATGTCGCTCTGGGACAAGTCGGCGAGCTTCAGGCGGAACCGGGTGGACAGCTGGCTCAGGACCTCCTCGTCGGAGACGAGCTTCTGGCCCACCACGTCCTCCCACAGCGAGTCCTTGCCCTCCTCGCTCTCGCGCAGCTCCCCGAGCTTCTCGGTGCCGATCAGCTCTTCGACCGTCGGCACCAGCCACTCGTCCCTGTAGTGTCTAACGGTACACCTCCGGAAACCTATGCCCGACAACGAGATGGAGTCGCCGGGCGAATGGTTAAGATACGCCGTTCCAGGGGCGCCGACCAGGGGTTACATCACATTCCCGTACCATTGTTGGGCTTACGGGCCCGGCCCCGGACCCGCCCGCAGCCCCGATGGACGGCCGGCGCGAGTTGGCCCGGGGACCCGGGAATACCCCCACTTGCACTCGGGGTTCGCCCGCGGGGACCCCCAGCGGGCTCCCGGAGGTCGTGAGGGCCCCCAATCAGAGGATGGGCCACAGGTCCCGCGTCAGGTCCACCACCAGGCTCACCCCCTCACCCCTCAGGCTCACCCCCAAGTCGGCCCGGAACAGCCGGTGGAAGAGCTCCAGGCCCAGGCCCGCCACTACCCGGACCCCCTCGCTGGGCCGCCACGGGACGCGCGACACGGCTCCTCCCGCCCAGCCGGCGCTTACGAACGGGGCCACCACAATGCGCCGCCCGGTATTCGCGAAGGCGCCCATAGTGAGCGCCGGGACGGGCACCGGGAGGCGCCACTCGAGGTGGCCGTGCAGGGCGTACCGCCCGCCCCACTCCCGGAACGGCTCGCCCACCAGCGTGCCCCGCCCTCCCATCACGAAGGACCGGTGGGGGGGCAGGTCTGCAGAGCCCCACCCCGCCCAGGTCCGGAGCACGACGCTGGTCACCCCCACTGCGGCGTGCGCCCGCCCGGCCCCCCGGACCCGCACGTACTGCACGCTGTCGCCGGCTCCGGCCTCCAAAGCGAGCTCCCCGCTGACCCCACCCCGCACCGCCAGCTCGGCATCACGCCGTTCCACTCTGAGCGCCCCCACGGCGAAGGTCCCGCTCCCCAGAGGGGGGTTGGGGCGGTCGAACGATCCCGACGCCGGCTCGGTCACGATCTCCAGGCTGGTGGTCCGCTCCACCCCACCCGCGAGGCTGACGCGCCCTCGGGCGCTCACATCGTGCCCCAACGATGCGAGCAACCGATCCGCCAGCACGTAGTCGCCGTAGTCCTTCCCGAGCTCCTGGGCCAGCACCGAATTGAGCAATCCCGAGATCACGGGCTCGACGCCCACGTCCTCCACCCGGCGCAACGCGGTGAGCCCCAGCGTGGTCCGCCCCAGTTGGTAGCGCAGCGACGCCAGCCCCTTGAGACGCTGATCGCTCACCCCGTAGGAGATCC
Organism: Gemmatimonadota bacterium; assembly: GCA_039591655.1. Lineage (GTDB taxonomy): Bacteria > Gemmatimonadota > Gemmatimonadetes > Gemmatimonadales > GWC2-71-9 > WVYX01. Next base: position 18,771 of record JBDHDE010000009.1, read on the forward strand.
ATCCACGCAGCTCCGCCGCATCGCCACCGGGCCGCACCACTCCACCCAGCCCCAAGGCCAACCCCTCGACACGGTTGAACCGCACCAGCTCGGAGATCGACCCGATACTGGGGCGGGCCGCCGCGAGCCCCGAGAGTACGTTCGACCCGGCGAGCTCCTCGATCTCGAGCCGCACCTGCTCCAGGTCGAAAGTCATGGCGGGGCCGGCGACCTCCTTGATCGCCGCATCGAGGGAGACGTCCCATGCGAAGGTGTCCAGCACCGCGTCGGGGGCTGCCACGATCTCCGGCCCGCGAAAGTCGCGCTCGGAGAGCCCGACATTGAACTGGTAGTCCCGGATCTCCCAGCGGCCGCGGATGATGCCCCTGGCCGGGAGGTCCAGCCACTTGGTGCGGCGCCGAATCTCGATCTCCTGGCGGCGCGGCAACCAGTAGCGGCCTTCCCACAAGCCGTTCTCCAGAACGATGGTGATGTCCTCCAGCGTATCGTCCAAGTAGGCGCTGCGGGTGAAATTGAAACGGAAGATGATGAGCTCGGCCGTCTCCCGATCGAAGTACAAGCTGCCCACCACCCGTGGCGCGCCGAAGTCCTTGGGGCGCACGCGGACCTCGTACACGCGGACCTCCCGCTGCGGCAGGCGGATGGAGAGGGAGTCGGTCAGCGCGTAGTCGTACAGGCCCGGACCACCGCGGGACAGGGGATGCGGCACGTCCCGCACCTCTTGGCCCTCGCCCAGTCGAATGTGATCGGCGAAGTTGTTCTGCACGATCCCGAGATGGTCCCGATGGTATTGGATGTCCGTGGGAAGGTCCGCCCGGTCCCGCCACCCGATGATGCGCTGCTTGCTGCGGTTCGGAGCCTTCCAGTAAACTTCCAGCACCAGCTCATCGGACTTGACGAGCCGCGGGGGCTCGGCGAACCCTTCACCGAACTGGCCGAGGAAGAACACGAACCCATGCGCGCGGACGCGGTAATCCACCAGCGAGGTGTCGGCCCGGCGCTGCGACCGCCGCGTGATGCCGCGGCTGACCAGCGCCGTGGTTCGTTCGCTGTTCCACGTCTGGGCGAGGAGTGGAGTGGGAGCGAGCGCCAGGAGTACGGCGACGAGGGCGCGACGGTGACCCATCACGCCGCAATATCACGGCCCCCGAGGCTCGCGGCAAGCGCGCTCGTCGCTGCGCTCCGGTGAGGCGCCAGACCTCTTTCGAGGCATTCTCTGCGGCGGCCGCGGCGGGGGGCGTGATTCCCGTCGTGCGCGAACTCCCCGCGGATACCCTCACGCCGATCACCGCGTTCAGAGCTCTGGCCCGGCCGCCGTTCGCGTTCCTGCTGGAGTCTCTCGTGGGCGGCGAGCGCTGGGCCCGTTATACCTTCCTCGGCACCGAGCCACGGGAGGCGTGGCGCTACCGCGAAGGCACCGTGGGGCGTTGGACGCCCGGGAGCGGCTGGCAGCCGGACGTGAAGGCTCGCGATCCCCTGGAACATCTCGCAGCGCAGCTCCGCAGCCTGAAGCCGGCACCTGTAACGGGACTGCCGCGGTTCTGGGGTGGCGCGGTGGGCTTCTTGAGCTACGACGCCGTGCGCGCCATCGAGCGCCTACCGGGTGGGCCGGCGGACGATCTCGGCTTCCCCGACGCCATGTTTCTCGTGGCGGACACCGTCGGCATCATCGACAACGCGTTCGGCCGCGTGCGAGTGGTCAGCAGTGCAGAGGTCCCGGCCGGCGCCGACCGGCGAGCGCTGAAGCGGGGATACGAGGGGGCACTGGAGCGGAGCGCCGCATTCGCGGACCGGCTGCGCACGCCGCCTGCGGTAGCGCCCATTACCCTCGAGGGCGACGCATCCCTCACGCCGGAGTCCCCCTACCCCCGCGCCGCCTTCGAGCGCGACGTGGGTCGCATCAAGGAGTTCATCCGGGACGGTGAAGCATTCCAGGTAGTGCTATCCCGCCGGCAGGAGGTCCCGTGCGCCGCAGATCCGTTCGACGTGTACCGCTCCCTGCGCACGCTGAATCCCGCCCCATACCTCTATTACCTGGCCTTGGACGACCTCCACGTGGTGGGCAGCTCACCAGAGGTCCTGGTGCGCGTCGAGGACGGGGAAGTCACCGCGCGACCCATCGCAGGCACGCGACCCCGGGGCACCACGAGTGAGGAGGACGCAGCACTCGCGGCTGACCTGATGGCAGACCAGAAGGAGCGGGCGGAGCACGCGATGTTGGTGGATCTCGGACGCAACGACGTCGGCCGCGTCGCCGAGTACGGAACGGTGCGCGTCACGGTGGACAAGGAGCTGGAGCGGTACTCCCACGTGCAGCACATCGTGAGCGAGGTGCGCGGCCGGCTCCGTGCCGGGTTGGACGCCGCCGACGTGCTGCGCGCCTGCTTCCCCGCCGGGACGGTCTCGGGCGCACCCAAGGTGCGGGCCATGCAGATCCTCGACGGGTTGGAGCCCACCCGCCGGGGGCCGTACGCGGGAGCGGTGGGGTATCTGGGGTGGGGGGCCGCGACACTGGACACGGCGATCGCCATTCGCACGGCCGTGCTGCGCGGCGGACGGGCGTACGTGCAGGCCGGCGCGGGTATCGTGGCCGACAGCCATCCGGAGCAGGAGTTCGAGGAGACAGAGAGCAAGGCAAGCGCCGTGCTCCGCGCACTGGCGGTGGCCACGAATCATTAGCCAGGGATTCTCTGGGCGGGTATATTCCGGCCAGCGAGGAGTGTTGTCTTGCGGGCATTCAAGCTCGAGAGCACGGCAGGCGACATCACGATCGATCTCACGCAGCCCCGCACCGTAGTCGTGGGGCGCGCCGTGACCAGCGATCAACCCGTCTACGATCCCACCGTTTCCCGTCGTCATGCCGAGGTGTCACTGGACGACGGCGGTGTGCGCGTCCAGGATCTGGGCTCCAGCAACGGCACCTTCGTCAACGGCACCCGCGTGAACGAGACCGTCGTCACCGACGGGGATGTTGTGACCTTCGGCAAGGTGGCGTTCAAGGTCGTCGAGGTCACGCCCCCTGCGGCCCAACCCGCTGCTAGAGAGTCGGCGTGGGCGCACAAACCGCCCCCCGAGGCCACCATCGTCAAACAGGTGGCGGTTGAGCCGGCCTCGGACCTGGAGAAGGTGGCTTCGCGCCCCAGCGGGGCCTCACAGCTCAAGCTCGAGGCGGACACGCTCGACGAGCGTCAAGCGGAGAAGCTCTCTCTCCTGCTCGATATATCGAAGGAGCTCTCCAAGCAGCAGGAGGTGGATCGCCTCCTCGAGAAGGTCGTGGACATCACGTTCAAGGTGATGGAGGTCGACCGGGTGTCGATCCTCATGCTGGAGGGTGAGGGCGAGCTGATCCCCCGCGTTTCCCACAACCGCTTAGCGGAGGGCGCAGGCGCGAAGGTTCCGCAGTCCATCGCCCGCCGTGCAGTGGACGAGCGGCTGGCGATCCTCACCGACAACGCCGCGGCCGACGATCGGTTCAAGGGCAAATCGATCCTGATGCAGAGCGTGCGCAGCGCAATGTGCACGCCGCTGATGGGGAGCGAGGGAAACGTCCTCGGCATCATCTACGTGGACAACATGACGGCGACCAACTCGTTTGGCGACGAGGAACTCGAGTTCCTCATCGCGTTCTCCGGAATCGCCGCCGTCGCTATCGAGAACAGCCAGCTAACAGAGCAGGTCAGGCGCGAGGCCGTCGTGCTCTCCAACTTCCAGCGCTACTTTGCGCCCGACCTAGCCGAGCAGATCGCGGAGCAGGTCGACGAGATACAGCTCGGTGGGACGAAGCGCCCGGTGGTGGTGTTCTTCAGCGACATCCGCGGGTTCACCTCGATGTCGGAGGAGATGAGCCCCGACGAGATCGCCACGGTTCTCACCGAGTACTTCACCGAGATGGTGGAGATCATCTTCGAGCACAGTGGCACGCTGGACAAGTTCATGGGCGACGCCATCATGGCCCTGTGGGGCGCGCCCATCGAGCTGGACGACGCCGCCGACCGCGCCATCCAGGCCGCCATTCGGCAGCAGGAGATCCTGGCCGAACTCAATGAGAAGTGGAAGGAGCAGGGTCGCCGGCAGGTCGAGATCGGGATCGGGATCAACTTCGGCGAGGTGTTCGCGGGCAACATCGGCAGCGACCGCCGTCTGGAGTACACGGTGATCGGCGACGCCGTCAACACCGCCGCCCGACTCTGCTCGAAGGCCGGGCCGGGGGAGATCCTGATATCGGATCCGTTCTACCAGGCCCTCAAGGAGCCACCCGAGGTCGAGGCCCTGGAGCCCCTCGAGCTGCGGGGCAAGGCCAAGGCCGTCCCCGTCTACCGTGTGAACCGGTAGGGCTGCCCCGCTGCCTCCAGGAGGTCCACCACCAGCCGGAGCGGCAACCCCATCACACTGAAGAAGTCCCCATCCACGCGCTCGATCAGCACGGCGCCGTATCCCTGCACCCCGTAGCCCCCCGCCTTGTCCAGGGGCTCCCCAGTGGCCACGTACGCCGCGATGATCTCCGGCGCCAACGTGCGAAACCGGACCCGCGTCACGTCGTAGCGCTCCAGCACTTCGCCGCCCGGCGGGGCCAGCGCGACGGCGGTGACGACACGATGCTCGCGGCCCGAGAGCAGGCTCAGCATCTGCTCGGCCTCGGCAGCGTCCGCCGGCTTGCCCAGGATCTGGTCGTCCACCACTACTACCGTGTCCGCGGCCAGCACCGGTACCTCAGGCCGCCGCTGCGCCACGGACTGCGCTTTCTCCCGGGCGAGGCGCACGGCCATGCTCTCGGGCAGCTCTCCGGGCTCGGGGCGCTCGTTCACAGCGGCCGGAACAACCTCATGAGGAATGCCCAGCATCTCGAGGAGCTGGCGCCGCCGCGGTGATTCCGAGGCGAGGATGATCATCGCTCGAGGATGAGCGTGACCGGCCCGTCGTTCACCAGGGCAACATCCATCAGCGCACCGAACTCGCCCGTCTCGACCTGCAGCCCCCACCCCCGCAGCGCGGCCACGAAGCGCTCGTACAGGGGCACGGCGTGCTCAGGGGGGGCGGCATCCACGAATGACGGGCGCCGTCCCTTGCGGGAATCCGCATAGAGGGTGAACTGCGACACGACGAGGAGCGCTCCACCCACGTCCCCCAGGCTCAGGTTCATCTTCCCCTCGTCGTCGGCGAAGAGCCTCAAGCCCACGATCTTGTCGGCCATCCAACCCAGCCCGTCCTCGCCGTCAGCGGCGCTGAAGCCCACCAACACCAAGAAGCCGCGCCCGATCTCTCCGACGACGCGGCCCTCCACGCTCACCGACGCGCGACTGACGCGCTGCAGCACCACGCGCATAGCGCGCTACTCCACGGTCACGGACTTGGCGAGGTTGCGCGGCCGGTCCACGTCGCAGCCGCGGCGCACCGCCGTGTAGTAGGCGATGAGCTGAAGCGGCAGTACGCTCAGGACGGGGGTGAGGGAGTCGGTGGTGCGGGGGATGGTGATCACCTGATCCGCCAGGGCCGTGATCTGCTCGTCGCCGTCGGACACCACCGCCAGCACGCGTCCCCGGCGGGCCTTCACCTCTTCGATGTTGGACAGGATCTTCTGGTACACGGCGTCCCGCGGCGCGATGAACACGACGGGCATCATCTCGTCGATCAGTGCGATGGGCCCGTGCTTCATCTCCGCCGCCGGATAGCCTTCGGCGTGGATGTAGGAGATCTCCTTGAGCTTGAGGGCACCTTCCAGGGCCACCGGGAAGTTGTACCCCCGACCCAGGTACAGGGTGTTCTGCGATCGCATGAACCCTTCGGCCACCTGCTGTATGTGCTCTGCGCGGGAGAGCACGTCCTCCACCTGATCGGGAAGCACCTCCAGCGCCCGCACGATCTCGCGGCCCTGGAGCACCGAGAGGGAACGCAGCCGGCCCAGCCGCAACGTGATCAGCGCCAGGGCCACCACCTGGGCGGTGAAGGCCTTGGTGCTAGCCACGCCGATCTCGGGACCGGCGTGCAGGTACGTGCCGCCGTCCACTTCCCGGGCAATGGAGCTCCCCACCACGTTCACGACGCCCACCGTTAGGGCGCCGCGTTGCTTGGCCTCGCGGATGGCGGCCAGCGTGTCCGCGGTCTCGCCGCTCTGTGAGATGGCGATGACCAGCGTTCCCTCGTCCAGGATCGGGTTGCGGTAGCGGAACTCCGAGGCGTACTCCACCTCGGCCGGGATGCGGGCCAGCTCCTCGAGCATGTACTCCCCGATGAGCGCGGCATGCCAGGACGTCCCACAGGCGGTGAGCACGACCCGCTCGATCCCCAGGAGCTCCTCGTCGGTCAGGTTCAGGCCGGCCAGCTTGGCGCTGCCCTCGTCCTCCAGCAGGTGACCCCGCAGCGTGTTCCGCAGGCTGTCCGGCTGCTCCATGATCTCCTTCAGCATGAAGTGCGGATAGCCGCCCCGCTCGATCTTGGCGAGGTCCCAATCGAGCGTCGTGACCAGCTTGTCGACGTGGGTGGTGTCCAGATCCGTGATGTCGTAGGCGTCGCGCCCGACCACCGCCATCTCGCCGTCATCCAGGTACACCACCTCCCGTGTGTGCTCCAGGAGCGCAGCGGCGTCGGAAGCGACGAAGTGCTCGCCCTCACCGAGACCCAGGAGCAGCGGCGAGCCGTGCCGGGCCGCCACCAGCGTGTCCGGATGCGCGGTGGATACCACGGCTATCCCGTAGGCGCCTTCCACGCGGCGCAGCGCCTCGGCCACCGCCTGCGCCAGCGAGCCATCCAGGAACTGCTCAATGAGGTGCGCCAGCACCTCGGTGTCGGTGTCCGATCGGAAGGTGTGGCCCTGCTCGGCGAGCCACGCCCGCAGCGCCCGGGCATTCTCGACTATGCCGTTGTGCACCAGCGCCACGGTGCCACCGCAGTCGGTGTGGGGGTGCGCATTGAGATCGTTGGGCACGCCGTGTGTCGCCCACCGGGTGTGTGCCACGCCGATGGTGCCCCGGGGCAGGTGGTCGCCGAGGTGAGCTCTGAGGTCCGCCAGCCGTCCCGCCACCTTCTCGACGACGATGGAGCGGCCCTCGATCACTGCGAGGCCCGCCGAGTCGTAGCCGCGGTACTCGAGACGCTCCACACCCTCCAGCAGCACCGGTGCAGCCTCACGATTGCCTACGTATCCGACGATTCCGCACATGCTCCCGCTCAAGCTCCTGCCAGGACCGCCTGGCTCGCCGCAATGAGTCCCTCGGCGGCGTCCGGCGTGGGTGCCTCGGCAATCAGCCGGACGATGGGCTCCGTCCCCGAGGGCCGCACATGCAGCCACCGGTCGGGCCACGCCAACCGCAGTCCGTCCTGCCGATCCACGGTGGCTTCGCCGAACCCGCTTTCCAGCGCCGCATAGGTCGCGTCGAGGTCGCCCCCCCGCGGCACCTTCGCCTTCACGATAGCGTACTGCGGCCCTGCCGTCACCAGGCCGCGCACCGTCTCTCCGCTACGGGCCAGGAGGTCCAGCACCAGGGCCGCCGCCAGCGGCGCGTCCCGGCCCAGGTGGAGGTCGGGGAGCATCACGCCCCCGTTGCCCTCCCCACCCACGACGGCGCCGACGCGCTGCATGGCCCGCGCCACGTTGGCTTCGCCGACGGGCGCGCGGTGCACCTCGCTACCGAACTGCCGGGCAACGTCGTCTACCACCAGGGAGGTCGAGAGGTTCACCGCCACCGGCCCCGAGCGCCGCTCCAGCACCGCTCGCACGCCGAACGCGAGGGTGTAGTCCTCGCCGATAGCTTCCCCTGCCTCATCCACGAGGGCCATACGGTCCCCGTCCGGATCCACGGCCATCCCGACATCTGCGCCCGCTCCCCGCACTGCCTCACGCAACCCTGCCAGGTTGCCGGGCACCGGCTCCGGGGCTCGGGTGAAGCGGCCGTCCGCCTCCAGGTCGATCCCTACCACCTCACACCCCAGGCGCTCCAGCAGCTGCGGCAGGATGACGCCGCCGACCCCGCGCACGCAGTCCAGCGCCACCGTGAATCCCCGCTCGCGCACCGTCTCCACCTCCACGAACGGGAGGCCGAGGACGGCCTCGAGGTGGCGCTCGACCGCTTCTCTGTCCTCGGTGAGTGTGCCTCCTCCGTTCATGTCCTGCGGCGCAAGTTCCGCTGCGTCCACCAGCCGGAACAGGCGGTCCACCAACTCACGCTCCAGGAAGAGCCCGTCGGCCCCCACGAACTTGAGAGCGTTCCACTCGATGGGATTGTGGCTGGCGGTGATGATGATCCCGCCGGCAGCGCGGTGGTGTTCCACCGCGAGTTGCGCGGTGGGCGTGGGGATCATGCCGCACTCCACCACGTCCGCGCCCGCCCCCAACAACGCCTCACGGGCGGCCTCTGCGAAGCGCGGACCGGATTCCCGGGAGTCGCGGGCCAGCACCACGGCGCGGCGCTCATCAGTGGTCGCCAGCCGTGCGAAGGCGGCAACGTAGCGCGCGACCACCTCGGGAGTGAGGTCGCGGTCCACGATCCCCCGGACGCCGGAGACGCTGCGCATCAACGTGCCGCTCATGCGATTAACCTAATCGATGCCCGGTGGCTGCGGCATGCTCCACGGCAATCCATCGGTTGCCCCTTCCGTGCCGGTCTGTATAGGTTCCGGTGCCGCCCGTCACCGAGCTTTCCATGACCCGCGTATTCCTGGAAGACCTCGAAGCGAAACTCGCCACGCGTGCCGTCCATGCGGGGCAGCGCCCCGAAGACGATCCCGCGGGCGCCATCATGACCCCCATCTATCAGACGTCGACCTATGTGCAGCCCGCCCTGGGCAAACACAAGGGGTTCGAGTACGCCCGCACGCGCAACCCGACCCGTGACGCCCTGGAGCGCAACGTGGCAGCCCTCGAGGGGGCGACCCATGGCTTCGCGTTCGCCTCGGGCATGGCCGCCACCGACGCGGTCCTCAAGCTGCTCTCCGCCGGCGACCACGTGATCTGCGGGGAGAACGTCTACGGCGGCACCCACCGGATCATGACCATGGTGTTCCAGCGGCTCGGGCTGGGGTTCTCGTTCGTGGATACCCGCGAGGTGGGGAACGTCGAGGCGGCGCTCACCGACGCGACAAAGTTGATCTTCGTCGAGACCCCGACGAACCCGATGATGCACCTCACCGACCTCGCGGCCGTGGCGCGGCTCGCGCGCGACAGAGGACTGGTAGTGGTAGTGGACAACACATTTGCCACGCCGGTCTTCCAGCGCCCCATCGCCCTGGGCGCGGAGGTCGTGTTGCACTCCACGACCAAGTACCTGAACGGCCACAGCGACATGGTGGGCGGCGTGGTGCTCACCACCCGGGACGACCTGGCGGAGCAGCTCGGCTTCATCCAGAACGCGGCCGGTGCGGTGCCCGGGCCGCTGGACTGCTGGCTCAACCTGCGGGGCACCAAGACGCTCCTCGTGCGCATGGCCCAGCACGATCGCTCGGGCCGGAGCATCGCCCAGTGGTTGGCGGAGCACGCCCTGGTCGAGCGCGTGTACTACCCGGGCCTACCCGGCCATCCGCAGCACGAGTTGGCGTGCCGCCAGATGAGCGGCTTCGGGGGAATGATCTCCCTGGACCTGGGTTCCCTGGAGCGGGCCCGCGCGGTGGTGGAGAACACCAGGCTCTTCGCGCTGGCGGAGTCGCTCGGCGGGGTGGAGAGCCTCATCGGACACCCCGCGACGATGACCCACGCCACGGTCCCCAAACCCATGAGGGAGGAGATGGGACTCACCGACGGGCTGGTGCGGCTCTCGGTGGGGATCGAGGACACAGATGACCTGATCGCCGACCTCGACAGGGCGCTGGAGGCAACCCGCACGTCGTAGAGAGGGTTGTGAAACTGACCCTCTCGGTGTGCGTACGGTCTAGCATCCGAACGACGCCGGCCACCCGCTGCTGTTGGAGGCAGACATGACAGAAGGAACAGGGGTCCCCTCGGCACGCCCCCGGAAGGTGCTCAAGGACATCGCCGCGTTGAGCTGGGAGCACCCTGCCGACCGTGCGGCGCTGCAAGCCGTCCGTGCCGTCCCCGGTTTCAACGAGGCCGTGAAGAAGATCGTGGGCTTCTTCGGGGAGCGGGGCATCCGCCTGATCTTCCAGGCCAACGCGGTACGCGTGGGCCCCAAGCAGTTCCCCAAGCTGCACACCCTGATGACCGAAGTGACCGCCACGATGGACTGGCCGGAGCAGCCCGAGCTGTTCGTGACGCAGACGCCCATCGTGAACGCCGGCGCCTTCGGCGTGGACCACCCGTTCATAGTGATCAACTCGGGCGCCATGGGGTTGCTGGACGACGACGAGCTGCGGGTCCTCCTGGGACACGAGCTGGGCCACGTGATGAGCGGGCACGCGCTGTACCGCACCGTGACCATCCTGATCCTCACCCTCGGGTTCCAGAACCTGCCCTTCCTCGCCGGCATCGTGCTGCTACCCATCAAGCTGGCGCTGCTCGAGTGGTACCGAAAGAGCGAGCTCTCATCCGACCGGGCCGGTCTGCTTGCGAGTCAGGACCCGACGGCGTCGATGCGGGTGTTCCTCAAGCTCGCCGGCGGAGGCAGCATGGGGGAGACGGATCTCGCGACCTTCATGGAGCAGGCCCGCGAGTACCAGGAGATGGGCGGCCCGGTGGACGCCATCTACAAGATCCTCAACATGCTGGGGATGACCCACCCGTTCCACACCCTGCGGGCGGCCGAGCTGCAGAGCTGGATCGACGAAGGGGTCTACGAGCGCATGCTGGCCGGCGAATACACGCACCGCGGCGAGGAGGAGAAGGAGCGGCCCATCACGGTCGACATCGGGGAGGCAGCCAAGCACTACGCCGAAGAGGCCAAGCACACGGTTTCGCAGATGACCGAGGCCGCCAAGCGGGCCGCATCCGCCTTCACCGACGCGTTCAAGGACAAGGGCGAGAAGAAGTGAAGGTCCTCGTCGTCGGCGGCGGCGGGCGGGAGCACGTGCTCTGTTGGGCGCTATCCCAGTCCGCCGCCGTTTTTTGCGCGCCGGGCAACCCCGGCACCGCGCAGCTCGGCACCAACCTGCCCGTCGACCCGAGCGACCACGGGGCCGTCGTCCGGGCGGTCCGGGAGCACGGCATCGATCTCACCGTCGTGGGCCCGGAGGCGCCGCTGGTGGCCGGCCTGGTGGACGACCTGGCCGCGGCGGGGCACCGCGCCTTCGGCCCCACGGCCCGGGCCGCCCGCATCGAGGGCTCCAAGGCCTACGCGAAGGAGGTCATGTTCGCCGCGGGCGTGCCCACGGCCGGCAGCCGCACATTCAGCGACAAGACCCCGTGCCTGGAGTACATCGGGTCCCATGCCGAGCCCCTGGTGGTCAAGGCCTCGGGGCTCGCCGCGGGGAAGGGGGCCATCGTCTGTGAGACCCGGACCGTGGCCGCCACCGCCGCCCAGGAGATGTTCGCCGGCAGGTTCGGCGACGCCGGGCGGGAGGTCGTGGTGGAGGAGTACCTCACCGGCGAGGAGCTCTCGATCCTGGCGCTGACCGACGGCGAGCAGGTGATGCTCCTGCCGGCGTCCCAGGACCACAAGCGCATCGGCGAGGGCGACACCGGGCCCAACACCGGCGGCATGGGCGCCTATACACCGGTCTCCATCGCCGACGAGGCCCTGCTCCAGCGGGCGGACCGCGACGTCATCCGGCCTGTGCTCGCCCGGCTGGCCGCCGACGGGGCGCCGTACCGGGGAGTCCTCTACGCGGGGCTCATGGTGGACGACGTAGGCAACGCCAAGGCACTCGAGTTCAACTGCCGGTTCGGCGACCCCGAGGCGCAGGTCGTGCTACCGGCGGCCGACCTGGACCTGGCCGACCACCTGTGGCGCATCGCCGCCGGCGAGTCCTGGACGCCTCCGATGGCCGCCTGCCCCGCCACCCGGGCCGCCGTCACGACGGTGGTCGCGTCACCCGGCTACCCCGCTGCCCCGAAGACGGGGGCGGCCATCAGCCTGCCGGAGCTTCCCAATAACACGCTGCTGTTCCACGCCGGGACGACCCTCGACGAGGGCGGCACCCTGCGCACCGCCGGCGGACGGGTCCTCAACGCCACGGGACTCGGTCGCGACGTGTCCGAGGCCGCCGAGGCGAGCCGGCGGCTCGCCGAGCAGATCGACTTCCAGGGCCGGGTGTACCGGCGAGACATCGCGTGGCGCGAGGTAGCGCGTGCCGGAGCTTCCTGAGGTCGAGACGATCGTCCGCGACCTCCGCCCGACGCTCACCGGCCGAACCCTCACCAACCCCAAGCTCCACCACAGCGACGTCCTACGGCGGGTGAGTCGCGCCCGGCTGCTGCGCACCCTGAGCCGCAAGCGAGTAGAGCAGGTTGCCCGGCGGGCGAAGCACGTCGTGCTGGTCCTGGCCGGCGGCCACCGGCTCGTGATCCAGCCGAGAATGACGGGCAGCCTCATCGTGCATGACCGGCGCCTCACGGCCGACGAGCGGCGCTATGTAGTGCTCGAGGCCGGGATCGGCGGCGGCGCGCGCCTCGTGTACCGCGACGTACGCCGGCTCGGCACCATATGGTTGTTGGACGATCGGGGGTGGCAGTCCTATACTGCGCGCATCGGTCCCGAGCCGTTGGACGCCGACTTTGGCGCAGCCGATTTCGCGGCACGGATGCGCGGCACCCGTCAGGCCATCAAGAAGGCGTTGATGGATCAGCGGCGACTGGCCGGCGTGGGGAACATCTACGCCAACGAAGCCCTCTTCCGGGCGGGGATCGACCCGTCACGCCGCACCGACCGGCTGGCGCGGGGCGACCTCGAGCGCTTGTACCGCACCGTGCGCGACGTCCTGGAGGAGGCCATCGCCGCGAAGGGCACCACCGTCCGGGACTACCGCACCGGAACCGGCGAGGCGGGATCGTTTCAGGAGGTCCTGCTGGTCTACGGCCGGGGCGGGGAGCCATGCACGCGGTGCAGTGCCCGGCTCGCGACCACCCACGCCATCGACGGTCGGGCCACCACGTTCTGCTGGCGTTGCCAGGGGAGCCGAGAATGAGGATCGCCGTGGTCTTCGACACCCCGAATGACGGGTGGGAGGACGAGGACTTCAAGCGGGAAGTCGCTGCCGAGGTGGACGAGGCTGAGTACGAGGTGGCCGAGGCCCTGATGGAGTACGGCCACGACGTGCTCCTCGTGGGCGTCCACGACGACCTGCACCACATGTTCGTGCGGCTGGCCGGGTTCCGACCGGAGCTGGTGTTCAACTGCGCCGAGGCGTTTCACGAGCGGCCGCGGCTCGACTACATCCTCCCCGCACTGCTGGAGGCGGAGGGTTACCACTACACCGGCTCACCGCCGACCTCGCTTCAGATCACCCGCAACAAGGCGATGAGCAAGAAGCTCCTCGCCTACCACGGGGTGCCGGTGCCGCGGTTCGTCACGTTCCGCCGCACCGAGAAGGTCTCTGCGGCGCCCGAGATTCCCTTTCCCCTCATTGTGAAGCCGCTCCAGGAAGACGCGTCCGCGGGCATCGCGCAGGCCTCGATCGTGCAGGACCTAGAGACCCTGGCCGAGCGGGTCCACTTCATCCACGAGAGCTTCTCGCAGCCGGCCATCGCGGAGGAGTTCATCGACGGCCGGGAGCTCTACGTCAGCGTGCTGGGCAACGGCGACCGGCTCGAGGTCCTGCCCATCATCGAGATGGTGTTCGACAAGCGGAAGAACCGACCGGAGGAGCGCATCGCCACCAAGGCCGCGAAGTGGGACACGCCGTACCGTGACGGGAGGGGCATCAAGAACGTGTTCGCGCGGCCCATCTCCCAGGAGGCGCGGAACCGGATCGAGGACGTGTGTCGCACGGCGTTCCGGGCCCTATGGCTGCGGGATTACGCACGGGTCGACGTGCGGCTCACGCAGGACGACCAACCCTACGTAGTGGAGGTCAACGCCAACCCCTTCATCAGCTTCGGACACGACACCGCGAACGCGGCGGAGAAGGTCGGATTAGACTTCTACGCGTTCATCGACCGCATCGTGCAGGAGGCCCTCTCCCGGTATGAGCCCCAATCGTAGGCGGAAGTCCCGCCACCCCGTCCCCACGCCCGAGCTGCGCTGCGCCTGCGGGCACGAGCTGAAGCGCTATTGGCCCTTCTGTCCGTGGTGCGGCCGCAAGCAGGTGTGGCGCGACGAGCCGCCCGTGACGGACGCGGAGTGCTACAGGTGCGGCTGGGTGGTGTCGGACTTTCACAGCTTCTGTCCCTGGTGCGGCACCGACATCTACGAGGAGGGCTACTCCAGCGAGCCCATGAAGGCGCCGAAGGGCTTCCGGTTCGACGCCCGCTGCGATTGGGGCTGCGGCGGGGGACTCCAGTACCCGATGCCGTGCTGCCCCTGGTGCGGCCGGGACCAGGAGTGGCGGGACTGGGATGAAGAAGGTTACGACGGCTCGTGTCCCCACTGCCACCGCGGCGTGAACGACTGGATGGAGGCGTGCCCTTGGTGCGGCAAGGACCCCACGGGACGGGATCTGATCCCCCGGGCGCTGCGACAGGTGCGGGACCTCCTCCGAGCATCCCGCATCAAGGACTGGGGCTATCGGGTCGTGTTGCGCCCCGGCGTCTCGGGAGTGGATCCCAAGGCCCCCAAGATCATCGAGATCGACTGGGACCACGTGCTGAAGGCGCGGGGGCGGACCGAGATCCCGTGGAGGACTCTGGTGGGGCTGATCTGTCACGAGGCCGGACACAGCTTTCTGTACCACCACTGGTCCTGGACCAGGACCCCGGCGTTCAAGAACGTCTTCGGCGAGGTCCACAAGGCATACCGGGTGCGGGACGACACCTGGGTCGATATGCAACGCCGCCGCGTGAGCACCGCGAAGGCGGAGTACGTAAGCGCCTATGCGTCGAACCATCCCCTGGAGGACTTCGCTGAGACCTTCCGGTTCTACGTGGTGCGCCGGGGGCGCATGCGGGAGCTGCTAGCGGAGCTGGGACGCAAGCGCAAGGCGGTGATCGTGTACGAGAAGTTCCTCGCGCTGCACCACTACCTGCGCCACCTCCGGTTACTGCGGCGATCGTGGTAACCGGCGCCCTCGCCCTACCCCTCGGCGATCTGGCGCTGCTGAAGCGCCGGGTCTCTGCTCTCGCCGAGAACCGGCCGGCCGTCTACCGCATGCTCGACCCCACCGGCCGCGTGGTGTATGTGGGCAAGGCGAAACGCCTGCGCGGAAGGCTCATGTCTTACTTCCGAGCCGATTACCCCGAGGACAAGGCGGCCCGCATCCTCCACGCAACCGCCGACATTCAGTGGGACTACGTGCCCTCCGAGTTCGCGGCGCTACTGGGCGAGCTGCGGCAGATCCGGCGCTACCGGCCGGTCTTCAACGTGCGCATGAACCGGGCGCGCCGGGTAGGATTCATCAAGATCTCCGGGGGGGCCGCGCCGAAAGTCTACGTGGGCAACACCGTCGGCGGTGACGAAGTGCAGCACTACGGCCCCTTCACCGGCGTCGGTCGTTTGAAGGAGAGCGTGAAGGTCCTCAACGACTTGCTGGGTCTGCGCGACTGCGCGCTCAACATGCCCGTGGCGTATTCGGAGCAGGGAGACCTGTTCGCCCCGCAGCGCCGCGCCGCGTGCCTGCGCCACGAGCTCGGTACCTGCACGGGACCGTGCGGCGGCTTCGTGGCCGAGCCGGAGTACCGCCACCGCGTGGCCGCTGCCACCGACTTCATCGAGGCCCGTGCCACCGAGCCGCTGGACGGCGTGATCGAGGAGATGACGACGGCCAGCGATCGGGACCACTTCGAGCGCGCTGCCTGGTGGCGCGACAAGTTCGAGGTGCTCACGTGGCTGCTGGGCGCGTGCACCCGGGCGCACGCCGCCCTCGAGAGCCTGAGCTTCGTGTACACCGATCCCGGCGTCTACGGCGACGACCGCGCGTACGTCATCCGCCGTGCCACTGTGTGCGCAGCGGCTCCCGCGCCCCACACACCAATCGAGCTGGAGGCGTTCCGGTCACTGGTGGCCGAGCATGCCGGGGGCGACCCGGAGCCCGGACCGATCCCACCTGGAGCACTGGACGAGACGTTGCTCGTGCTGTCCTGGTTCCGGCGCAAGCCCGGCGCCATGAGGCGCACGGTTGCGCTGCACGAGTGGCTCGAGCGGCATGGACCGCGGGAGACGCACGCGTGACGGATATGCTGTTCGCGCTGGCGAGGCTGGCGGCGGGGCTGGCGGTTCTCTTCGTGGGCGGCCATTACCTGGTGCGCGGCGCCTCCGCCGCGGCGCTGCTGGCCCGGGTGTCCACGACGGTCGTTGCCCTCACCGTGGTGGCGATGGGAACGAGTCTCCCAGAGCTCGCGGTGAGCCTGGACGCCGCCGCCCGGGGCTCCACCGACATCGCCTACGGCAACATCATCGGCTCCAGCATCTTCAACATCGGCGCGATTCTCGGTATCGCGGCGATCATCGCGGTCATCCCCGTGCGGCGGCAGACCATTCGCGGCGAGTATCCCATCATGTTCGTCGCCGCCTGCCTCGTGCTGTTGCTGGCCCGGGACGGCCGCGTGGACCGGCTCGAGGGCGGGTTTCTCATCATCGGCCTCGGCATGTTCATCGCCTATACCGTGTATCTGGCGCGCCGTGGGTTGAGCCCCACCGAGGCCACCAGCCTCGAGCGCGACGTGAAGCGGGCGGCCCACCTGAAGCACGGAGCCGGGCGGGCATGGGGGGGGAACATCGCCCTGGTGCTGTTCGGGCTCGCTGCTCTGGCGGGTGGCGCCCATCTCGCCGTGGCCGGTGCGGTCGAGGCCGGGCAGATCTTCGGCATCGAGGAGCGGGTCATCGGCCTCACCATCATCGCCATGGGCACTAGCCTGCCCGAGCTGTCCACCTGCGTGGCGGCGACGTACCAGAAGGAGCCCGAGATCGCCCTGGGAAATGTCATCGGCTCCAACATCTTCAACCTGCTGGCCATCCTGGGCGTCACGGCCGCCGCGGTCCCCGTGCCGGTGCACGCGCGCTCCCTGGCGCTGGACAACTGGGTGATGCTCGGATTCGTCGTGGTTCTCTACCCCATGATGCGCTGGGGGAATCGCGTATCACGGCGGGACGGGCTCGTGCTGCTGGCGGGGTTCCTGGTCTACATGGGGTATGTGGTGGTGAAGGGGTAGGTCCTACAGCTCCACGATCCGTGCCCTTGGCGGAATCCCCGGCTCCAGCTCCATGATGCCCACTGACGGCGCCAGCCCGGAGCGGCCAGGACCCGCCGATCCCGGGTTCATCACCGTGACCGTCTTGTCCACCAGCTCGAGCAGCGGCCTGTGGGTGTGGCCGTACACTATGATCTCGGCGTCGGGGAACGCCTGGCGCAGGGCCTGCGGGTTGGGGGAACCGAGCTGATCACCGTGGGTCACCGTCACCAGGAAGCCATCCAGCTCCAGCTGGGCTACCTGCGGGCAGCGTTGTCGGATCTCGAACCCGTCCATGTTGCCGTACACCGCGGTCACCGGCGCCAGGGCCTCGAGCTCGGTGAGCACATCCGCCGGGCCGACGTCGCCGCCGTGCAGGATGTGATCGACCTCCGCGAAGACATCGAACACCTGCGGGCGTAGCTTCCCGTGGGTATCGGAGATGACGCCGAGGCGCACGCTCAGCCCTGCCAGCGGGGAACGAGCTGAGCGTCCACCTCCATGTGGTCCAGCACCCGCTGCACGATGAAGTCCACCAGCTCCCCGACCTGCTGTGGCCGGTGGTAGAACCCCGGCGTTGCCGGCATCACCACGGCGCCCGCCTCGGTGACCGCAGCCATGTTCCGCAGGTGGACCAGCGAGAGGGGCGTCTCCCGGGGGACGAGGATCAGGGGCCGGCGTTCCTTGAGCGTCACGTCGGCGGCCCGCTCGATGAGGGAGCGGCTGCTGCCCTGGGCGATGGCCGAGAGGGTGCCCATCGAGCAGGGACAGACGACCATCCCTGCGGTGCGGGCCGAGCCCGAGGCCGGGGCGGCGCCGCGGTCACCGTTGTCGTATGGGGTGACGCTGGACCAGTCCCCCCCGGTAGCCTCCTTGAGCTCGGCCTCCGAGCCCACACCCGTCTCCGTCCGGAGCAGACGCCAGCCGTGGCTCGAGACCACCAGCATCAGCGGCACCTGATGGCGCGCCAGCACCTCCAGCAACCGGACCGCATAGGGGCCACCCGACGCGCCGGTGATGCCCAGCACCCAGGGAGCGCTCATTGTCCCCTCCGGTTGGGCGTCGGGGTCTTGTGGGGGTGGCGCAGCGGGCCCGACGGAGGGGGGGCCTTGGGCCCTTTGGGGAAGGGAGAAGGGGACATGGGGAACGGGCCCTTCCCCTCCCCGCTCCCACCGGACGAGCGCTGCCCGCGGCGCCGCGGCTTGCCCTTCCCGCTACCCCGTTTCCTCTCTCCGGAGGTCGCACCCTTCCCCTTTCCCCCTTCTCCCTTCCCAGCAGTCTTTCGTTTCCCGCTCATACCAGCCTATCCCCCAGGGCAAACCCAAAGACCACGATGCTCATGATCCCGTTCATGCGGAAGAACGCCGCATCGAGGCGGCTCAGATCGCCGGGCTTCACGAGCTGGTGCTCCCAAGCCAGGATCAGCGCCGCCACCGCCACCCCGACGTAATACACCGGGCCGAAACGCGTCCCCAGACCGAACGCCACCAGCATCGCCAGCGTGACCCCGTGCAGCAGCTTGGCCAACAGGATGGCGCGGCGCTGTCCCAGGAGCACCACCGCGCTGTTGAGCCCGTGCTCGCGGTCGAACGCCTCGTCGGGCAGGGCATAGAAGATGTCGAAGCCCCCCACCCACGTGAGCACCGCTAGGCCGACGGCGGGCAGCGTCCACCACGGCACGCTCCACGCCCCGGTTACCGCCAGGTACCCGGCGGCCGGCGCGATTCCCAGGCCCGCGCCGAGCCACAGGTGACTCCACGCAGTGATGCGCTTGGTGTAGCTGTAGAACAGGATCCACGCCAACGCCAGCGGACTCAACAGCAGGCACAGCCGGTTCAGCAGGCCGGCTGCCGCCACGAGCACCGCCGCTGCCAACACCACCGATACGACCGCCTGCGCCAACGTCAGCTTCCCGACCGGCAGCTCGCGGTACCTGGTGCGGGGGTTCAGAGCGTCGTAATGCCGGTCCACGATGCGATTGAACCCCATTGCCGCGAACCGCGCCGCCGTGAACGCCACCAAGATCAACCCGGCATGCCGCAGGGTGACCCCTTCCCCGAACGACGCATACACCACGCCGAGGAAGGCGAACGGCAGCGCGAACACCGTGTGCGGGAGCTTGACGAAGTTGACGTAGCGCAGGAGCAGCGAGTCTCCCGCGAACGTCTGCCCCTCGAGCTGGCGCACCGTCACGGACCCGTCCGGGGGTCGAGCCGGATCCCCAACTCCTCCCACATCGCGTCCACTCGGGCCTTGGTCTCCGGGTCCATCTCGATGCGCTCCGGCCACTCCCGCTCGAACCCTTCTTCCTTCCACTTCGTGGTGGCGTCGATCCCCATCTTGGAGCCGTAGGTGAAGGCACGGGAAGCGTGGTCCAGCACGTCGATGGGCCCCATGGTGAAGCGCACGTCCCGCTCGGGATCGATGTGGTTGAGCGCCACCCACCATGCTTCCTCGGGATCGCGCACGTTGACGTCCTTGTCCAGCACCACGATCACCTTGGCCAGGGACATGAGGCCCATGCCCCACAGCCCGTTGATCACCTTCCATGCCTGTCCGGGATACTGCTTGTCGATGCTGACGAAGACGAGGTTGTGGAAGATCCCCGCCGCCGGCATGTGGTAGTCCACGATCTCGGGCACGTTGAGCTTCAGCAACGGCAGGAAGATCCGCTCGGTGGCGTGCCCCAGATAGTAGTCCTCCATGGGAGGACGCCCGACGATGGTGGTGGGGTAGACCGGCGCGCTGCGCATGGTCACCGCCGTCACGTGCACCGCGGGGTAGTAGTCGGCGAGGGAGTAGAAGCCCGTGTGATCCCCGAACGGTCCCTCCATGACCAGGGGCTCCGCCGGGTCGATGTAGCCCTCGATCACGATCTCGGCCTGGGCCGGCACCAGGAGATCGCTGGTGACCGCTCGGGCCAGCCCCACCGGTCTCTTGCGCAGGAACCCGGCGAAGATGTACTCGTCGATGTTGGGCGGCAGCGGCGCCGAGGCGGAGTAGATGGACGGCGGATCGCCCCCCAGCGCGATGGCCACGGGCATGCGCTCGCCCCGGGCCGCCATCTCCCGCCAGTGGGCCGCACCCACCTTGTGGCGTTGCCAGTGCATGGCAAGGAGGTCCCGCCCCAGGACCTGGACCCGGTACATCCCCACGTTGCGCACACCCGTCCGGGGATCCCGTGTGATCACCTGGGGCAGCGTGATGTAGGGGCCGCCATCCCTGGGCCAGCAGGTGATGATGGGGAGGCGGCCCAGATCCGCCTCGGTCCCCTGCCATACCACTTCCTGGCATGGCGGCCGGCCCGACACGGTGCGGGGCGGGTACTTGGCGATCTCGGCGACCTTGGGCAGCAGCGCCAGCTTCTCCCGCCAGCCCTCCGGGACCTTGAGCTTGATGAGGTCGGCGATCCGCGCCCCGATGTCGTCCAGTTGCTCCACGCCCAGCGCGCGGGCCATGCGCCGCTCCGACCCGAACAGGTTGATGGCCAGCGGCACCTCGCTGGTGGACCCGTTGGCCAGCACCGGCTGCTCGAACAGGAGCGCAGGTCCCCCGCCTGCGCTCTTGCTACAGCGATCGGTAATCTCCGCGATCTCGAGGTGCACGGACACCGGCCGCGCGACCCGCACTAGCTCCCCGGCCTCTTGCAGCACGGCCAGAAGCGCCTGGAGGTTGTCCAGCGTCATGCCCGCGCACCCCAGTAGATCCTGGCGATCCCGCAGGTGAGAGCCTCGTGGCCCACGTCGCGCATTCCGGCGGCGGCAATGAGCCCTCCGAGGGTCTCCGGCTCGGGAAGGCCCGCCACCGATGCTGGCAGGTAGCTGTAGGCACTCGTATGTTTTGACACCCAACGGCCGATCTGCGGGAGGACGCGCCGGAAGTAGAAGAGGTAGAGTGGACGCATGGGCCACATGGTCGGGGTCGCGAACTCGAGAATCACCAACCGTCCTCCCGGCTTGAGCACCCTGGCCATCTCCGCCAGCCCGGCATCAGTGTCCGTCAGATTCCTCAGTCCGAACCCGATCGTCAGCCCGTCGAATGTCCTGTCGGCGAAGGGCAGCTCGAGGGCGTCGGCGCCCACCCCCCGGAGGCCCCCGGCCTTGCCCAGCCCGAGCTTGAGCATGGGCACCACGAAGTCGGCCCCCACGACCCGGCCTCGGAAGCCCCGACGCCTCGCCAGCTCCGCCGCGAGGTCGAGGGTCCCGGCGCAGAGGTCGAGGTAGGCGCCACCCGGCGCCGCCCGCCATTCCAGGCGGTCCACGGCCCGGCGCCGCCAGCGGCGGTCGATGTTGAGGCTCAGGACGTGGTTCAGCAAGTCGTAGCGCGGCGCGATTGCCGTAAACATGTCCCGCACGTACGACCGCTTGGAGTCGTCGCTGCGCGACCCGACCTCCGGAGGGGTGAGCGCCATAAGCGCGAAAAGTACTGGTGCGCTTGAACTTGCCGCAAGAACGGTGCAATCTGAAACCGTTTCCGGCCGCCAGGCGTAAAGTAAGGGACCAATGCACTACCTCCGCGACCTCTCCAGCGTCAGCGACCAGGAGGTGGTGGAGCGGGCAAGCGCCGGGGCAGAAGCCGCCTATCGGGAGCTCGTCCGCCGCTACCAGCGTCCCGTCTTCTCCCTCATCTACCGCATGGTGCGGGACCGGGAGCTGGCGGAGGATCTCACCCAGGAGACCTTCGTCAAGGTCCTGAACGCCATCGAACGCTACCGGCCCGAGTACAAGTTCTCCTCCTGGATCTTCAAGATCGCCAACAACGCCGCCATCGATCACCTGCGGCGGCGGGAGCTGGATACCCTCTCGCTCGAGGGCGGCCCCGACGCCACGACGCCCGACCGGATGCAGGCCACTTCGCTGCAGTTGGGAGACGTAACCGAGTCGCCCCTCGAGGAGCTCGAGGCTCGGGAGCTGGGCTCGCAGATCGAGCGCGCCATTGGCGCCCTCAGACCCGAGTACCGCTCCTGTATCATCATGCGACACGTCGAGGGCCGGGCGTACGATGAGATCGCCGAAATCCTCGACCTGCCGCTGGGGACAGTGAAGACCTATATCCACCGTGCCAGAGCGGAGTTACGTCACACATTGGAACCGCTCAAGGAGTGAAACCCGGGGCCCGACGCTCCGTAAGGGAGTGTGAGATGAACGACCAGACGCCGAACGCACAGACGCCCGCGCAAGAGGACCCGGCAGTCCACCGGGCCCTCGCGACGTTACCCGCCTTCGGACCCGCAACGTGGTTCGAGGACCGGGTGATGTCCCGGGTGCGCCGGCCGCTGCCGCCCTGGCTCAAGCAGGCCCTGGCGGGCTGGCGTCACTACGTAGAGTCGGGACGGATCTACGGAGTGGTGGGCGCGCTGGCTGTCGGCAGCCTGCTTCCCGCGACGGCGGCGCTGCTCTTGGCTTCCACCTTCCGGGAGCAGATCGGTGACGGAGTCGCCTGGTTCTTCAGCGTGGGTGTCCCCTACGTGGGGGCCCACATCGCCGCCGACGCGGCAGAGGTCGCTTCGGAGGTGAACACCATGGTGGGCGCGCTCTTCCCGAGCACCACCGTACTGGCGGCAGCCGCCGCCGGGTCCGTGGTGATGCTCGCCGGGTGTGCATGGGGTCTGTATCGCACGATGAACGTTCGAGGCGCCGTGAGGCTTTCGCGCTATGAGACGAATTAGACAAGAGGTCCGGATGCTCGGGCTGGGGCTCATCGCCACCGGCCTGCTGGTCGCCGCCCCGACGGCCCGAGCGCAAGAGGTCGTGGGCCACAGGGCAGAGCGCTCCGACGAGGAAGCCACCCTCGTCTTCGAGCTCGCCGATGGCGATGCTCTGAGCATCACGCTGGCCGGCGGCTGGGTATGGCTCAACGGCGCCCAAGTGGGACGCTACCGCAGTGGCGGTGCGTTCGAGGCATCGTGGCGCTCGGCGGTCGAGCAGGGCGGCGGGGATGTGACGGCCGACCTTCTCGAGAGCGTGCAGCAACTCGAAGTGGCCGAGTTCCGGGAGTCCGAGATCGAGGGGATCGCGGCCGTTGCCGCCGCGGTCGAGAACCTCTTCATCGGAGAGGTGATCGTGCCCGAGATCGTCGCCGACACGGACCTCCATGGGGTCGGCATCGGCGCGGGGGACGCGGTCGGTGCGGCAATCGCGGAAGCCACTGCAGCCGCCGAGGCGGCCGCCCGAGTCATGGAGACCATCAGGGTCGAGGCGCCACCCGCCCCACCGCAGCGGTTCGTGGTCGTGAACCACTCGCCGTCGCTCGTCGGCGGCTGGGCCAGCGGCCTCTTGAGCCTCGTGGCTACCTACCTCGGGCTCGCGTTCATGGGGCTGGGCTTCCTGTTTCTCGCGCCGCGGCAGCTGGAGACGGTGGGCGACACCGTGTGGCACTCATTCTGGCGCTCGTTCCTCGCGGGTCTCTTCGCCCAGCCGCTGCTACTGCCGGTCTTCGGCATGGTGATGGTGGGGCTCGCCCTCACGGTGGTAGGCGTCCTGGTGCTACCCTTCGCCGCCGCCGCGTTTGCCGTTGGGCTGTTCCTCGCGGTGACGGGCGGGTACATCGCGCTGGCCCGCACCGTGGGCGAGATCTACCTGAGGCGCAAGATGGCCCGGGGTGAATCGGTGGCGACCTGGGGCTCGTTCCGGTACATCGTCTACGGGCTCTCGGGGCTCCTCGCCATCTGGCTGCCGGCGGTCGTCCTGGGGCCGGTGCGGGTAGCCGGTGAAGTCGCCCTGATCATCGCCATCGTCACCACGTGGGTGCTGGCCACTGCCGGCTTCGGCGCAGCCATTCTCTCCCGCGGAGGCGTGCGGGGCACGTTCGTGCGCCGTCTGGACCTGGCACTCACCGACGAGCAGTTCTGGACCACGGATCAGATGCCCGCGGACCAGCCGCGGGAGCGCATCGCGCGCCGCCGGCCGTGAGAGCCACCCACCTGTTTCCACTCGTCGCGCTGGGCGTGCTGACGCTGGTCGGCGCACCTAACGTGTCCACGGCGCAGTCCTGGCATACTAAGTCCCTCAGCCGCCAGTACCGAGGTGAGCGGCACCTCACCGTAAGCGTGGAATTCGCCTCGGGCTCGTTCACCCTGCAGCCTACGGAGGGATCCGCGCTCTACCGTGCGGAGCTCAGGTACGACGAGGAGCACTTCGACCCGGTGGCCCGGTATGAGACCGCCTCGCAGGAGCTGCACCTCGGGGTCGACGCCGACGAGATCGATCGTGACTTCGAGCTGAGCGACGAGTCACCGCAGTACCTCCACGTGGAGCTCTCCCCGGCCGTGCCCACGGAGCTCGACCTCGAGTTCGGCATTGCCAAGGCGCAGATCGATCTGGGTGGGCTGTCACTGCGGCGCGCGGCGGTGAAGACCGGGGCGAGCGAGAGCGTGGTCGCGTTCAGCGTTCCCAACCGCGTCGCGTGCGACAAGTTCTCCGTCGCGGTGGGAGCCGCCGAGATCCTGGTGGAAGGCTTGGGAAACGCCCGCTGCGGCGAGATTACAGTGGTGGGTGGCGCGGGAGCCATGACGCTCGACTTCACCGGAGCGTGGCAGCAAGAGGCGATGACCCGGGCCGTGCTCACGGTGGGCCTCGGTACGGTGACCCTCCGCCTGCCAGAGAACCTCGGGGTCGCGCTGGACCTCGACCGGCTCTTCGTCGGGTTCGAGGCCAACGGATTCACCAAGCGGGGCGATCGCTTCGTCTCGGCCCACGCCGAGGACGCGGAGCCCGCCCTGTTCCTGCACATCAGGGCGGCGCTGGGTGAGATCAGAGTCGAATGGGTGAGCCCGGAATCGGGCACCTAGCAGGTTCAGGACAACCGCTCCAGCCGCACCTCTCCTCCCACACCCGCACCTAGGGTCCGCGCCGCCGATCCATCCCGGACGGCGATCTCCACCGTTCCCCCCGAGCCCACAAACGCCACGAGCCCGCCGCGCTCCACGTCCCCAAAGGTGCGGCCCACGGTGACCGCGCTCCCGCCGAGGTGCAGGCGGTCGCCGCCGCTCAGCATCCACTCCGGGAAGTTGGTGACAAGGGTCCCGAAGCGGTCGACATAGATCACCTCACCCACCAGCGCCCCGTTCACCTCCCGAGGCGCCGGGAGCGGAAACCGGATGGCGTCGTCCACGGTGACGCCGAGGTCGGCTAGCCGCGCGCCCATCGCCAACCGCGCCGCCGCCGGTGCGAACACGTCGCGCCCGTGAAATGTGGGCGAGGCGTCCCGGGGCACGGCGAGCTCCATCACGCGGGCGCCGTCCAAGACCGGTGTGAGGAGACCGTTGTCGGGGGCCACGAAGAACTGCCCGCCGGCACTCGCGGCGAGGGCGCGCCGGGCGGTGCCGACCTCCGGATCCACGACGGTCAGGTGCACCGTCCCGTTGGGGAAGCGACGCCACGATCGATCCAGGAGGTATTGGGCGGCCCTGATGTCTCCCGGCATCACCTCGTGCGTGATGTCCACCAGCACGGCGTCTGGCGCTCCCGCGAGAAGGGCCGCCTTCATCTCGGCGACGTACGAGTCGTGCGAGCCGAAGTCAGTAAGGAGGGTGATGATGGACGCCATCAACCGCTCCGGGTAGGAACCGGGCTCTAGGTGATGATGGGCAGCGGAACGCGCTTCCCACCCGCACGCTCGATCACTGCCCGCGCAATGGCGGCCAACGCCCTGCCCGCGGGCGAGTCGGGTCGGCCGACCACTACCGGCTTGCCAGCATCCTGCTCTTGGGTCATCTCCGCCTGGAGCGGCACCTGGCCCAGCAGCGGCACATCCAGCTCGTCGGCGAGCCGCTGGCCGCCCCCGCCCGAGAAGACCTCGCTTCGCTCACCGCAGTGGGGGCAGTCGAAGTAGCTCATGTTCTCGACGATGCCGAGCACCGGCACGCCGACCCGCTCGAACATCTTAGCCCCACGCAGCGCATCGCCCGCCGCCATCTCCTGCGGCGTCGTGACGATGATCCCTCCCTGCATGTGCACCGCCTGCGCCAGGGAGAGCTGCGCGTCGCCGGTGCCGGGCGGGAGATCCACCAGGAAGAAGTCGAGCTGTCCCCACTCCACGTCGCTCAGAAACTGGTTGATGATCTTGGTCACGATCGGGCCGCGCCAGATGGCCGGCATGTCCCGCTCCACCAACAGCCCCAGGGAGATGAGCTTCACACCGTACTGCTCGAGGGGCACGATGCGGCCGTCCCGCACAGGGGGGCGGTCGTTCACCCCGAATAGGCGCGGGATATTGGGGCCGTACACGTCGGCGTCCATGAGCGCCACCTTCTTGCCCGCCCGGGCAAGCTCGGCCGCGACGTTGGCAGCCACGGTGGACTTCCCCACACCGCCCTTCCCGCTGGAGATCGCGAGCACCGCGCCGAGATCCGGCATCGCAGGCGGCGGGGGTGGCTCGGCCCGCGCCACCGGAGCCGTACCCGGCGGCGGGCCTCCAGCGGGTTCCACGACGTTGATCTTCACGTCGCTCACCCCCTCCACGTCACGAACCGCGCGGCGCGCCTCGCGCACCAGGCTCGCCGGATCCTCTTGAGACAGCACGAAGGTGAACGACACGTGGCCGTCCTTCTCAACGGTGAGCTCCTGCACCATTCCCGCCGAGATGACGTCGTTGTTCACCCGCGGATTCCGTACGTTGGTCAGCGCGCCCGCCACGAGCGCTTCGAGTTGCTTGGTCATGGTTGTGGAATGATAACCGACCTGGCGGCTGCGAGCACCCGCGCCTGGGCCTCGGCCAGGTCACCGTCGAGCGAGGCGCCGGCGGCCTTCCGATGCCCTCCACCCCCGAAGGACTCGGCGAGGCTCGCGACGTCCACGTCCCCCACAGAGCGGAACGACACCTTCACACGTCCACTCGCGAGCTGGCGGAACAGGATCCCCAGGCGCACACCGTGGATCGAACGGGCAACCTCGACGATGCCGTCGAGGTCGGCGGCATCCACCGCGTGCCGCTCCAGAGCACCCGGGGGGATCGTCATCCAGGCGAGCCCGCGGTCCCGCTCCACGACCAGCGTCTCCAGGGTCTCGGCCAGGAGCCGCACCTTGCCCTCGGGCTCGCTGGAATAGACGTGACGGTAGATGTCCTCCGCGTCAAGGCCGTGCGCCAGGAGATGGGCCGCGATCTGGAGCGTGCGGGGCGACGTGTTGCTGAACCGGAACCCCCCGGTGTCGGTCAGGATCGCCACGTACAGCGCCTGCGCCACCTCGACGCCCAACTCCCACCGCGCCGCCCGTGCCAGGTCGTACACCAACTCACCCGTGGCGCACGCGTCCGCATCCACCAGCCGCGGCCCCGCTGGTAGCTCGCCGTCGCTCACGTGATGATCGATACACGCCACCGGCACCGAGGTGGCTTCCACCACGCGCCCCAGGTGCCCGAGCCGGCCGACATCCGCGATGTCCAGCACCACGATGGCGTCGGCGCGCTCGAGTTCCTTGACGGCCGCTGCAGTGCGGTCGGCGCCCGCCGCACCTGCAAGAAGGAACTGGTACCGCGCGGGGAAGGGCGTAGGGTTGGCGATCGCCGGCTTGATGCCCTGGCGGGTCAGCAGGTGCCACAGCGCCACCTCGCTACCCGTGCCGTCACCATCGGCATTGACGTGGGTGGTCAGCGCGACCCGCATCCCGGGCTCCACCATCTGGAGCACGTGCCTGGCCGCGCGACGCCGCGCTCCCGGCACGCTCACGCGGCTCTTATCTGGAGTCTTGCTCACCGTCTCGCGCCTCGGCCACCGTTACCGTTCGAACCATTGGACCGGGGCGGGTTAGCCCCGAGGATAACATTGTAGCGGATCGCCCCGGTGCCCCGCTACGGCAGGATGGACACGGCCTTGCCGCTCAGGGGCCCCCTGCCCATTATGACAGGCCTCGTACCCGCCAAGAAGACGAATATGGAGATACTCGAGAGAGTCCTCGAATGGTTGTCTGGGCTGATCTGGGACCGCGGAATCCCGATCGGCGGCCAGGAGGTCCCCTGGGTCGTCGTAGCGCTGTTGGGAACCGGACTGTTCCTCACCATCCGCCTGGGCTTCATCCAGCTCCGCAAGCTGACCCACGGGTTCGCCGTCACCTCCGGAGTGTACGACGACCCCAACGAGCCGGGGGACGTCTCTCACTTCCAGGCCCTGACCACGGCCCTCTCGGCCACCGTGGGCATCGGCAACATCGCCGGCGTCGCCCTCGCCATTCACTGGGGCGGCCCGGGCGCGCTCTTCTGGATGTGGATGACCGCGCTGGTGGGCATGGCCACCAAGTACTCCGAGGTGACCCTCGCGCAGCACTACCGGCAGGTGGAGAAGGTCGACCTCGACCCGTACAAGTGGGAGGGCTCGGTCTCAGGGGGGCCGATGTACTACATCGAGCGCGGCTTGGGGCAGCGGTGGCAGCCGCTGGCGGCGTTCTTCGCCCTCATGCTGGGGACCACCGCGTTCCTCACCGGTAACGCCATCCAGGCCAACACGGTCGCCGATACCATGAGCAGCACGTTCGGCATCCCGGTGTGGATCACGGGGCTCGTGACGGCGTCCATCGTTGCGATGGTGATCATCGGCGGCATCACCCGGATCGGGAAGGTCACCGGCGTGCTCGCGCCTCTGATGGCCGCGATCTACGTCCTCGGGGCGCTCGTCATCATCACGATGAACTACGATCAGGTGATCCCCGCGTTCGGGATCATCTTCCGGGAGGCGTTCAACCCGACGGCAGGCGTCGCCGGGACCGGGGTGGGCGTGTTCCTGCTCACCATGATCTGGGGCGTGAAGCGTGGTCTGTTCTCCAATGAGGCCGGCCAAGGCTCGGCTCCCATCGCGCACGCGGCCGCCAGGACCGACGAGCCCGTATCCGAGGGCGTGGTGGCGCTGGTGGAGCCCTTCATCGACACCCTCGTGATCTGCACCATGACCGGCCTGGTGATCATCATGACGGGCGTGTGGCAGGATAGGGTGAGCACCGAGATCGATCTCACCGGCGGCGACCTCTCGTATGTGAGCTACGAGCTCCAGGGCGGCCACCACCAGATCGACAACCCGACGCAGATCGTGCTGGAGGACGGCCGCTACGTCGAGACCGAGCTGGGCTCGGCCCGAGTCGCATGGCACGAGGTACCCGTCGAGCCGCTTTGGGTAGACGCCGAGCAGGAGCAGCTGTTCAGCGGCGTCGTGTATCCCGACAGCGAGGTCGCCGTGGCGGCCGACGGCACGTCGTACGCGGCCCTCTTCGCCGAAGCGGCGGAAAGCGGGGCGCCGCTGACCATGCTGGGCTTCCAGCGCGGCCTCCCCGGCAACTTCGGACGCTACATTGTCGTGCTCAGCGTGTTCCTGTTCGCGATCTCCACGGCCATCGCGTGGAGCTATTACGGCGACCGATGCGCCAACTACCTGTTCGGCCACCGCGCGGTGTTGCCGTACAAGTTCGCGTTCGTGACCATGCACTTCGTAGGCGCCGTGCTCTCACTGTCGGTGGCCTGGACCCTGGGCGACGTCTTCCTGGGGATCGTGATCCTGCCAAACCTCTTGGCGCTGATCCTGCTCTCACCCAAGGTGGTGGAGCTCACGCGCAGTTACTTCCAGCGCAAGCCGTGGATAGAGAATCGCGAGGTGCACCGCCGGCTCAGGGAGGAGCAGCGGGCGCGGCGCCACCATCGGTAGCACCCCTCGGCGGACCGCCCACGAAGGAGCGCCCGGACCTACACGGTCCGGGCGCTCTGCATTACGGCTGGCGGGACCGGTGTCCGGGCTACAGCGAGTAGTTGGGCG
The DNA here is from genome assembly GCA_039591655.1 of Gemmatimonadota bacterium. Lineage (GTDB taxonomy): Bacteria > Gemmatimonadota > Gemmatimonadetes > Gemmatimonadales > GWC2-71-9 > WVYX01. The sequence continues at coordinate 48,644 of JBDHDE010000009.1, forward strand.
CCTCCCGGGTGATCACCACGTCGTGTGGGTGGGACTCCCTCAGCCCCGCAGGGGTGATCTGAGTAAAGGTCGTCTCGCACCGGAGCTCTGCCAGGGTCGTGCAGCCGCAGTAGCCCATGCCGCTGCGAACCCCGCCCACGAGCTGGAACAGCACGTCGCCCACAGGACCGCGGTAGGGCACGCGGCCTTCGATGCCCTCGGGCACGAGCTTCCGGGCCGATACCTCACCCTCCTGGAAGTAACGGTCCGCCGACCCCTCCTGCATCGCCGTGAGAGAGCCCATCCCCCGCACGGTCTTGAACCGCCGTCCCTCGAGGAGGAAGCTCTCCCCGGGGCTCTCCTCCGTTCCCCCGAGCATTGAGCCCAGCATCACGCTGTTCGCGCCGGCGGCCAAGGCCTTCACCGCATCACCGGAGTACTTGATGCCGCCGTCGGCGATGATTGGGATGTCGCCGGCACCCTGCAACGCGTCCACGATAGCCGTCACCTGCGGAACGCCGACTCCAGTCACGACGCGGGTCGTGCAGATCGAACCCGGCCCGATGCCCACTTTCACGCCGTCAACACCGCGCTCAGCAAGCGCCTTCGCGCCCTCGAGGGTCGCCACGTTCCCACCCACCAACTGGGTGTCCGGGTAAGCCTCCCTGAGCTGGCTCACCGTCGCGAGCACGCCCTCCGAGTGCCCGTGAGCGGAATCCACCACGATGGCGTCCGCCCCGGCGGCGAGCAGGGCTTCCGCCCGGTCCTTGGTGTCCTGGCTCACCCCTACCGCTGCCGCCACGCGAAGCCGGCCGTGTTGATCCTTGTTGGCGGCGGGAAACTGGCGGCGCTTGATGATGTCCTTGACGGTGATGAGTCCCTTGAGAACGCCCTTCTCGTCCACCACCGGCAGCTTCTCGATCCGATGGTCGCCGAGGGTCTGCTCCGCCTCGTCGAGCGTCGTCCCCACCGGTGCGGTGATCAAGTTCTCCTTGGTCATCGCGTCACGGATGGGGCGGTCCAGGTTGCGCTCGAACTGGAGGTCGCGGTTGGTGATGATGCCCACCAGCTTGCCGCGGTCGTCGACGATCGGCACACCGGAGATCTTGAACCGCGCCATCATGCCGCTGGCTTCGCGGATGGAGCGGTCCGGACCCAGTGTGATCGGATTGAGGATCATCCCGCTCTCGGAGCGCTTCACCCGATCGACCTCGGCGGCCTGTTGGTCGACGGTCATGTTCTTGTGGACGACGCCAATTCCGCCGGACCGGGCCATGGCGATGGCCATCTCCGCCTCGGTCACCGTGTCCATGGCGGCCGATACAAGGGGGATGTTCAACTCGATGCCGCGGGTGAATCGCGTGTGGACCTTGACGTCCTTGGGGTGCACCGAGGCGTGGCGCGGGACGAGGAGCACGTCATCGAACGTGAGGGCATAGCCAGGACGCAGACGACTCACGGTGTTCCCCCCGAATGCACGAAGACCCGCCGCGCCGGAGGCGCTGGGCGGGTCTGGTGGTCTCGCGTTGCCGGTACCATATAACAAGTTACGCGGCCCCCGGTCCGGCGGTCAAGCGTCCTGGGGTTCTTCCTCCTCTTCGGGAGAGGCATCCTCGGAAGGCTCGCTCTCGGCCGGCGCCTCCTCGTCGGACGCCTCGTCGGACGCCTCGTCGGACGCCTGCGGGGTGAGTTCGTCGGCCACCACACGCCCCGCGGCGGCGAGCCCTTCCATGACCCGGCTCGCGGCATCCATCACCTGGGCTGCGCCCTTGGTGGCCACATCACCCACCCGCACGCTGCCGACCCTGTCCTCGATGCTCTCGGCGAGGCGCTGTACGGTCGAGGGAGCCCGCCGGCTGTAGTTGTACTTCGAGTCCAGGAACTCCAGATAGTCGAGCAGCTGCCGACCTACCTCGTCGTCCAGCTCGTCCAGCCTACGCTCGATCTTGGATCGCAAGTTCTCGTTCATGACCGCTCCTTCATTGCTCCCGCTCAGCCATCTCGACCAGGTCGAGCACCGGGTTCCCCAGATACTGCGACCGGGCCGTCCTGACCCGTCCGATGATCACCAGCTCGCTCAGCGGCTCGAGGCGCTCGAACCTGGCGAGCTGGACGTCGTCCACCACGATGTACACGAATCCGGCCTCCGGCAGCGGCCCGCGGGACAGCACGTAGCGTTGCCCTTCGGGAATCTCCTGCCGCAGCTCATCGGCCCGCTGAATTGCGATGAACTGCACGACCCACTGCAGGAGCTTGCCCTCGAACTCCCTAGGCCGCGAGCGCACCTCGGCGCCACTGACCCCCACCAGCACACCCGGTGTCGCAGGCCGGAGGTCGCTCTCCCGCACCCACCCCTCGGTCTGCACCCGCACCCACTCCCCGGAGCGCGCCAGCACGCGTACCGAGGCGTCGGGAGCGAGGACACCGGTGGGTACGCCGTCGGGCGTGCGATGCAACTGGGCGCTGTCGGACGTGACGGCCCGGTCCAATCGTGGTGCATCGGCGCCTTCACCCGCCGCCGTCGGCGCCGCTGACCGAGCGGGCAGCGCCTCTGCCGGGGCCGCCTGGGCCGAGGCCGCACGCTCCAGCGATCCCGCAAACATCCAGGCGGTGCGTCGCACGCGCACCCAGCCCGGCCGCCGCTCCAACTCGTCGAGCAGGCAGCCCGATGCGAGTCGGCCGAGGATCCTGCCGTTCGGCGCGGCCCGGATGTTCTCGCCCCGGTCGGCGGTAACCGACAGGTCGAACCCGGGGCGGCTCGTGGTCGCCACCGATTGCCCCCACACCCACCCCTCGAGGGTCACCCGCACCCAGCGGCCGGCCACGCTGTCCCCGGTCAGTGCGATGCCGGCATTCACCGTCGCCAGCTGCGCGGATTGCCCGGAGGGCTCGCGCCGAAAGTTCTCCGTGCGAAGTACGCGATAATCCTGCTGTGCCGCGAGGGGAACGATGCCCGACCCGAGGGTAAGCACCAACAGTGCGGCGCAGGCTGGTAGCGCTGGTAGGAGGTGGCTAGATTGCCTCATCCTCAGATTCCGACGAGAGTGTAGGAGCCGCATGGTTCGATGGCAAACCCACAAAGCTCCACTATAGTGTACACGATCAGGGCGGCCTGCGCCGCCCTCGCGCTCCTCTGGCCCACTCCCAGCGCGGCCCAGGCGGGGCACTCGCCGGAGTCATCCCCATACAGCGACGTGCGCGCCAAGACCCTTTTGGGGCTCACCCTGGGATACACCAACGGCTCGGGGGGCAGCGTCGGGGTGGGTCCGGCCGAGGGGCCGATGGCGGGGGCCCGGGTGGACCTCTTGCTGGGCGGCCCCGTCCAGCTAGGCGTGAGCGCCATGGCCGGGAACCTCGACCGGACGCTCATCGACCCCAGCCAGCCGCCGGCGTCGCGGGTCGTGGGAAAGGACAAGCAGCAGATCCTGTTCCTGGAGGGATCCATCGGGCTAGTGTTCACCGGCAGGAAGACGTGGCACGGGCTGGCTCCGTACATCGGAGGATCCCTGGGGCTCGCCTTCGGGAGCAGCGTGCCGGCGGACTCGCTCAGCGATTTCGAGTTCAAGACGAAGTTCACCACCGCCATCCTCGCCGGCACCCGGTGGCATGTCGGCCGGCGCCTCGCATTCCGCTTCGAAGTACGGGACATGCTGTGGCAGTTGCGCTATCCCAGCTCGTTCTTCGACACGTCGAACCCGGACGCTCCACCTGTACTGGATCCCCGCGTGAGAGACGACACGGAGTGGACGCACAATCTCCAACTCTGGATCTCGTTGGGGTACGCCATCCGGATCTGACCCTTGGAGTTCTTCGCAGACGGCCTGCGGCGCGGCGTCGAGCTGATCCTGGGGGGCGATGCCGAGGTGTTCGACATCACCCTCCTATCCCTGCGCGTTGCTCTCATCTCCACCATCCTCGCCTGCGGCATCGGCGTCCCCGTCGGGTTCATGGTGGGCACCACCCGCTTCTGGGGCCGCCGGGCGGCCATCACGGTCCTGAACACGATGCTGGCCTTCCCCACCGTGGTGGTCGGCGTCCTGGTCTGGGGGCTCCTCTCCCGCCGCGGGCCGCTGGGCGGCGCCGAGCTGCTGTACACCTGGTGGGCCATCGTGATCGCCGAAGTGGTGCTGGCGGCGCCCATCGCGGCGGCCCTCACCGCCGCCGCGGTGCAGGGCATCGATGCCCGGGTGCGACGCACGGCCCTCACACTGGGCGCGAGCCCCCTCAGGGCCCATCTGGCGGTGGCCCGGGTCGCCCGGTTCGCCTTGCTCGCCGCCGTGGTCGTCGCGTTCGGTCGGGTCCTGGCTGAGGTTGGAGCCGCCATGATCGTGGGCGGCAACATCCGGCACCACACACGGACCCTGACCACGGCCGTCGCCCTGGCCACCTCCCAGGGTGACTTCCCGTTGGCCGTGGCGCTGGGCCTGGTGCTCCTCGCCCTCGCCCTCACCGTCAACGTCCTGCTGCAACTATTCCAGGGTCGAGGCGATGCTTAGCGCCCGCAACGTCCACCACGCGTACGCGGGCAGGACGGTGCTCTCCCTCGAGGCGTTCGACCTCGAAGCCGGATCGGTGACGGCGCTCGTCGGTCCGAACGGCGCCGGCAAGAGCACTCTGCTGCGCATCCTCGCGGTGCTGGAGCGGCCGGACGCAGGCACCCTGAGCCTGGACGGGCGCCCCCTGGTGAGCGCGGCCGACCGGCGCTGGGCGCGCCGCCATGTGACCCTGGTGGAGCAGCACCCGTACCTCTTTGGCGGAACCGTGCGGCACAACCTTCACTACGCGCTGTCGCTGCAGGGGATTCGCGGCCCGGAGGCGGCGCGGCGGACCGAGGCCGCCCTGGACCGACTCCACGCCGTGGAGCTGGCCGAGCGTCCGGCGGGCGACCTCAGCGCCGGCGAGATCCAGCGGGTGGCCGTGGCGCGGGCACTGGTCCTGGAGCCCAAGGTCCTGCTGCTCGACGAACCAGCCGGCGTGGCCGACAGGGCCACCCTCGCGCGCCTATATCAGACCTTGGCGGAAGAGCAGGAGCAGGGCACGGCCCTGTGTTTTGCCTCACACCAGCTGGAGAACGCGTACCGCTGGTCGGACCGGCTGCTGGCCTTGGCCGAGGGGCGTGCCAGTCAAGTCACCCCGGAGAACCTGTTCCGCACCGTGGTGCCTGAGGGCGAGGGCCCGAAGACCGTCCGGGTCGGCTCCCTCGACGTCCAAGTAGTGACCGACCGCTCGGGACCCGCGACCCTCGCGATCCCGCCCGATGAGATCCTGGTGAGCTTGAGCCCGCTCCGATCCAGCGCCCGGAACGCGTTCCGCGGCAGCGTGACGCGCCTGGCGGAGGACGGCCGGGGCGGGGTCACCCTGACCGTAGACGTGGGGGTCGATCTCGCCGCGCGCATCACACGCTCCGCCCTGGACGAGCTGGGGCTGCATATCGGCTCGGAGGTCGTGCTTTCCTTCAAGGTCATGGCCGTGCGGGTGTTCTGATGCGACACTACATTGTCGATATGCCTACAGTGCGCTTGACCCGCGTCGTCGAGTTCAGCGCGGCGCATCGGTACTTTCGCCCCGAGTGGTCGGCCGAGCGGAACTCCGAGGCGTTCGGCGCTTGCGGCAGCGAGTACGGGCACGGCCATCGGTACGAGTGCGCCGTGACGGTGGAGGGGCCTGTGGACGGCGACACCTCGATGGTGATGAACCTCGACGCCCTGGATCGGGTATTGCGGGAAGAGGTCACTGAACGCTTCGACCACCGGCACCTGAACTACGACGTACCGGAATTCGCCTTCGGCAAGACGGTGCCGACGGCAGAGGCGCTGGCCATCCACATCTGGGATCGGATCGCGCCGCGGCTCCCCTCGGGGGTACGCCTCCAGCACATCCGGGTCCAGGAGGAACCGCATCTCTATGCCGAATACGACGGTGGCGCGTAGCACCGCCCTGCTCTGCCTCGCGGCGGCCATGGGCGCCGCGCCCCTCCCCGCCCAGGAGCGCTCCCAGCCGCGGCTCTTCCTGACGATCAATGCCGGCATCGTGTTCGGCGGCGACCTCTGGACGCTCCCAGAGCAGCCGGTGGCCATCATCGGAGGGGGCGGCTTCGACTTCGACACGATGCGCATTGCGCGTCGGCTGAACCCGGGTCTGGCCGCTGGACTCACGGCGGCCTTGTTCATGAGCAGACACTTCGGGCTCACCTTCGAGGCGATGTACCTCGGTCAGCACATCGATGACGACTGTACCATGGTGGCCGAGAACGCCGCCCTCGACCCGCAGCGTCGCAACGCACAGGTGTGCAGGAGCATCACACAGAAGGAGACGTCGGTGGCAACGACGGGGTTCTACCTGGGTGCCATGTATCGCTTCGCTCCCGGGGGCTTTGCCACGCCGTTTCTCCGCGTCCAGGGCGGGGTCTCGCTTCGCAACACGAGCGTCGTCGAGACATCCGGGGCCTTCCTCGATGCGGACGGCACCGTTCGAGATCGGGTGATAATCGTGGACCCCGACGACAGCTACACCGCGCCCACGATGGCCATATCGGCTGGGGTGATGATCCCCGTCAGTCCCGGCTACCAGTTCACTCTGGAGGTCCGGGACCACATCATTCGCATGCAGCGCGTTACGGGACCGGCGGTCGCCCCGGCGAGGCACCCTACCGAGGGGTTCTACGACCACGCCATCACCGTGACAGTCGGCTTTAGCATCGTGCTGGAGAAGAAACGCGGCAGGAGATACTGACTAATGCGGAGCGCCGTGCTCGCGGGCGGCACTGCCAGTCGTTTCGGCGGACGCCCCAAAGGACTCGAGAAGGTCGGTGGGGTGCGGATCCTGGACCGTGTCGTGGAGGTCGCGACCGTCGCCACGGGAGCATCCCCCGTCCTCGTCGCCAATGCACCCGAGGCACAGCAGTGGATTGACGGCATCGGGACGGTCGCCGACATCGTCCAGAATGCCGGCAGCCTCGGCGGCATCTACACCGCCGTCAGCTCGGGTGAGGGACCGGTGCTGGTCGTGGCATGGGACATGCCGTTCCTCACCGTGGAGCTCGTCGAAGCGCTGGTGAACGGCGCCGGCGACTACGACATCTTCCTGCCCGAGAGCACCGGGCCCCTGGGGGTGGAGCCGCTCTGCGCGATCTACGGCCCCGGCACCACGGAGCCGATCCAGCGGAGCCTCCTGCACGAAGACCTCCGTAGCACCAAGTTCCACGACGAGGTGCGCCGGGGCACCCTTCCCCTCGATGAGGTGAGAGCGTTCGGCGATCCGGACGTCCTGTTCTTCAACGTGAACGACCCGCAGGACCTGCAGCGCGCCGAGGAGCTGTGGCGCGGTCAACACGAGACCCCACGCGCCTGACCCCGGGCGAGGCCGCCCGGGCCATTCTCGCCGAACTCCAGCCGCTCCCGGCCGAGCCGGTCCAGCTGCGGGAGGTCCGCGGCAGGGTGCTCGCGGCCCGCATCGTGAGCCCGCTGGACATCCCCCCGTGGAACAACTCCGCCATGGACGGCTATGCCGTGCGGAGCGAAGACGTCCGGGGACGCGTGCGCGGCGACGGCGTGGTGCTGCGGATCGTAGAGGAGATCGCCGCCGGTGCGTTTCCCACCAGGGCGCTCGAGCCGGGAGAATGCGCCCGCATCTTCACCGGCGCCGCGGTCCCCGAGGGCGCCGACACCGTGATCCGGCAGGAGCACACGACTGCGCTGGAGGGGGGCCGCGTGCGCATCGAGGACGAGCGCGACGCGGGACGCAACGTGCGCGCTCGCGGGGAGGACATCGCCCGTGACGCAGTCGTCTTCGAGCCAGGCACCGAGATCGGACCGGCACAGGTCGCTGTCCTTGCCTCGCTGGCGATGCCCGAGGTGGAAGTGCATCGGCGGCCCACGGTGGCTATTCTCGGCTCCGGCGACGAGATCGCCGACCTGGATGAGCGCGCGGCGATTCTGGCCGGCCGCAAGATCGCCTCGTCCAACACCTACGGCATGCGGGCCGCGCTCGAGGAGGCGGGTGGCGCGCTGCTCGACCTGGGGATCGCCCGGGACGACCCCGCCGATTTGAAGCTGCGTCTGGACGAGGCCACGCAGGCCGACCTGCTGGTCACGTCCGGTGGAATGAGCGTCGGGACCCACGACCACCTGCGGTCCATCCTGGAGGAATCCGGGACTGCGACGAAGTTCTGGTGGCTCCGATCCCGACCCGGCGCGCCGGTGGGCTTCGGTCTACTGGGCAGCCTCCCGTGGATCGGCCTTCCGGGGAATCCGGTGAGCACGATGGTGACGTTCGAGCTCTTCGTGCGGCCTGCAGTGCGGAGGCTCCTGGGTCATTCGCGACCGTTCCGCCGCACCGTGGCCGTACGGGTGGGGGAGCCGATCACGACGCCGGCGCGGCTGACGCACTTCCTGCGCGTGCGCCTCACGGACGAGCATGGCGAGCCAGTCGCCCGTCTCACCGGCCCCCAGGGCTCGGGGCTCCTCACCTCCATGGCCCGGGCCGATGCCCTGTTAATCGTGCCGGAGGACGTCTCGGAGGTGGCGGCCGGAGCGACGCTCCAGGCCCTGGTGCTCACCGACGGGGTGCACCTGGAGGAGGTGCCGTTCTAGCTACGCGCTGGCCCGCCCCGGTTGAAGAGCTGGATGAGCGCGCTGATGTGGGCCAGATGATGGTCATCGTGTTCAGCCTGGAAGAACATCATGTCGCACACGCGCATTGGCGTGTTCAGACGCGGATGCAGTGCCGACCTTCCGAAGTCTTGCCGCTCGAAACTCTCCAGCCTGCCCACGAGCCGCATTCGCTCTCGCCGAAACGCCGCGAGAATCGCTTCGATGCCACCGCGGTTGTGGCCCGCCTCGTGGGTCTTTCGGTTACTCATGTCGGCGGGGCGCAGGGCGGACGCCCCACCTTCGAAGTCATCGAGCCGTCCCAGGAACAACTCCTCCAGATCCCACAGGTGTCCCGCGTGCTCCTGGATCGACCACCTCTCACCGTCCCGCTGCGCCAGCACCTCCGGAGACAGGCTGCGGATGCGCTCCTCGAGCCTTGCCGGGGTGCCCCGCAGCCGCTCCAACAACTGTGGTGCCAGCTCCACCGGGAAGTCGAACTCGAAGGTTCTGTCGATCCACCGCGTACCGGGATTCATCGATGCTGTTCCCTCTCTTCGTTTGGTGACTCCGAGGTGTCTACAGGCGTCCTAGAGGCCAGTACGAAGACCAGTTCCACGTCACCGACCGTCCTTGCGGCCGGTCCGTAGCTTGTTGCCAACCTCGCGAACCACGCGCCGCGCCAGCACATCCTCGTGCTTCCGCATGAACTCCTCCACCGTCCCAGGCTCCCTCACTGCCAGGGCCCGGAGCGCCCATGACATCGCCTTCACCACCATGTCGTCCTGGTCCTCCAGCAGCAGACGGCATACAGCCAGCGTGCGTCGTGCGTCTCCCTTCCCCCCATGCGCCTTGACGTTGAGCGGTACCGTGCTGACCAGCGCCGCCCGCCGCCACCAGCGATTCCGCGAGCAGGCCCACCGGTGAATCACGGCGTCCGCCACCTGACGCTCGCGCCAGGCCGGACCGGCTACTCCTGCGAATGAGTCGACATCACCCCAGCCGCGCATGTGCTTGCCAAGGCGCTGGAGATCGCGGGCACGCACGAGGGAGAGCGCCGAGGGGTGATAGCGGATGAGCTCGTAGGCGACCGGGTAGGCGCCGGGCGGGCCCTGCTCAACGAGGCGCACCGCGAGGTCGATGACGACCCTTCCCGGCGCCGCCGCAACCTGCTTCGAGACATCGCGCCGCACCGACCGCAGAGATGCCGCGTTGGGCGTCTTCAGTCTCTTGAGGTGCCGGGCCACATCTGCCGCTAGGGGTGTGCCCATTGTCCGCTAGAGAGCCGCACGTTCCTCCCGGCTCAGTGCACGGCGTACGACGCGCGGCTCTACTGAAGTCCCCTGGGTCATCGCCCACCCCACAGCACGTTCACGATGACCCAGCTCCCGTTCCACTTTGCCAGGTGGAGGTAGTCCACGTAGCGCGCGGATGTCGCCACCACGGTCGCAATGTTGCCGTCCACCCGAAGCACCATCACCTCGACCTCGCCCTTCTGCTCAGGATGTTCGCTCCCTCCACCGGCCCGCGTGTACTCGACCATGTCGCTCTTGGTGATGGAGTTGATCATGCTCCTGCCAGTGGCCTCGTGCGTGAAGACAATGCGTTTCACGAGATCGGGGTGGAGGCTTCGCTCCATCCGGGTTACGTCGCCCGCCCACCATCCCTCGACGTAGTCGAGCACGGCCTGTTCGACCGCCCCTGTCTCGTCTGCCGTCTGCGCAGCCACCGGCCTCGGTGCCAACAGCACAATCAGCAGAAGCGTGAGTCTCAGTGTCCACATGATTCCCCCGGTGATCTCCTCAGATGTCGCTCGACGAACGCACATCTCGTGTTGCGAGCGCCGCCCCAATTCCTACCGTCACCGCCGGAATGATCAGGTACGTGATCCCGATGTCGGCGACGTACTCTGCCACAGTCATCTTCATCGGCCCGCCCACCAGCATCAGCGGAGCGTCTATCGCCATGCTCATGACCATCCACAGCAGCCCGACGGCGACCCCCTCCTTCACGAACTCTCGCGTCACTCTCTTGAAGTAGGCGACACCGAACGCCACCGCGGCGACCGTTACGGCGACCGGCATGATGGACTCGAAGAGGGCGCGGGACGACTCGCGCAGAGGGAAGATCGCGAAGGCCACAACGAAGGGAATGAGCCAGATAACGAAACCGAAGAGAACTGCTCTGGGTATGGAGGTCATGACGTTCTCCCGCTTCAGGCTGCCTCAGTCCCCGGATCCGAGCTGTGCGGCCACCTCCGATACGACCGAGAACGGCGCGGCCGGCTTGGCCCGGAACCGGGCGTCGAGTTCGTGCGCGTCCTTCTCGAGCGGAATGCTCTCGTACCGGAAGCCATTCTCCGCCCATCCCATCACGTACCGATGCACGAACTCGTCGACGCCGAGGCGGGCGTATTGGACAACATGCACGAGCTCGTGGAACAGAGTAGGCAGGCGCTCGGCTGGTTCGACGGGACGAGCCTCCGACAGCAGGACGGTGTCCCCGAAGGTGATACCCGCCATCTGGCCGAAATCCAGGGGTATCGGTACGCCGTGCTGTGTCAGCACCTCGTAGAAGTCCGGGTTCGGAACCACCGGTACCGACACGATGCGCACCTGGTCCAAGATCTCGTCGGGAAAGAACAGGCTGAGCACGTCACGGTCGTGCGGTCCCAACGGGTGCCCGCCGGGCCGGTGGCACTCGCGCTGGGCCATGACCCACTTCGGGCCACGTTCCAGGAACAGGTGGAGGACCTCGGCAACGTCCATGGAGCGATCGCTATCCGGAATCTCGGTCTAACTCGCCTTCTTCCTTGCCTTCCTCTTCGCGGTCTTCTTCTTCCGGACCTTCTTTCTCCTGGTGGCTCTCTTCGCCGCCTTCTTCTTCTTGCCTCCCGGTGGTGGGCCGTTGCCCATCGGTCTGACTCCTATCAGAGGTGAAGAGCCTGGCTGCCGCAATGCAATACCATTCCAAGGACATCCTTGCCGAGAAGAACAGAACCACCAGCGCAAGCGCGATCAGCAGATAGACAAGGGTCGGCCATCCGTCGGCCACCTGGGAACTGGAACGCGCCACGAGCAGGAGCAGCAGGGCAATGAAGGTGTTCGCGTAGAATTGGTAGAATCTGTAGTAGAACTCCACGACCGTCTCGAATGCGGTCAACCGCCGGTCGTCGGCGAGCTGATCAAAGTGGATGATCGAGAGGTCCACGGGCTCGAGTATGGTGTACTCGGCGATGCGGGCGTAGTGGATTACACGGATGCCACGGGTGTACACGTAGTCCAACACCAGGGCGCGTACCCCGCTGATCACGATCCCCAGAGCCAGGGACGCGAGAAGGACGAAGAAGAAGACCCCCACGTTCTGGTCCTTGTCGACGGCTGCCGTCAACCAGGCAGAAGCGAGCGGCGAGTGATAGGAGGCGGCGATCAGGCCGACGAAGCCCGGCGCGACGAACGCGATGACCGTTCCGAGAGTGACGCCGGTGATCTTTGCCATGGAAATAAGGTGTCACAGAATCGGCAGTTCCTCCAGGCCGCCGAGCCCCCCAAAAAAAGACGCCTAGCGGCGACAGCTGGTGGGGCGCAGGGCTTTCCTGCGGATCAATGGCTGCCAGCCACTAGACGTCTCGAGCGTCGGCGAATGTGCACCCCGGTACCGGGGTCCGCAAGGGCGCCTCTACATCCGCTTGTAGGCGGGACCCGCACCCCCCTCCCGAGGGGTCCACCGCGGACCGACGACATCCGTCGCCTTGCAGTCCACACAGTTGGGGGCGTTCACCCGGAGCTCGCCGTCGCTTACCTCGTACACCGCCGCCGGGCACAAGTGGGTGTAGAACTCCGCGACCTCCGCGGGGACGTCACCCGCCGCGATGAGGTGCGTCGGTATCGTATCCCGAGTGGCGTTCCCCGATTTGAAGACCGCGTCCACCTTGCTGACGGTGAGCTCATTGTCGGGCGCGAGGGATTCGTCGCCGCCGGGGACGCGGGGCGCGGCGGCATCGGGCTCCATGGGAATCCGCCTCCCCGGGATTCGCCCACCCGTGAGGCTCATGAGGCCTGCCTTGAGCGCGCCCTTCCAGAAGCCGTCCTTGAACGCGAGCCGCATGTTCCGCGTGCGGTAGAGATCGCTCGCGATGTAAGAGCTCTCCACCATCCGGTCATACTCGGCGAGCTTCGCTCCCGAGACGTCGTCGGTCTTGAGGGCCACGAAGATCGCCTTGGCGGCGAAGATCCCCGACTGCACCGCGTAGTGAATCCCCTTGAGGGACGGCACATCCACGAGCCCCGCCGAGTCGCCGAGGATCACCACGCCGTCGCCGGAGCGCCGCTCGGGCAATGCGTAGTAGCCGCCCTCCGGAATCGTCTTGGCGCCCCACTCGATCAGCTCCCCACCGTCCAGGTACCGCTTGAAGAGAGGATGCTGCTTCAGGCGCTGCAACAGGTCGTGCACGTCGAGCCTGCGCTGACGGTAGTCGAGCCCTACCACCAACCCCAGCGCCGCGACCTTGGGCTCCAGGGGGTACATGAAGCTCCCTCCAAAGGCGTCGCGCGGGAGGGGCCAGCCCATGCTGTGAATCACCGTGTCCAGCGGCCGCTCGAGCTCCCACAGCTCCTTCACACCCAGTGCGAAGATCTGCGGATTGTGGGAGCCCACTCCCTGCCACTCGAGGTACGCCTGGGCGAGCATCCCCCTGGTCCCCTCCGCCAGGGCCGTCACCTTGGCCACTATGTCGGCGGGCGGCATGTAGTTGGACATCTCGTTGCCGTCCCGGTCGAGCCCCGAGGGCACGGTGCGCACGCCCAGCACCTTGCTCCCCTCGGTGAGCAGCGCTCCCGCCGGAAAGCCAGCGAACACGTCCACGCCGAGCTCCTGTGCCCGCTCACCCAGCCAGCGCACGATCTCGCAGATGGACGCGACATAGTTGCCCTTGTTCTTCATCGTGGGCGGCGTGGGGAGCCGCCAGGCGCGGGTCTCGGAGAGGAAGTAGATGTCCTCGCGGCTCACCGGCGAGCCAAAGGGAAAGTCCGCCTCACCGAGGTCGGGAAACAGCTCGCGTAACGGTCGGGGATTGACCACCGCCCCCGAGAGGGAATGCTCCCCCAGGGAGGCGGCCTTCTCCAGCACGCCAATGCTTACCTCGCCGAGGCCCTCGCCCGAGGCATTGTCCTGCTGCACGAGCTGCGCCAGGTGGATCGCTCCCGCCAACCCGGCGGGACCGGCACCGACGAACACTACGTCGAGGTCGATCCGCTCCTGGCCTGGAGCCTCACTCAGGATGAGCTGATCGCGGGGGAGCCCCGGTTGGTGGCTCGCGGGAATGATCGGTCCCGCCATCGCGTCACCCCTCCCGGATCTTGTTGATCTCCTCGGTGAGCCGCGGCATCACCTCGAAGAGATCCCCGACGATCCCGTAGTCCGCGACTTTGAAGATGGGGGCGTCGGCATCCTTGTTGATTGCGACGATCACCTTCGCGGTGCGGATACCGGCCAGGTGCTGGATCGCCCCGGAGATGCCGACCGCGAAGTACAGGCTGGGGCTCACGGTCTTGCCCGTCTGCCCCACCTGCTCGGCATGCGGCCGCCACCCGGCGTCCACCACGGCCCGGGAGGCGCCCACGGCACCGCCCACTGCCTCGGCCAGATCCTCGATGAGCTTGAAGCCCTCCGCGTCCTTGAGGCCGCGGCCCCCGGCCACCACCACCGATGCCTCGGCCACGTCCAGCGCGGCCCGCTCGGGCTGCTTGACCTCGATGGTCCTCGCCCTTGCGGCACCCACGGAGGCGGCCACCATCTCCATGGCGCCCGCCTTGGAGGACTGGGCCGGCGAGACCGCGTTGGGCCGTAGGGAGATTACGCACGACGAGGCAGTGTTCTTGAGGGTGTAGATCGCCTTGCCGCCGTATGCGGGACGGGTCACGACGACCCCGCCATCGTGCGCCACCGTCGTCACATCCGTGGCCAGCGGGCAGCCCAGTCGCGCCGCGACCCGCGGCGCCAGGTCCCGCCCCAGTGCCGTAGCGGGGATGATGACCGCCGCGTACCCACGCGTAGGCGTCGCCCTGATAGAGCTCGAACGCATCGTCGGCAGCGACGAACACCTTGTCAGCCCCGAACTCGCCCAATCCCCCGCTGCCCATCCCAGTCGGGCCGATCACCAGGGCGTGCACCTCCCCACCCATCGCGTCAGCCAGTCCGCGCGCCGCGGTGAGCGCCTCGTGCGACACACGCTTGAAGGTGCCGTCGCGCTGCTCAAGCACTGCCATCACGTTCGCCATCAGAGCACCTTCGCTTCGTTGCGGAGTGCATCGACCAGGGCGGGAACCGCCGCGACTCCCTCGCCCACGATCCGGCCTTCCTTGCGCTCCGGCGGCGGCGCCAGCCCCACCACCTCCAGGCCGTCGGCTTCCAGCGAGGCGTCCTTCACCTCCAACGGCTTCTTCTTGGCCAGCATGATGCCGCGGAGCGCCGGGTAGCGCGGCTCGTTGAGGCCCTTGTCGGCTGTGATCACCCCCGGGAGGTCGAACTCCACCACCTCTACGCCGCCCTCGATCTCCCGCTCGGCCTTACCCTTGCCGTCGCCGATCTCGAGCTCCGTGATGGCGCTGGCGCAGGGGAGCTCTAGCAGCTCCGCCACCATCACGCCAACCCCGTGGTTGTAGTCGTCAATGGCCACCTTGCCGAAGAGGATGAGGTCATAGCCTCCGTCCTCGAGCTCGGCGGCGAGCGCCCTCGCCACCGGCAGGGGATCGAGCCCAACGGCATCCGTCTTGAGCAGGATGCCGCGGTCCGCACCCATGGCCAGCGCGGTG
>JBDHDE010000010.1:0-60004 GCA_039591655.1 Gemmatimonadota bacterium
AACCATGCGACAATGGCTCCGAGTGTGCATCTGTGTCTTCGCCGTCGGCTGCATCAGCACGAACGTGCAACGCTTGGATCATGCGGCACGCCCGGCTCGGTCGCCCGATTCAGTGACGGTGCTTCTCGAGAAGCCGCAACAACCCTACACCGTCATCGCAGTCATCGAATCGAACTCCGAGACGGTCTTCGACAGTTTCGACGATCTGCGCAAAGAGATGATCGCCGAAGCGGCGAGGCTCGGCGGAGAAGCCCTGATTCTGGGACCGGAATCCACTGACTCGCAGTTCATCTTCACCGGAATCGCCATGATCAAATCCGACAAGAGGAACTTGACTGGCGAGGTCATTGTGTACGATAGGGCGGGCGCTTCTACTTGAGCTGGCCCAAAGAACGCCGCACGACAAACCACCACATCGTTTCTGGTCCCTGTGGCCGCCGCTCTGGATCAGAGGACTGTGAGCGGAGCGGCGAGCCCAGGCGGGGCAAATGACGACGCGACTTCGGCTTAGCTGGAGTCGCGTTTGGGTGTCTAAGAAGGAGGAGGCCGAGCTGACGGCGCGGACGATGCAGCGCCGCTTGCTGCCGCCTCCACAGAGTCGCAGCTTTCTATCTAGCTGCTGGTTCGGTTCACGAACGATCAGGCGGCGAAGCCCGCTCGAAGTACCTGCCCGCTACCCGGGAGCAGGAGGTTGTAGTGGCCATCATTACCATATCAAGGGGGGCATACAGCGGCATCGAGGTCCTGGCAGAGCACCTCCGTGAGGAAATGGGCTATCGTCTCCTCTCCCGAGAGGAGCTGCTGGTCAACACCGCCAAGGAGTTCGGGGCGTCGGAGAGCCAGCTGGAGTCGGCTCTCAAGCACAGACCTGGGCTGCTGGAAGGACGCGGCCTCACAAGGCTGCACTACATCCACTGCGTGCAGGCAGTCATCGCCAAGGCCGTCCAAGGTGACAACCTGGTGTATCATGGTGAGGGAGGGCACCTCCTGCTCAAAGGGATTCCTCACAACCTGAGAATCATGGTATTGGCCGACAGGGAGACTCGTATCGGCACCGTAATGGAACGATGCGACCTCACACGGGAGAGAGCGATAGAGTACGTGAAGACGTTGGATGAAGAACGGGACAAGTGGGTGAAATGGGTCCATGGTGTCGACATGAACGATCCCGCCACCTTTGACCTGGTGATCAATCTAGAGCGCATCCCGGTTCCAAGTGCCATCGCGATCGTCGCTCAGACGGTGAGCCGTGATTTCCAAACGACCCAACGGTCCCAGAGGATCCTGGATGATCTAGTCCTCGCCAGCGAGATTCGGGCCAAGATCGGTCTGGATCGAGGCATCTCGGATGACAGGATCGAAGTCGAAGCCAACGATGGTGTTGTCACGATCACGGCGAACGCGCGGTATCTCGCTGATGCGGACAGAGTCAAGCAGTTGGCGCTGCAGATTCCCGGCGTGAAGGACATCGAGTCAAAGATGGAAGCCCGATAGCTCGTTGGGTCGCCGTAGGCGCGTCTCCTCCCTGAACATCTCAGCTGGGGTTGCCCCTCGCAATTTTCGGTCCAAGCGATAAGTTACTCCCCACGACCGTGCACCGGGGCGTTCCCTCCAACCCCCGGAACTCCATCTCATTCCGCGGCCGGTTCAGGCGATCAGGATCGGGAGAACATCATGAAGCGAGCGACCCTCGTTGAGTACGACGCTGCACCTCGCGAGGTGCAGGCCATCTACGATGAGATCATGGAGACGATGGGGAGCCAGGACGTGCTTAATGTTTTCAAAGCCCTGGGGAACAATGAGAACATCCTCCGCGCTGTATGGTCGATGCTCAGGAACACCCTTGTCGAAGGGGAAATCCCGGCACTGTTGAAAGAGCTGATTCTCTTTCGCATTTCGATCAAAGCGGGGAACGAATACTGCACGTCCCTGCATGCACATGCCGCATGTAATCTGGACTCAACGTTGAATTATGACGACTTGATGGCCCTGTCGGAGGGTGAGGCACTCGCCAGGCTCCCGGCCTCCTATCAGGTAGCGCTGGACGTTGTGTCCCGAGCCGCATTAAGGCCCAAGAGCGTTGCCGGTGACGACTTCGAGCTGGAAGAGGAACTTCGGGACGCCGGATTCTCGGAACGAGAAATCGACGAGTTACTGGCGGTTGGGTACTTTGGGATCATGATGAACACGGTGACCGACGCGTACGATATTCCATGGGAAGCACCCTTCCCTCCTGAGACCACCTAGACCCCCATCCTGACGGGCTTTTCCCAATGGCCGGTCTGCGGTCCCCGAATACACGGGGTGACCCCATCTAATGACCACTGAAGGCGCGCTGTCGACGCTCTCCCGATACGAGGCGCTGTTCGAGCTCACGAGCGAAGTCAACGCGTCTAGTGAAATAGTGCAGGTGGGCACGCTGCTCGTGCGCCGGTTGAAATATGTGGCAGACGTCTTTTCGTGGCGGTATTTCAGCCTCGAACCAGAAGGGTCGGCCGTCGCTGCGCAGCGGGTCGCCATCGTCGTGGATGGCTCCCGGGGCCAGGCCACCGTCGACCACGTACCCATCGATCAGCTGTGCAATGTCGAGTTGGAGCTGTGGAGCGGGAAGAAGTCGCGTTTCCTTGAGGGGGCGGAGCTGGAAAGCGCAAAGAAGACGCTTCCCGGACAATTTCGCAAAGACACCATTGTGCAAGTATATGTATGTCCGCGGTTCGGCACGGGCGGGCTTCAGAGCATGTTCCTCTACAGCAAGGTGCGGAGTCCTTTCAACGAGTTGGATGTCAAGTTCTTGACGCTGGCATCTCAAGTATTTCACGACAAGGTCTACCTGCTGTGGGAGCAACAGAAGATGCGCGCTCTCGAGACGGCGTACCTGCAGCAGGAGATCGCGCTCCGGCAGAGTGAGAAGCTGGCCACGCTTGGAAGGCTCAGTGCCGGGATGGCCCACGAGCTCAACAATCCCGCCGCTGCTGCGCAACGGGGTGCGGAGCAGCTTCGTGAGGAGATCGACCGGCTGAGTCGAGCGCAACGCCAGCTCGGCGAATCGGCTCTGAGTGAGCAGCATACGCGTGCCCTGGAAGAGCTCCTTACGTTGACCAGGGATCGGATCAAGAGCCCGATCGATCTGGATCCGCTGACGCAGAGCGATCTGGAAAGCGAGATCGAGAGCTGGTTGCAGGGACGCGGTGTTGCGGAGCCCTGGCGCTTTGCGCCGACGCTCGTGCCGCTCGGGCTGAACAAGCAAGAGCTCACCGAGATGTGGAAGGAGTTTGGGGACGACCGGTTGGCGACGATTATTGCATCCCTGGCCAGCACCTACTCGACGCATGCACTCATGTCCGAGATTCGCGAGGGCGCCGGCAGGATATCCGAGATTGTCAAAGCGCTCAAGTCGTACACGTACCTCGATCAGGCACCCGTCCAAGCCGTGGATGTTCACGAGGGCCTGAACGACACGCTGGTCATGCTCCGTGGCAAACTCAAACAGGGTGTGACTATACGTCGGCAGTTCGACACGGACCTGCCACGGATCCAAGCATTCGGCACCGAGTTGAATCAGGTGTGGACCAACCTTGTGGACAACGCGGTGGGTGCGATGCGCGGTCACGGTACGTTGAGCCTCAAGACCTTCAGAAGGGACCCATGGGTGGTGGTACAGGTCATCGATGACGGACCAGGGATCCCACAGGACGTACAGCCAAAGGTGTTCGATCCCTTCTTCACTACTAAGCCCCCCGGGGAGGGTACGGGCTTGGGACTCAATATCAGCCACAACATCGTCGTGCAAAAGCACAACGGGGAGATCGAAGTGCGATCGAGACCGGGAGAAACCTGCTTTGAAGTCAGGCTTCCCTTGCAGGCTGATCTCGACATGCCGGGCAAGTGAGTGTGTTGCGGACGGTCTAAAGCGTAAGGAGATGAACGATGTCGGAGCCGGTCATCTTGACGGTAGACGATGACCCGCAGGTCTGTAATGCCATCGAGCGCGATTTGCGACGGCAGTACCGCCCGGATTATCGGATCATCAAGGCCACGTCGGGACAAGAGGCCTTGAACACCGCCGATTTGTTGAAGCAGCGAAGCGACACGGTAGCGCTCTTCTTGGTCGACCAGCGCATGCCGGAAATGACGGGTGTCGAGTTCCTCGGGAAGGCCGTTGAGCTTTTCCCGGAGGCAAAGAGAGTGCTGCTGACGGCGTATGCGGATACCGAAGCTGCCATCAAGGCCATCAATGACGTCCACCTCGATTACTACCTCCTCAAACCGTGGGATCCGCCCGACGAGAAGTTGTACCCAGTGGTGAGCGATCTCCTCGAGGACTGGCTTGCCGCGTACCGGCCCGTCTTCGAAGGCATTCGCGTAGTAGGTAACCAGTGGGCGCCTGCGTCTCACCAGGTGAAGGGTTTCCTAGCAAAGAACAACATTCCCTATCTCTGGCTCGATGTGGAGCTGAGCGACGAGGCTCGACAACTGGTCGATGGGACCGGACAGACCAGACCGGAGTTACCCTGCCTGTTCTTTCCCGACGGGTCCATGCTTTGCAGGCCCGCCAATCGCGAGATTGCACAGCGTGTAGGGTTGCAGACCATCGCCGACAAGCCGCTGTACGACCTGATCATCGTAGGAGCGGGACCGGCAGGGCTGGCGGCAGCGGTGTACGGCGCATCGGAGGGTCTGCGCACATTAGTTGTTGAACGGGAGGCCCCCGGGGGACAGGCGGGAACGAGCTCACGCATTGAGAACTACCTGGGATTCCCCGGCGGATTGTCCGGTGCGGAACTGGCTCGACGGGCCGTCACGCAAGCGCGTCGGTTCGGAGTGGAGATTCTCACGGCCCAAGAGGTGGTTGGCCTCGAGTCTGACGGTCCGACGCGTACGGTGCAACTGGGCGATGGCAACGAGCTGCAATGCCGGGCAGTTCTCATAGCGACCGGCGTCTCGTATCGGCAGCTCCAGGCTGAAGGTATCCAGCGGCTGAGCGGCGCCGGAGTGTACTACGGCGCGGCCATGGGTGAAGGTGAGTCTGTACGCGGAAAGGATGTGTACGTCGTAGGTGGGGCGAATTCGGCGGGACAGGCTGCGATGTACTTTTCGAAGTATGCCAAGAGCGTCACGATGCTGGTGCGAGGTCACTCACTTTCCAAGACGATGTCCCAATACCTCATTGACCAGATCGATGAGACGGAGAACATCGCGGTGTGGACCGAGACCGAGGTGCAAGAAGTCGTGGGTGTTGACCGGCTCGAGCAGCTCGTGCTGTCATGCGAGGGCGGGAAATCCACAAAGACCGTTCCGGCAAGCGGGCTTTTCATCCTTATCGGCGCGGTGCCACACACCGATTGGCTGGGCGACACGGTAGCGCGTGACGAGCACGGCTTCATCCTGTCGGGGCCGGAGGCGCGGGCGGCCGCCGGCGCGCGGGCGTTGAGCGACGCAGCCTCCCATAGGGCGCCAAGACGTTCCTCAGGCTGGCTTGCTGTTGGCACGACGACCTTGGAGACCCCGGTGAGCGACACGCACTACATGCTGGAGACGAGCCTCCCCGGCGTGTTCGTGGCCGGTGACGTTCGCCACGGATCCGTAAAGCGAGTTGCCTCGGCGGTGGGGGAAGGATCGATGGCAGTCATGTACGTCCATTTGTACTTGAATTCCACCTAAGGCGCCGTCACCCGGTAGCAAGTAGCGTAGAAGCGCGGCATCGCCAGCGGCTGTGACGCCCGCACCCGGCAACGGATGACACGAACTCGCGTCCAGAGTGACCAGTTGCCGGGTTGCGGGGACCTCACCAGTGGATCTCCACCACGTCCCCTTCCTCCAGGACGTGGGCCGCGTGGACCGACTGACCGTCGAATGCGCTGGGTCCCCACACTCGCGCGAATTTCAACCCGTCTGCGATGTCCTTGTGGATAGTTCGGGCCAAATCACCGACGGTGGATCCCCTCGTTAGAGTGAAAGGCCGATCGAGGTCCGGGTCCTTCCTGGGCTCCTTGGTGTAGATCCGGATGATGTCCAGGGCATCGAAGGTCCGCTTGGCCAACTCCTCCAACCCGATGCCCGCGACGGAAGACACGGGCACGGTGGGCCACGGCGTTTCCAGCAGCGCCTCGAGAGCCGCCAGATCCCCCTCCGAGCCATCTCGGTCCATTCCGGTGACTACCAATAGGGCAGGCTTGTGGAGCCATCCCGGCCGGGTGTCCGTCGTTCCGCCGGTTCCCGCTGGATAGAGCACGGTGGCCTTCTCGCCGAGAAGGGCCGTCACCATGTCGAAGCCGGCGAGCGGGTGCTCGATAGAGACCACGAGCCACACCAGATCCCCCGTCCGCACCAGATCGTAGACCCAGGGCTCCACGTGCTCTTCGCAGAGAGGAGGCAGATCCACGAGTTGGAAGGAGACGTCCTCGAAGGGCATCATCCCCGGTGTGGCCTCCCGGGTGGTGAGGGGGTAGCTGGCGACCTCGGGCTTGGCGTGGGTGAGGGAAGCCACGAGGCTGGACTTCCCGGCGTTCGGGGGACCGACCAGAACCACTTGCCCCGCTCCCTCCCTCGGGACTTTGTGACTGTGCTTCCGGGTGGGGCCCTTCTTCTTTGGCTCGCGCCTCAGCTTCGACAGGCGGGAGCGCAGGTCGGCCTGGAGCTTGTCCGTCCCTTTGTGTTTGGGGATCACCCGGAGCATCTCCTCCAGGCAGGCGATCTTCTCCTCCCGCGTCACCGCGTTCCGGAACTTGGCCTCGGCCCCCTTATACGCCGGTGTGAGGTTGGCTGGCATCGAATGGGCTCCCCGTACGACCTCTTCCCGGTGGTCACCCGAAACCTAGCAAGTCAGGGGGGGTGACACCGGTAAGCAGCTCTGGGCCTTCCGCCGCTGCGCAGGTGGAGACTGGGAGGTGGTGGCGCGTTCGTGGTGATCACACCCCGACAGCCTGCTGCACCCGTTCGGCGATCTCCTCCACGGTGCCCGTACCGGGGACGATCTTCAACACCGCCTCTTCGCGGTAGTACCCGACCAGCGGCGCCGTGGACCTGCGGTACACGTCGAGCCGCCGTCGGATCGCTTCGGTGGTCTCGTCGCTGCGCCCTTCGGTGGACGCCCTGGCCAGCAACCGTGGGACGAGCTCCTCCTCGGGCACATCTAACAGCAGGACCCTCTGTACCCCCGTTGCGAGCATGCGGTCCACGGCCTGCGCCTGTCGGATGGTGCGAGGAAAGCCGTCCAAGACGATCCCCTGTGCGGCCTCTGGGGACTCCAGTTGCTCCTTGACGAGGCTCAGGATGGTTTTGTCCGGCACCATTTCTCCCCGATCCATGTAGCGCTTGGCGTCGCGGCCCAGCAGGGTGCTCTTCTGGACGGCGTCGCTGAGGAGGTCGCCAGTGGTGATCTTGGGGACGCCGAGCCGACGGGCGAGGATCGCCCCCTGAGTGCCTTTGCCGGAACCGGGGGGACCGAGGAGGATGACGTTCATGAGTAGGTGCTCGGTAGTGGGTGACAAGAGAGCAATAGGCTAGTCACTCCCCAAGGTCAAGTCGCGGGTGCAGGTGCGCTTCGAATACCAAACGCTCACTTGCCCGCTGCCGCTGCCAGTAACGCCTCCAGTAGCCCGCGGAGAATCGAGCGCTCGACTCCGCCGAACAGATTCCAGCAGTTCACCACGCCGATCAGCTGATGCTCGGGTAGCACCAGGAGGAACTGGCCGCCGAACCCGAGGCCGGCCCAGACCTCCGTGCCGTCCCGGTCCGGCCGCCACCACTGGTAGCCGTAGCCCCAACCAGCCCGGTTGACCGACTCCACATGGCGCGCGGTGGAGGCCCGGACCCAGCCCTCGGGCAGGATGCGCTGGCCGTCCCACACCCCGTCGTTCAGGTACAGGTAGCCGATCTTGGCCAGCTGCTCCGCCTCCAGGTAGAGCCCGCCCTCGGTGTCGGGGTAGCCCTTCGGCGTCCTCTTCCAGTGGTAATCCGTGACACCCAGCGGCCCGAACAGGTACGCCTCGGCGTACTCGTCCACGTACTTGCCGGCGGCGGCCTTGACGATACCCGACATCAGGTGGCTGCCGCCCGAGTTGTAGGCCCACTTCTCGCCCGGGTCGGCATCCATCGGTTGGTCCAGCGTGAACTGGATCCAGTCTTCGCTCCACTCGAGCTGCAGCGTGGTGTTGGTCGAGTCGAACGGCCGGTCCTCGTGCCACTCGATGCCCGAGCGCATCGTGAGCAGGTCGTCCAGCGTCGCCCGGCGCAGCCGCTCGTCTACGCGCGACAGGTCGTAGTTCTCGAAGAACGACACCAGGAACGCGTCCGGTCCGCTGATGTCGCCGCGGCCGATCGCGATCCCGATCAGCACCGCCGTGACCGACTTGGTGACAGATTGGAGCGAGTGCACGTCCCGGCCCTGGTAGTAGGGATGGTGGTCCGGGTGGTAGTAGTTGTACTGGTGCACCGCCGTCGTGTCGGGGCACGTCCCGGCCCCGCACCCGAGCGCGTCCGCAAACCCCCGGCTGATTGTCCGGTAGTCCCTCTCCCACCGCTTGCTCGCGACCAGGTAGCCGTTCCGCACGACGACGAGCCGGTCGACGTTGCCGTACGCGCCGGCCTCGATCTCCCGTGTGAGCGCGGCGAGCGGCGCGCTGTCGAGGCCCTGGGCCTCTGGTGACGAGACGCTCCAGCCGTGCGTGGGCCACGGTGCCTGCTGTGCTGAACACTGTGTGGCAGTGCCGCCGGCGAGAGCAGCCAGGGCGAGCCAGCCGATGGCGCGTGAGGCGCAGCGGGTCGTTGAGCCGATCATAGCGGGTTCCTCGAACCAGTGTGGACGAGAAGTATACGTGGGGAGCAGGCGCTCGGGAGCAGGAGGCCCGGCGCCGGCGGGCGGTCCCACAGGCCGGCAACTTGCTCCGGGCGCCGGGGCGCGCCATACTGGCCCGATCCCGGCGCTGCCAGAGGTGGCACGCGGCGCCCGGCGCGAAGCAGGTAGTCCCAATCTCCACAGCGAGCGATGACCGAACCAGATCGCGTGCTCCTCTCGAAGGTCGACGTGCGAGCGGCACCGGGCCGAGCATCGTCCACCGCAGGCCTCCCGCCTGTGCTGGCCAGGCTAGCGGTGAAGCGGGTGCAGGTCCTGGCCCTGGTGGTGTTCGCGGCCATGGCGACTGGCTGGCTGTTCGAGAACATCGTGCAGGGGGACATACGGTCGGACCTCAGATACTTCGGCGAGTGGGGCGCGCCCGTCTTCATGACCGCCGCCTCGCTCGTGATGATCGTGCTCGCCCGGATGCCGAGCGTCACCGTGAAGACGGTGCTGACCGCCGCCCTCGTCTACGAAGTGGCGGTGAGCTGGGGGATCGCGGTCAGCCAGTACTGGGGTGCGTTCCAAAACACGCCGGCAAGCAGCATGAGCGGAGACACAGTCGGCTTCGCGGGGGTGGCGCTGTGGATGCTGTTCTTCACGGTGGTGGTCCCGACGGAGCCGCGCCGCGCGTCAGTGGCCCTGCTGCTGTCCGCAGCGGCGGTCCCCGTCGTTTTTTGGCTGGAGGTGCGGGCCGGCCGGGCCCCAGTGCTGCCCGCCGGCGAGTTCTTCTGGATCTTCGTGAGTCCCTACCTGGGAACCGCCATCTTTGCCTACATCGCCGCCCGCATCGTGTACCGTCTGGGTCAGGACGTGAGCCGCGCCCGGGAGATGGGGAGCTATCGGCTGGTGGAGCGGCTCGGACAGGGGGGGATGGGTGAGGTGTGGCGTGCGGAGCACCGCATGCTGGCACGTCCAGCGGCTGTGAAGCTGATCCACCGTGATGCACTCGGTCCCGATTCCGGCGGGGCCGATACCATGCTCGCTCGGTTCGAGCGGGAAGCCCAGGTCACTGCGGCCCTCCAGTCCCCGCACACGGTGGAGCTATACGACTACGGCATTACCGAGGACGGCACGTTCCACTACGTCATGGAGCTGCTGCAGGGAGTCGATCTGGAGCAGCTCGTGCGCAGGTTCGGCACTCTCCCTCCGGAGCGGGTGGTCCACGTACTGCGGCAGGTCTGCGCTTCGCTGGGGGAGGCGCACCGGCGCGGTCTCATCCACCGTGACGTGAAGCCGGCCAATGTCTATCTCTGCCAGCGGGCGTTCGAGCACGACTTCGTGAAAGTGCTCGACTTCGGGCTGGCGAAATGGCACGCGAGGTTACCCTCGGAAGAGGACCTGCACCTGTCGCAGACCGGGGTGATTCACGGCACGCCGTCGTACATGGCGCCGGAGATCGCCTCGGGGAAGGGTCCGGTGGACGGGCGCGCCGACCTCTACGCCGTGGGGTGTGTGGCCTACTGGTTGCTCACGAGCCGGCTGGTGTTCGACGAGAAGACGTTCCCGGCGATGCTGCTGGCGCACGCGAATGAGCAGCCGATGCCACCTTCGAAGGCCACCGATCAGCCCGTGCCCGCGTCTCTCGACTCTATCGTGCTGTCGTGCCTGGAGAAGGACCCGGCCGAGCGGATTCAGACGGCCGAGGAGCTTGCAGACCGGCTCGCCGTCGTGGACCTCCCGGAGCCCTGGACGCAGGAGCGGGCGAGACTGTGGTGGGAAGCACACGATGCGGCCGGCGCGGCGAGAGACCACGCCGCACCGGCCGGACTGTGATCGCCGCTACTTGTCGGGAATGAACCCGATCTGCAATCGGTAGTCGATGGCGGTGCCCTCGCTGAACGCCGAGACCTTGAAGTAGAGTGCCTGCCCCGCAGTGACAATCAGGGTAAGCGCCTCGTTGCCGTTGATCCCCTGCAGATCCTGATCGGAGCGCTCCAACGCCTCGGTGTACTGCCCTTCCTCGAACGCCTCCAGTACCAGGTCCCCCTCGTCCGCGCGGGTCGCGACCGTAAGGGTGCCGCTACGATCGGCGATGAGCACGTACCAGTCCCAGTAGTCGCCCGCCCTCCCGTCGATAGATCCGCTGACACTCTGCTGCTCCACGGCGATGGGGATGGCCGTGCTCGGCGAGCCGTCGGGATCCGGTGGGACCTCGAGGTCCGGGAACGCGAGCCAGGACGCCCCGACGCGAAATCCGGCGGACTCCCAGCTGTAGGTCTCTACCCGCACGCGGTACGTACCGGTCCGGGGAATCGTGACGGCGAACTGCTCCGCGCCGGTGTCGCCTCCGATGTCCTGGTCGGATCTTCCATCGGGCAACGGCTGCCCGTCGCCGTCGGTCACGACCAGTACGAGGTCGCTCTCATCGGTGGACCGGGCGATGACGGTGAGGATGCCGGCGGATTCAGCTCGGAACTCGAGCTCCGCGACCTTCTCGCTGCTGGTCGAGCCGGTCGCGATCCTCCCCGGCAGAAGCTGCTGCGCATAGGCTGGTGCGGCGAGCCCTGCGGCGAGCAGGAGGCCAGCGAGGATGCCCGACATGCCCAGAGTCTTGCGTTCCATCACAGTCGGCTCCTTCCACGGTTAGATGACAAGATGTGATCTCACGGAAGGTGGTGCAACAATGTGGAGACGGGCGGGAGTGGCCCTTGCGCTGGCCTCCACGTCGACCGACGATTTCAGGACGGCCTGAGTGCGCTCCAGCTCAGCGGGCACACCCCGGGCTGCCGACGGAGCGGATCGAGGTTGCGGGCTGGGCACCGCGGAGAGGGTATGGAGCAGGACAGCATCGCAGCGTACGATCTTCCGAGCCGCATCGCGTCCTATGACGCCGATATGGATGTGATGCATCCGAACCGTCACAAGATGATCGAGGTGGCGCTCTCCCTTCCCACGTTCGAGGGCAGGGCCTCGCTGCGGGCTCTCGACCTGGGAATCGGCACGGGGGCGTTTACGTGCCGGTTGCTCGAACGCTACCCCACCGCTCACGTGATCGCCGTCGACGGTGCCAGCGCGATGTTGGACGTGGCGTCCCATCGCCTCGGGGACCAGCGGACGCTAGTCGAGTTCCGGGTCGGCAATTTCCGGGAGCTGGATGCCCTTCTCGCTCCCGCCGAGAAGGGCCATCTCGTCATCTCGTCCTACGCCCTGCACCACCTCGATCCGGATGCCAAAGCCCTGGTGATCCGCCGGTGCGTGGCGTTCCTGGAGCCCGGCGGGTGGTTCTTGAACGCGGACATCGTGCTGGGAGCCACCGAGCAGATCGAGTCACGGCTTCAGGAGCTCAGGGTCAAGGGGATCCTCGAGCGGGCAGACCCGCACGATCCACGGTTCGGGGATGCAGAGCGGGCTCGGGAGTTCCTCCGGGACCTCGAAGCGAACGAGGGCGACCAGCCCCTGACCCTGGAACAGGACCTCGAGATCCTGCGAGGCAGCGGCCTCAGCCACGCGGGAGTCTTCTGGCAGGAGTACCGTGAGGCGGTGACGGGCGGCATCAAGTAGCCTACAAGCGCCTCGCCCTTCTACGATTCTCCAGCATTCACTCTACGGAGACGCCATGCGCGCGACTGTTCTGTGCACCCTCGCTCTCCTCGTCGGCCTTTCTACGCTGCATGCGCAAGAGAGCTCCAAGGTTCCCCTCGACCACTCGGCCTACGACGAGTGGAGGACCATAGAGGGCGAGGCGCTCTCGCGCGACGGCCACTGGCTGCTCTACGGTCTCGCCCCGCAGGATGGTGACGCCGAGCTGCGGGTCCACGGACTGGAGTTGGACTCGTTGTACGCGGTGCCCCGCGGCAGTGAAGCGGCGTTCACGGCCGACGGCGCATTTGCCGTGTTCCTGATCGGGCCGGAGCTGGCGCTGGTGCGGCAGGCGAGGCGGGAGGAGAAGAAGAAGGACGATCTGCCGCAGGACTCCCTGGGCATCCTCGACCTTGCCACAGGTGAGGTGGTGCGCGTCGAGCGGGTTAAGTCGTTCCAGCTCCCGGAGGACGTTGGAGGATGGCTGGCGTATTTGCTGGAGCGCCCGGTGGAAGAGGACAGTGCCGCCGAGGAGGAGACGGTCCCGGGGGAGCAGCCGGACACGGCGCACGTAGAGCAAGAGCCCGACACGGCCCTGGTCCCACAGGAACCCGATACCGCGCAGGCGGAGGAGAAGGACGATGACGAGGTCGGCACGCCGCTGGTGCTGCGGCATCTCACCACGGGGGAGGAGCGGCGCTTCGAGCACGTGATGGAGTACGTGTTTGCCAAGGATGGCCGGCGTCTCGCGTACGCGGTCTCCAGTCCCGATGGGAGCGGCGACGGAGTGTGGGTGGTGGAGCCGGCCTCGGGTGAGAGCGTGCCGCTGCTCACCGGCCGGGGCACCTACGAGTCCTTGGCGTTCGACGAAGAGGGACGGCAGGTCGCCTTCCTCACGAACCGCGATGACGTTGACGCGGAGCAGCCCTCCTACGCGCTGTATCACTGGCGTGTGGGCATGGAGGGCGCACGGCGGGCGGCGCACGAGGGTGCCGAGGGAGTGCCGCAAGGATGGTGGGTGAGCGAGCACGGCGAGCCGTCGTTCTCGGAGAGCGGCCGCCGTCTGTTTTTCGGCACGGCGCCGCGGCCGGCTCCGGAGCCGGAGGACTCGCTCCTCGACGAGGAGAAGGTGACGGTCGACATCTGGCACTGGCAGGATCCCTACCTCCAGCCGATGCAGCTGGACCGGCTCGACGAGGAACGGAAGCGCCACTACACCGCGGTTGTGCACCTGCGCCACGGCACAGTCGTGCAGCTCGCGACCCTCACCGTCCCCGAGGTCGCCGTAGGCGCGGAGGGTGACGCAGACGTAGCACTGGGAAGCTCGGTGCTGCCGTATCGACAGCTCCGCTCCTGGGACTTCCCGTGGTACCGCGACGTCTATCTGGTGGACGTGCGCACGGGGGAGCGGGAGCTCCTGCTGGAGAAGACACAAGCGAGGCCGTCGCTTTCCCCCGACGCGAAGTACGTGGCGTGGTACGACAACCGGGAGGAGGCCTGGTTCGCGCAGTCGACCCGCGGCGGCGGCTCGGTGAAGCTCACCCAGGGGATCCCGCACCCCCTCTACGACGAGGAGGATGACACACCGAGCCCGCCGTCTCCCTACGGCAGCGCGGGGTGGACCGAAGACGATCGGGAGTTTCTGGTCTACGACCGCCACGACATCTGGGCCACGGATCCGACCGGCAGGTCTGCGCCCCGCAATCTCACCGAGGGCATGGGCCGCGCCGAGAACCTGCGGTTCCGCTACGTGCGGCTCGATCCCGAGGAGGAGGCCATCGCGGACGAGCAGCCGCTGCTCCTTGGGGCAATCCACTACCACACCAAGGCGGCGGGGTTCTTCCGCGCCCGCGTGGAAGGGGACGCACAACCGCAGCGCCTCCTGTTCATGGACCGGCGCTTCACCACTCCGCGCAAGGCGCGTGACGCCGATCGGTTCTTCTTCCATCGCTCGTCGGTGGATGAGTTTCCCGACGTGTGGGTGAGCGACCTCGACTTCGCCGAGCCGCGTCGGGTGAGCGACGCGAATCCGCAGCAGGCCGACTACCTGTGGGCGACCGTGGAGCTCGTGGAGTGGCGGTCCACCGATGGCGTCCCCCTCCAGGGCTTGCTCTACGCACCGGAGGACTTCGATCCGTCGCGACAGTACCCGCTGATCGTGTACTTCTACGAGCGGAATTCCCACAACCTGCACACCCATTACCCGCCGCTGCCGCACCGATCGGTGATTCGGCCGACCTTCTACGCCAGCCGCGGCTACGTGGTGTTCATTCCGGACATCGTGTACCGGGAGGGCTATCCCGGCCAGAGCGCGCTGGACTGTGTTGTTCCCGGGGTGCTCGAGGTTGCGCGGCGAGGATTCATCGACGAAGAGAACATCGGTATGCAGGGGCACAGCTGGGGCGGCTACCAGATCGCCTACATGGTGACCCGCACCAACCTCTTCAAGGCAGCGGCGGGGGGCGCACCGGTCTCCAACATGACCAGCGCGTATGGTGGGATTCGCTGGGGCTCGGGGATGAGCCGCATGTTCCAGTACGAGCGCACCCAGAGCCGCATCGGTGCGAGCCTGTGGGAGGCACCGCTGCGTTACCTGGAGAACTCGCCTGTGTTCTGGGCCGACAAGATCGAGACGCCGCTCCTCATGATGCACAACGATCAGGACGGGGCAGTGCCGTGGTACCAAGGGATCGAGCTGTTCGTGGCCCTGCGGCGGCTGGGTAAGCCGGCCTGGCTCGTGAACTACAATGGGGAGCCACACTGGCCGACTACTTATGCCAACAAGCGGGACTGGAACATCAGGCTGCAGCAGTTCTTCGATCACTACCTGAAGGGTGCGCCGGCCCCTGAGTGGCTCGTCCGGGGCGTTCCGGCGCTGGAGAAGGGGCGGACCCTGGGGCTGGAGCTGGTGGGGCAGGAAGCGGCGGTGCCGCAGGAGGGTGGCTCCCCCCGCTAGGTGCCGCTCGGGGGCCGCTGCGAGGAGGGCCGCGGGCCGAGGACGGCGGTCGCCCTCGCCTGCGACGCCCGTGGTCCTTATCTTCCTTTATTCCGATAGAGGTACTCGGGTAGGCGCCCTCTCCGGCGCCCGCCCTAGGGGTCTCCACGACGAATGCAAGCCAAACAAGCCCGGGTTCCAGGTGACGTGACGCGCCTTCTCGCGGCGGCCCGCGCCGGCGAGAGCGAGGCCCTCGACCGGCTCATGCCCCTGGTGTACGACGAGCTGCGGGGCCTGGCGCGCCACCGGCTGGGCCGGGAGCGGGCTGCTCACACGCTGCGCGCCACCGAGCTCGTGCACGAGGCCTACCTCAAGCTCGCCGGGGGCGGGGCAGCGGCCGCCTCGGACCGGGCCCACTTTCTGGCTATCGCCTCTCGCGCCATGAGGCAGGTGCTGGTGGACCACGCGCGCCGCCGGCAGGCGGCCAAGCGCGGGGGCGAGTGGGAGCGGACCACCCTCGGTGGTGGCAACGACGCCATGGAGGTCCGGCCCGACGAGGTGCTGGCCCTGGACGAGGCATTGGAGGAGTTGGAGCCTCGGCAACGGCAGGTCGTGGAGTACCGCTTCTTTGGTGGGATGGAGGAGCAGGAGATCGCCGCACTGCTCGACGTGTCCGAGCGCACCGTGCGGCGGGATTGGGTGAAGGCCAGAGCTTGGCTCTACCGGACGCTCTATGGCGAGAGCGCCCGCGGAGAGCGCCACACCGAGGGTCCCCCTACCGCATGAGCCCAGAGCGCCGCCAGGAGATAGAGGCTCTTTTCGAGGGCGCGCTGGAGCGCGAGCCGGCCGAGCGTTCCGGTCTGCTGGACCGCGCCTGCGGCGACGACGTCGAGCTCCGGGCGGAGGTCGAGGCGCTGCTCGCGGCGCATGAGCGGGCCGGGGGCGTGTTGGAGAGCGACCCCACGCGCGCAGCGGCCGAGGCGATCGCCAGCTCGCCGGTCGGCGAGCGCATCGGGCGGTACCGGATTCTGGCGGAGCTGGGTCGGGGCGGGATGGGCGTGGTCTACCTGGCCGAGTCCGATGACAGCACGTTCCGCCGGCAAGTCGCCGTCAAGGTTATCCCCGGCGGCCCCGGGATGGGTGAGCTCCACCGCCGCTTCGAAGCGGAGCGCCGCATCCTTGCCTCGCTGGACCACCCGCACATCGCCCGCCTGCTCGACGGCGGGCTCACTGATGACGGCCGCCAGTACCTCGTGATGGAGCACGTGGAGGGGCTACCCATCGACGAGTACTGCGAGCGCAACCGCCTCGGCGTCGACGATCGCCTCCGGCTGTTCTGCACCGTGGCCAGGGCGGCGCACCACGCGCACCGCAGTCTGGTGGTACACCGTGACCTCAAGCCGTCCAACGTCATGGTGACGTCGGAGGGGGTGGTGAAGCTGCTGGACTTCGGGATCGCGAAGATGCTGGACCCCACGTCCTTGGGGCACACGGCCCCCCTCACCCTGACAGGGATTCGCCTCATGACGCCGGAGTACGCCAGTCCGGAGCAGGTGCTGGGTGATCCCGTCACCACGGCCACCGACGTCTACGGGCTGGGGGCGGTGCTGTACGAGCTTCTCACCGGTGTCACGCCGTTCCGACTGGTGGGCCGCACGTGGGGCGAGTGCGAGCGGCTGATCCTGGAGGAGGAGCCGCCCCGGCCCAGCACGGCGGTGGGTCTGGTGGGAGGCGCCGCATCGGCTCGCGGTAAGACCACCGGGGACAATGGAGGTCCTCCGCTGCACCTCGGCGGGTGGGAGCCCACGGGAACTGAGGTGCACGACCTGGAGCGCAGGAGGAGAGCGAACCACCTGCGGCGCCGGCTGCGGGGCGACCTGGATCGCATCGCGCTCATGGCGCTGCGCAAGGAGCCCGCCCGACGGTACGGCTCAGCGGAGCAGTTGGCGGAGGACGTCGAGCGCCACCTCGACGCCGAGCCGGTGCTGGCCCGGGGCGACGCGGCCCCGTACCGGGCTCGCAAGTTCATCTTCCGGCACCGCTGGGGCGTGGGGGCAGCAGCCCTGGTGGCGCTCTCGGTGGGGGGCGGAGTGGTCACGACGAGCTGGCAGGCCCGGGAGGCCGCCGAGCAGGCTACCATCGCGGCGGCGCAGCGCGACCGGGCGACCCGTGTCGCGAGCCTGATGATGGAGGTCTTCCGCCTCACGGATCCCACCGAGTCCCTGGGCGACACGATCACGGCACGCCAGATCGTGGACCAGGGGATCGAGCGGATCATGGCACAGTTGGGCGATCAGCCGGACGTCCAGTCGGCCATGCTGTTGGAGGTCGCCCGGGTGTACGAGAACCTCGGACTGCTATCGCGGGCCGAGGAGCTGGTACAGCGCTCTCTCGTGCTGCGCGCGGAGCACTTTGGTGAGGAGAGCCTAGAGACTTCGGAGAGCCGCAGCAGGATGGGACAGATCCTGGCGGCGCGGGGTCGGCGGCCGGAAGCCATCGAGCAATTCCGCCGGTCCATCGAAGTCCGGGAGGCGCGGCTCGAAGCGCCGGACTCTCTCTTGGCGGCGACCCAGGCGAGTCTCGCCTTCGAGCTGCGCTCCGCCGGCCATTACGACGAGGCGAAGAAGCTGTTCCAAGCGGCGGTCGCCACCCAGCGGGGCCTCCCCGGCGATGACGCGACCGTGGCCAACACGCTCCTCGGGCTCGCGGCCACCTACCACGACCAGGGTGCGTTCGACGAGGCGGAGGCCCTGTTCCAAGCGGCGCTGGCGGAGTACGACCCGTCACGCCCGCACCCCATGGCGGCAGCGGCGCTGCTCAACGTGGGCATGATCCGCCGGCTGCGCGAGCAGTACAGGTCAGCCGGGCCGCTGGTCGAGGCGGGGTACGAGATGCGCGTCGCGCTGTACGAACCCGAGCACCCCGCGGTGATCGAGGGGCTGTCGCAGTGGGGCATGTTGCTTCAGGCCCTTGGCCGCCTGGAGGAAGCGGAGCGGCAGCTCGAGACGGCCGTGGAGCGGGGAAATCGCAAGCTCGGCCCCGAGCACGAGATGACGACCACCGCCCGGGCGACGTTGGCGCACCTACTCACCCAGACCGGTCGCTACGCCGAGGCCAGTGCGCGGCTGGACACGGTGCTGGCCGCCAAGCGGGGGCGCCACGAGGCGGGTCATCCGAGCATAGTGTTCAGCCTGGTCCAGTCGGCCGATCCCCACCTGGAGGCAGGACGGCTGCGCGAGGCGCGTGCCTTGCTCGACGAGGCCATGGCGATCACGGGGCCACAAGGCGTCTACGGCCTGCTTGCGCTGCACGGGTTGGCCGACATCGCCTTGCGTGAGGGCCGGCTCGACGAGGCCGATCGCCTGCTGGACGACGCCCTTGCGATTGCTGCCGAGCGTCTGCGGGACAATCACCGCTACACGCTGGCGCTGCGGCGCTCGCAGGCGGCGGTGCTCATCGAGCGGGACCGGGCGCAGGATGCCGCCGCGCTGCTCGAGAGGGCCTTGGCGGACGAACGCGCCAAGCTACCCGAGCCCCATCCCAAGATCGGCTACACGCTGCTGTGCCTGGGGGAGGCGTACCTGGGTGTCGGCGAGCCATACAGGGCCGACAGCATCCTGCAGCGGGCCGCCCGCAACTTCGCAGAGCTACCGGCCGCCCACTGGCGCCACGGCGAGGTGATGAGCCTCAGGGGTCTCGCGCTCCGGGCCCAGCACGGTGCAGGTGAGGTAGAAGCGGAGTGGCTGCTGGGCGAGGGGCTTCGGGTCATCCGGGCGCATCTCGGGCCCGACGCCCCGCAGGCCCGGCGAGCGGCAGCGCGGCTTCGACGCTAGGCGAGACGCAGACAACGGAAGGACTCCCACCACTGTCCATGGAGCTCTGGGGGCAGGCGTGTTAGCGGAATCGTGTCCGGTAGCCGCCTGCTCTTGCGCAGCACTCCAGTGAGGGGCAGTGCGCCGCCTGCGTCGGCGGCTGGACCGGATGAGGAGGGACATCGTGGGACTGACGGGAGCTACGGAGCCACGGGAGATGGCCCGGGCCGCCGAGCGCTACTCTCGGCTCCCGCACAGGGACGCAGAGTGCTTCAGCGGCTACGGTATCTGGGCGCTGCCCTTCGCGTCGGGCCATATCCTCGCGCTCCGGCGGTTCCCGGAGACGTCCATCGGGGGCTACACCTCGGTGTGGCACCGCACGCCCGACGGTGTGTGGACGTTCTACGCCGACGGGGGACCGGCCCGGACCTGCGCCCGGTTCTTCGGCAGCGAGGTCGACCGGAATGTGGAGACCGAGGTCGCCGTGAAGTGGACCGGGCCCGCCCACCTCTCGATCCGGGTGCCGGCGGCCGAGCTCGAGTGGGAGGTCCGGTTCTCTGCGACCCCGGCCACCCGTCTGATGAATGCCGTGTGCCGCTTGCTTCCGGAGCGGCTGTGGCGCAGCGAGCGCGTGCTGGCCTGGCTGGCCGGCCTGGCTGGCCGGCTGCTACAGTCGGGCAGGATCGGCATGACCGGGCGGGTCTGCAACGGCCAGCGGTTCTGGAACAACCCTCGGGCGATCTGGGTCGTGGACGGCAGCACCGCGCGGCTGCGCGGTGAGGATCTCGGGCCCATCGGGCCGGTGGACCCTCAGGCCCATTTCTGCGACTACTGGCTGCCGCAGCGCGGTGTCCTGGCGTTTGGCGAGGCCTACTTCGAGCCGTTGGATCTCAGCAGGCATGCGGTAGCCACGAGCAAGGACGACACCGGGAGGCCGTCGGGGCGGCTCTCGGGGGCGAAGTCCCTCTAGGTAGCCTGGGCCAGGGCCGCGGCGCTACGGAGAGCAGGTGCGGCCGGGTCGCCGCCACCCTCTCGCTGCGCCGCTTCCCATCCCACCATCGCCTGCTTGCGTGCCGTACCCCAGCGGTAGTTGCCGAACGCCCCCGATTCCCGGATGACCCGGTGGCAGGGGATGAGATAGGCGATGGCGTTCTGTCCCACCGCGCTGCCCACGGCCCGGTACGCCGCCGGATGGCCGATGCTGCGGGCGATGTCCCCGTAGGAGACGAGCGCGCCAGGTGGGATCCGTAGCAGCGCCTCCCACACCTTGATCTGGAAGTTCGTGCCCCTGAGGCTCAGCGTGAGCGGTGGGCCCGCGCGGTCCCGCTCGAATACCCGGGCCGCGGTGTCCGCGGTGCCGGCCTGATCCCGCTCCAGGGCCGCTGCCGGCCAGCGCCGCACGAGGGTCTCCAGGACGTCATCCCGCTGGGACCGATCGGCGAACGCCAGGCCGCAGATGCCGCGCTCGGTGAGGGCCAGGAGACACTCGCCGAACGGGGTGGAGTGGAAGCCGTGGCGGATGACCAGGCCTTCGCCCGACTGCTTGTACTCTCCCGGCGTGACCGCCTCTACCGCCACGAAGAGATCGTGCAGGCGCCCCGGTCCCGAGAGCCCGCTGTCGTAAGCGGTGTCTAGAGCGCTGCGGCCGTCCCGCAGCGCCGCCTTGGCGTGCTCCACTGTGAGGAACTGGAGGAAGCGCTTGGGGCTCACCCC
Source organism: Gemmatimonadota bacterium (assembly GCA_039591655.1). Taxonomy (GTDB): domain Bacteria; phylum Gemmatimonadota; class Gemmatimonadetes; order Gemmatimonadales; family GWC2-71-9; genus WVYX01. The sequence continues at coordinate 20,819 of JBDHDE010000010.1, forward strand.
CGCCCAGCGCTTGAACAAGCGCTGGAAGTGGAAGGGACTCAGGCCCACCGCTGCCGCCAGCTGCTCGAGCGACGGCTGCCGGCGGTAGTGCCGTTCGAGGTAGAGAATGGCCTGCCTGATCCGCTCGCCGTCCTGGATGGTCATCACTCGCTCCGTCAGGTCAATCCGCAGGAGCCAAGTTCTCAGCCTCGGGGCCTACGCTCAATCCGATTCTTGCTGCGGCTCAATCCACGGCCGCGGAGTCCACCGGCTCTCCGAAGGCGGACAGATCCAGTTGCAGCAGCTCGAGCCCGTCCAGGCTCACCCGACCGTAGCGCACCATCCAGTGGAGGTGGGGACCCGTCACCCGGCCGCTGGCGCCGATCCACCCCACCAGCTGGCCCGTGTTCACCGTGTCGCCCTCGGCCACCTCGATGCGGCTCAGGTGCAGGTACGCCGTGACCAGGCCCCGGCCGTGGTTCAGGTAGACCACGCTCCCGTTGTAGTAGAAGTCCCCTACCAGTGCCACGACACCCCGGTTCGCCGCCATCACGGGGTCGCCCCAGTCGCCGTCCAGATCCACGCCCAAGTGGCGGCTCTGGAGCTCCCCGTTGAACTCCCGGCCGGTGCCGAAGGGGCTCGTCACCCTCCCGCCTGCCGGGCGCACGAAGTCGCCGCGCCACAGCCGGGCGGTCTCGTGGGCGCGCTGGTACACGGCACGGGCGGCAGCGCGCTCCCGGTCAATCCGTTCCCGCAGCGCCGAGTCGGGCTGCTCCACGAAGCGCCGGTCCACCGTCAGGCGCTCCACGGGGAAGTCGCCGTCTCTGACCGGGATGCGCGCGAATCGGTGCTCCGGTTCCCCCTCGGGGTAGGTGATGGTCAGGGTGAGGGGGATGCTCTCCGGGGCGGAGACGGGAATACCGCCCAGAGCGTGCCATCCGCCGCGTCGCGCGGGTTCGAAGTGCAGCGGCTGCCCGGCGAGAGAGCCTTGGATCGCTACGGGATGGCTCCCGCCTCCGGCGGTGTCGGGCCGGATGAGAATCTGCACCGGGGACCCCTGCCTGGGTCGAGGCGGGGCCCAATCGATCGCTGCGGCGGAGCGCTCCGCCGGACCGCGGGCGGCAGCCAGGACCGCCACCATGGCCCCGAGCACGGTTGCCCCACCAGCAATCGAGCGAGTGGAGAGGATTGGCATGGGCCGAAAGATAGCAGCTCCTGGGGCGCTGCTCATGCCCGGGGGCCTAGCGTGTGGCCGGGAGTGACAGCTGGGGCTGCTAGAAGTCGAAGCCGACGCTCAGCCGGTAGACGCGGCTGCTGGAGCCGGATCGGAGCATGTGCTCGATGGCCTTGGAGCCCGTGAAGGACTTCAAGGCGTTCCCGATCCCGAATGACACCGGAACGCGGGGGAGCTCCACCGCCTTCTCCGACGGCGATCCCGGCGCCAGGCTCAGAGAGAGCGACTGGACCAGCGGGGGTGGCTCCGATGCGGCGGTGAACTGGGCTGCCGGCCCGGGACGCGCCGCTAGCAGCTGCTCACTAACCATGGCGAAGCGCGCCTCCTCCAGCTGTGCCCACTCAGATACCTGCCGCACCGCGGGCTGTGGCATGGGCTGGTCGACCGCGCGTGCCACCGGGACCAGCGCAGGTTGCGCCGAGCTCTGCCACTGGGCAGACGAGGCCTGCTGCGCGGCTGCCGGAGTGGCCAGGGCGACACCCGCCAAGATGGCCCCGGCGGCTACCGTTATGCGTGAGTGCACGGTCATGGTGAGTAGGTCCTACACACATGAACCCAGAACAGGTCCCTCGGGTTTCCACCGGCAACAACCCGGTGTGGACTGAACCCTGGCCGCCCTGTCAGCCCGCGGCTAGCTGGCGCGCCTCGGACCCGCCTGGGTCCACTGCGCCGAAGCGGCGCTCCCGGCGGCCGAACTCCGAGAGGGCCAGCGCCAGGTCCTCCCGCCGGAAATCGGGCCACAGCACGGGCGTATAGAGGAACTCGGCGTAGGCCGCCTCCCACAGCATGAAGTCCGACAGGCGCTGCTCGCCGGCGGTGCGGACTATGAGATCCGGGTCCGGCATGCCGTTGCAGATGTGCCGGTGCAGTTCCTGGCTGGTGACGGCCTCGGGCGCGAGCTCGCCACGGGCCACCCGCCTGGCTACCTCCTGGGCGGCCTGGGCGATGGCCCACCGGGCGCTGTAGTCGATGGCGAGGCGCAGGTGGAGGCGGTCTCCCGCCGCCGTCGCGTGCTCCGTCTGCTCGAGTTGTACCAGGGCGGACCCTGGAATGCGGTCCCGCCGCCCCACATGGGTCACCCGCACCCCGTTCTCCGCCAGCTCGGCGCGCTCCCGCCGGCAGTACTCCCGGAGCAGCCAGAACAGCCGTCCCACCTCACTGGGTGGGCGCTTCCAGTTGTCGCTGGAGAAGGCGTACAGGGTGAGCGTGGTGACGCCCAGGTCCGGCGCGCCGCGCACCACGTCACGCACGCTGTCGACGCCGGCCAGGTGACCCCGCCACCGGGGCTTTCCCTGCTGCCGGGCCCAGCGCCCGTTCCCGTCCATGATGATTCCGACGTGCAGCCCGCTCATGTCCGCTCCAACGCGTCCCGCGCTTCGCTCAGGATCGCTTCCATCTGTTCGAGGTATGCCTCCAGGGCCCGGCGGCCCCTGGGTGTCAGCCGGTACTCGGTCTTGGGTTTCCGGTCCTCGAAGCCCTTGCTCACCTTGATGTAGCCGGCCTCCTCCAGCTTCCGGGCGTGGACGCTGAGGTTGCCGTCGGTGGTGCGCAGCACCGCCTTCAGGTCCGCGAAGCTCATATGCTCGTCGGCCGCCAGGGCTGAGACGATGCCCAGGCGAATGCGCTCGTGGATGAGCCGGTCAAGGGCCTCGGTCGTGGAGCTAGCCGCCATGCCGCAAGATGATGTCGAGGCCCACCGCCAGGTGGAGCCCGCCGAAGCCCACCGCCAGGAGTGCCAGGCCATACTCCGGTCTGAACAGCGCGACGGCGCCGAGGATCAGGAACAGGATGCCCATCCAGCGAATGGCGCGGATCGAGAAGGTGCCGCCGGCGGTCACACCGGCGCCGTAGAGCGCCAGCCAGGTGCCCGGCAGGAGGTCGGAGGCGTTCTGCTGCGCCAGGGCAAAGGTGAGGAGGCCGCCCGCCGCCAGGGCCGGGGTCATCACCCACGCCAGCTTCTGGATCGCCCCTGACCAGATGGGCACCTCCAACCGGCGCGCCTTCGTCACGTTGAACACCGTTGCAATGGGCACCGAGATCAGCGCCGCTGGGATCCACACGCGGAGGTCGGAGCCCAAGTTGCCGCTCCATGCCAGCGATGTCGCCAGTAGTCCCACGACGCCCACGGCGATTAGCCCCCAGCCCGAGACGGCCGTGAAGCTGGTCGCCGACTCCATCGTGCGCCGGATGAACGCCAGGGTCTCCTTGGCGTGCTCCTGCTGCTCATGCGTTGGAATGGCCACGTCTCCTCCCCGGGGGCAGGCTCGGGTAAAGGACTTTGTAGAGTAAAGTAGAGTGGCTGGCGTGAGGCGCAAGTGAGGGAGATCACGCTGCTCCGGATGGGCAGCGGAGGGGTCAGGCCGGCATGACCCCCGCCCCCGGGCCGGAGCAGGGGACGCCGGCGCGCTCGAGGGTTGAATCCCCCACGGCCGCCGGGTTAGAATGCGGCCCGACTTCGGCTCACTGCGAACCCGCTGGAGAGTATGTCGCTGCTCACTCTCAACAACGTCACCAAGCGCTTCGACGGCGTGACCGCCGTGGACGGCGCGAGCTTCTCGGTGGACCGCGGCGAGGTCGTCGGCTTCCTCGGCCCCAACGGGGCGGGGAAGTCCACCACGATGCGGCTCATCACCCAGTTCTACGAGCCCGACGGGGGAGAGATCCGGTTCGACGGAGTGCCCCTGGCGGAGGCCGGCCGGGCGGCCAAGCGGCGCATGGGCTATTTGGCCGAGGACAACCCGCTATACGACGAGATGCTGGTTGCCGAGTACCTCGAGTTCGTGGCCCGGTTACGGGACATCGCGAGTGCCGAGGGCGCCGGAGCGCTGGACGAGGCGGTCGAGCGCACCGGCATCGCGGAGGTTTTCTATCGGCCCATTGGGGAGCTCTCCAAGGGATACCGGCAGCGGGTAGGTCTCGCGCAGGCGATCGTCCACCGGCCCGACCTGCTGGTGCTGGACGAGCCCACCGAGGGTCTCGACCCCAACCAGCGCGTGGAGATTCGCCGCCTGATCAGCGAGCTGGGCCGGGAGCGCACGGTGATCCTATCCACCCACGTGCTCTCGGAGGTGCAGCGCACCTGCTCCCGCCTGCTGGTCATCCATCGCGGTGGCCTGGTGGCCGACGGCCCCGTCGAGTCCCTTGCGGCGGACGCTCGGGGGGCAGTCCAGGTGGCTGTCGAGCTGGTGGGTGACGGCATCGTTGAGGCGCTCCGGGGGCTCGACGGCGTGCTGAGCTTGGAGGGGCCCCGGCCCATGGCCGGCGACCGGGTGGCGGTCACCCTCTCCATCGACCGGTCCCGCGATCTGAGGCCTGCAGTGTTCGCATTGGCCAAGGAGCGGGGCTGGACGCTGTACGAGCTCCACCAGGAGACCCGCAGTCTGGAGGATCTGTTCCGGCAGCTCACCGGGGGGGACGTCGAGTGATGTTGAGCAACGTCTGGACCCTGGCCCGCCGCGAGCTGCGCTCGCTGTTCGACCACCCCACGGGGTACATCCTCCTGGTGGTGTTCCTGGGGGTCAACAACTTCCTCTTCTTCCGGAACGCCTTCCTCACTGGAGTGGCGTCGCTCCGGCCGATGCTGGACCTGCTGCCCTGGATCTTCCTCTTCTTCGTGCCTGCGGTGACGATGCGTGCCCTGGCGGAGGACGCACGGACGGGGACGCTGGAGGTGGTGCTCGCCCAGCCAGTGACCGAGCTCGAGCTGGTATTGGGCAAGTACCTGGGGCAGCTCTGCTTCATCTGGATTGCCCTCGCCCTCACGCTGACGATTCCCGTCGGCCTATCTCTCGGCGCCAACCTCCAGGGCGGGATCATCGTGGCACAATACGTGGGGGCCACGCTGCTCGCTGCGGGCCTCGCCGCCGTCGGGCTGTGGGCGTCCAGCGTGACACGGAACCAGATCACCGCCTTCATCGTGGGCGTGACGGTGATGTTCATCCTCATACTGATCGGTGCCAGCCCGCTGCTGACCGGGCTACCGGTGGGGCTCAGCGCCATTGCGGCCAGCCTCTCGGTCCTGCCGCATTTCGAGAACATCGCGCGAGGTGTCATCGACCTGAGGGACGCGGTCTACTTCGTTACGTTGGCGGCGCTCTTTTTGGCCCTGGTGTACCTGGCGGTGATGGAACGGAAGCTGTCGCCGGCCCGGGCCGCGCGCCGCCGGCTCCGGCTGGGCACCGCCCTCGTGGCGGCGATCCTCATCGTGCTCAACCTCTTCGGGCGGCACATCGGCGGGCGCCTCGACCTCACGCCGGGCAAGGCGTACACCCTGTCCGGCGCCACCAAGGAGCTGCTGGGCGACCTCGACGACCTCATCACCATCAAGCTGTTTGTCTCGGAGAGGCTTCCGCCCGAGATCTCCATCGTGAGGCGCGACATCAGCGACCTACTCGACGACATGCGGTCGGCCGGGCGGGGCAACGTTCGGGTGGTGGAGCTGGATCCCTCGGACGACTCGGATGTCCAGACCGAGGCGCGCTCCCTGGGCATCCCGGCGATCCGGTTCAACGTGATCGGAAGGTCGGAGCTCCAGGTGCAGGAGGGCTACATGGGGATCGCCGTACAGTACGCCGACGGCGTGGAGGCGATCCCCTTCGTGCAGCGCACCGACGATCTGGAATACCGGTTGGTGTCCTTCATCCGGATGCTCACGCGCTCGGAGCGCCCGGCGCTGGCACTCTTCACCCCGCCGCCGGATCAGGCTGGCGGCAGCGCGTTCAACCAGCTGCGCCAGGAGTTGGAGCGCAACTACGAGGTGCGCAGTCTCAGCCTCACGGACAGCGCTCCCATCGCCGAAGACATACGGCTGCTCGTGGTGGCAGGCGTCGCCCCGGCCGTGCTGGACACCCCGCAGGTGGACCGGTTCACGGGCTTCCTCCGGCGGGGCGGTAGTGCGCTGGTGATGGCCAGTGGGATGACGCTCCAGCCGCAGGGGCTCATAGCTTCGGCCCGGCCCGTGGGCTGGAACAGCCTGCTGTCCGGCTACGGCATCACCATCCGTCCGGACATGGTGTACGACCTCACCTCCAACGAGACGGTGTCGATGCCTGCCGCCCTCGGGCGGGTGATGGTGCGGTACCCCTACTGGGTGCGTGCGCTCTCCACCCGAGCCACGCCGGTCAACTACGATATGGAATCCATGGTCCTCCCCTGGCCGTCGAGCGTCGACACGTCGAACGCGACCCCCGGCAGCGTGACTCCGCTGTTCACGACCAGCAGGACCGGTGGTCGCGAAGCGGGGCGGGCAATCGTCGCACCACAGCGCGATTGGCCGCGGGATTCGCTGGGCGTCCAGCTGCTCGCGGTGCAGGTCAACCCCCTGGCGGTCGATTCGGTGGGTGATCTTCGGGGGCGGTTGGTCGTGGTGGCCACCGGCGACTTCGTCGCCGACCGCTACGCTCAGAACACACCGGGGGGGCTGCGCTTGGCGCTCAACGCGGTGGACTGGCTGGCGCAGGACGAGGCGCTGATCCAGATCCGCGCCAAGGACCGGCGGCCGCCGCCGCTGGTCTTCGAGGGCGCCGTCGAGCGGGATGTCGTGAAGTACGCCAATCTGGTTGGTGTGCCTGTGCTCCTCATCGCCTTCGCGTCCTTGCGCTTGTGGCGCCGGCGACGCCGCACGACGCGGGTATACCGGCCTCATGCGGCGGCGGATGCCACATGACGGCGAAACAGCTGCGGCACATCGCCATCGCCCTCGTCGCGGCCCTGTTTCTCTGGGGCCTGGCCGAGGTCATCGGCGGGGGCGGCGAGGAGATCGAGGAGTGGGAGGTGCTCCCGTCGCTCACCGCCGCAGAGGTGGACACGATCGAGTTCGCCCGCACGGACGACACCGTCCGTCTCGTGCAATCGGCCGCGGGCGGGTGGACCGTGAACGGCTACCCGGCCTCCGAGAGTGGCGTGGAGGAGTTCTTCCAGGCCACCGCGGAGCCTGTCGCGGCCGGCCTCGTGGCTCGGAGTGCCTCCTCCCACGAGCGGATGGGGGTGGACTCGGCTGCTGCCGCGCGGTTCCGGGTCGTGGGGTCAAGTGGCGTCGTGGTGAACCTGCTGGCGGGCCGACAGGGCCGGCAGGCCCAGTCGGTGTACGTGCGGCCGGAAGCCGAGGAGAAGGTGTACCTGCTGCGCGGCGGGCTGGCATCGCTGTTCGGTCGCACGGTGACCGACTGGCGCGAGAAGTCCATCGCGAGGGTGGAGCCGGACAGCATCGCCCGCATCGAAATGGAGCACGGCGCCGTGGCGTATGCGCTGGAGCGGGGCGATACGGGTTGGACCTTCGCCGATGGCACCATGCCCGACCCGACGAGGGTTAGAAGGCTCCTCAGCGCCCTCGGTCGGGTGGAAGCCCAGGGAACCGCGTTCGCCACGCCCGCGGAGGCCGACTCGGCCGATTTCGTGACCCCGGACCGGCGTCTCACGGTGCTAGGCGTGGCGGGCGATACCCTGGCCGCGCTGGTGTTCGACTCCACCGAGGCGGGGTATTGGGTGCGGTACGCCGCCGGCGGGATCGTGTACCGGATGTATGGCTGGGGGGTGGACGACATCGTGCCGGCGCCGAGCCGGTTGCAGGGACAGTAGCCCACGCCCGACCCGGGGCGCCCCGCCCCGCCATTTCTCACTAACAACTCATCGGCGTCCGCGCCGTCGCCACGCTGGCCCGAGGGGTCGCGGAGTCCCATGTTATGCGCAGTGCGGCCTCGGGTGGGGCCGCGCCAACCGAGAAGGGGGTGAGGATGAGACGGATAGGGTTCTCACTGGTTGCGGCCTGCTTCCTGATGCTCGGCTGCGGTGACTCCGACGAGGCCGCCGATGAGGCCCGCGAGATGCCGCCCGCGGGCGCCATGTCGCTCCTCGAGATCGCGCAGATGCTCGACAGCGCGGGTTACGGACCGATCCTGGAGATCGAGTTCGATGACGGCGTGTGGGAGATGGAGGGCTACATGGATGGGGAGTACGTGGAGATCGAGCTCGACCCCATGTCGGGTGAGACGCGCTAGGGCCCGGAGCCGTGAAGACTCGAGCGGCCCACGGCGCCTGAGACGGCTGCGGGTCTGTGAGGGGCGGAAGTAGATGAACGGCGACTCCGGCACGCCGAGCCTCTGTACCGAGGACAGGGAGACCCTGCTGCGCCTAGCCCGTCGTACGCTGGACGAGTGCCTGGGCAGCCGCCGCACCCTGGAGGAGTATCTGGATACCGGGGTGCTCCCGGATCCCTCCACGAGCTCCCCGGCCCTGCTGGAGCCCCGAGCGACGTTCGTCACCCTGTGGCGCCGGGACACGCGTGAGCTACGGGGCTGCCGCGGCGAGATACGGGCGCGGCGGGCATTGGTCGAGTCGGTCATGTACATGGCCGTGGCCTCGGCCGTCGACGATCCCCGCTTCCCGCCCGTGACGGCCCCCGAGGTGCCGGGGCTCAGGATCGAGATCAGCGTGCTCGCGCCGCTGGAGCCGATCTCCGTGGAGGAGATCGAAGTCGGACGCCACGGCCTGATGATCGTCAAGGGAGGGTACTCGGGACTGTTGCTGCCGCAGGTGCCCGTCAGCCACGGCTGGGGCCGCGACAAGTTCCTGGTGGCTCTGTGTCGCAAGGCGGGCCTGGTGGAGACCGCCTGGAAGGCTCCGGGCGCCAAGCTCTACGGGTTCGAGACGGAGGAGTGGGCCGAAGCTGAATAGCGGAGATGAACCGAATGCAACACCGTAAGCTCCTGCTCCTCAGCAACTCCAAGAACTACGGCCACGGCTACCTGGAGCACGCCGAGGAGACCGTCAAGGGTTTCCTCGGGGAGGTACGCCAGGTGCTGTTCGTGCCGTTCGCTGGCGTGACTGTCAGCTTCGACGACTACGCCCGCCTCGTGCAGCAGCGGTTCGGGGAGCTGGGCTACGCCCTGCGGTCGGTGCACGAGGTGGAGGATCCCGTGCAGGCGGTGCGCGGCGCCGAGGCGGTGGCCGTGGGAGGCGGCAACACCTTCCACCTGCTCGAGCGGCTGTACGCCACGGGCCTGCTCGACGCCATCCGCGCCCAGGTGCTGGAGGGGGTGCCGTACATGGGGTGGAGCGCCGGCTCCAACCTGGCCTGCCCCTCCATCAGGACCACCAACGACATGCCGATCGTGGAGCCCCCCGGCTTCGCGGCGCTCGACCTGGTGCCGTTCCAGATCAACCCGCACTATACCGAGGCGCAGATCCCCAACCACGGCGGGGAGACCCGCGCCGACCGGATCAAGGAGTTCATCGAGGCCAACCCCGGCGTGTACGTGGTGGGCCTGCCCGAGGGCTGCATACTGCGCGTGGACGGGGACGAGCTGGAGCTGGTGGGCGAGAAACCCGCCAAGATCTTCGTGCAGGGGAGGGAACCGTTCGAGGTGGCCCCCGGCGAGTCGCTCCAGTTCCTGCTCGGGTAGCTCGCCCTACGCCGGCCCGTCCACCAGCTTACGCGCTTTCTTGAACACCCCGTACCACATTCTCTTGGTCAGTCGTCCCGTGTTGGTGTTCTGCAAGCTCGGGTGGTAGGAGCACATCAGGGTCATCCCATCCGGCAACGTGTGCACCGCGCCGTGGGCGAACTGGGGGTGTTCGCGCGGGGCGAGCCGGTCCCACCACCCCGCCGCGTCGAGCCACTGGCGGTGGGCCACGTGCCCCAGGGCCAGCGTCACCCGCACCCGGCCGTGCAGCCGCAGGTCGGCCTCGAGGAACGGGCGGCAGGCGCGCAGCTCCTGGCGGGTCGGCTTGTTCTGCGGTGGAGCGCACCGTGCCGCGGCGGTGATGTAGCAGTCGGTGAGCGCGAGCCCATCGTCGCGCGCCACCGATTCGGCCTGATTGGCGAACCCGAACCGGTGCAGCGCCTCGTACAGCCAGTTGTTGCGGGAGTCGCCGGTGAACATCCGCCCGGTGCGATTGGCGCCGTGAGCCGCGGGCGCGAGACCGACGATGAGCAGCCGCGCATCCGGGTCGCCGAAGCCGGGAACGGGGCGGGCCCAATAGTCGCGATCGCGGAAGGCGCGCCTTTTCACCCGGCCGACCTCCTCGCGGTACTCCACGAGGCGCGCACAGGCCCGGCATGAGACCACGGCGCGGGACAGGGCCGAGAGGGATGCGTAGCGTGCCACGGAAGCAAGATGCACGGGGTGGGGGCTTGCCACCACCGGGTCGCGCTCGCCAATCTGCTGTGCAACTGTACGCTTCGCTTCCCTGTGAGGTTCACGTGATGAGGACCCTCCTAGCGCTGACCGCTGCCGCCGCCGCCGTCCTGCCGCCACGCGCAGCCGGCGCCCAGCAGCTCTCCCCCGTCGAGCGAGACATCGTGGCCTACATCGACGCGCACACCGAAGAGGCCTTCACCCTGCTCGAGCGGACGGTGAACATCAACTCTGGCACGATGAACCTCGAGGGGGTCGCGGAGGTCGGCCGGGTGTACGCCGCGGAGTTCGAGGCTCTGGGCATGGAGACCCGCTGGATCCCGATGCACGAGGTGAACCGGTCGGGCCACCTATTTGCGGAGAGCCGGGGGGACAGCGGCAAGACGGTGCTCTTGATCGGTCACCTGGACACGGTGTTCGAGAAGGACAGCCCGTTCCAGCGGTACGAGCGGCACGACTCGGTCGCGACGGGCCCGGGCGTAGCCGATATGAAGGGCGGCAACCTCGTGATCCTGCTGGCGCTGCAGGCGCTGCGTCATGTGGGCGCGCTCGAGGAAGCCAACATCATCGTGGCGTTCACCGGGGACGAGGAGCACACCAGCGATCCGTTGGAGATCGACCGGCGCGACCTGATCGAGGCGGGACGGCGCAGCGACGTGGCGCTGGGCTTCGAGGGCAACGTGGGTGGGGTGCGGAAGGCAACGGTAGCCCGCCGCGGGTTCACTGGCTGGACCCTCGAGGTGACCGGCACTCGGGCGCACTCGTCCGTGATCTTCCGCGAGGATCTGGGCAGCGGCGCGATCTACGAGGCGGCGCGCATCCTCACGGCATTCCACGAGGATCTCACCGGCGAGCAGTACCTGACGTTCAACCCCGGAATCATCCTGGGCGGCACGGCGGTGGAGTACGACGCTCCCGAGAACAAGGGCTCGGCGTTCGGCAAGACCAACGTGATCGCCGAGCGCACCGTCGTGGCGGGAGACCTGCGCACTATCTCCTCCGAGCAGAACGAGCGCGCCAAGGAGCGGATGCGCGCGATCGTGGCACACCACATGCCCCACACGTCGGCAACCATCCGGTTCCGGGACTCATACCCGCCCATGGAACCGAGCGACGGGAACTACGCCGTCCTGGCGGAGCTCGATCAGGTGAGCAGGGATCTCGGCTACGGTCCGGTGGCGGAGGTGGACCCGGGCCGCCGCGGCGCCGCCGACATCTCGTTCGTCGCCTCCCATGTGCGAGGAGGCTCGCTCTCAGGCCTGGGGCCGGAAGGTGACGGCGCCCACACGGTGCACGAATCGCTGGATCTCACCACGGTGCCCCTCATGGCCAAGCGTGCAGCGGTGTTGGTGTACCGCATCACGCGGGAGTGAGGTCCGCCGGGACCGCGATCCCTGCGAGCGCGGCGACGGAGCGAGTGGCGGCCAGTCGTCCGCGGTCCGTATCTTCTTTCGGAAGTACGACCACGGGCCATCGTTCCCAACGCCGTCCAGGCTTCGTCACAACCACCAGCGTCGAGGATGCCTCCGCCGTGCCCCGTCTTCTCATCGTTGCCACGCTTCTGCTCTGCTCCCTCGGGTCAGCGCGCGCGCAGGATTCGCAGCCGTTCGCCCGCGCCGACACGTTGCGGGGCTCCTTCACGACTCCCGGGCGCGTGTGGTGGGATGTGACGTTCTACGATCTCCACGTTGCCGTGGACCCGGCCGACAGCAGCATCGAGGGACGCAATGCGATCACCTACCGGGTCTTCCACCCGGGCCGCGAGTTGCAGATAGACCTGATGGTACCCCTGCTGGTGGACAGCATGGTGCAAGGCGGCCGCGCGGTGGCTTTCCGCCGCGACGGGAATGCGTTCTTCGCCACGTTCGAGGAGCCTCAGCGCGCGGGCGGCCACAAGACGATCACGGTCTATTACCATGGCAAGCCGCACGTGGCCATTCAGCCGCCGTGGGAGGGCGGCTTCACCTGGGCGACCGACAGCCTGGGCCGGCCGTGGGTTGTGACCACCGACCAGGGGGTGGGAGCCGGCATCTGGTGGCCCAACAAGGACACCCAGGCCGACGAGCCTGACAGCCAGCGCGTGGCAATCACAGTGCCCGACCCGATGATCAACGTCTCCAACGGGCGGCTGCGGAATACCACCCGCAATCCGGACGGTACCACGACCTACGAATGGTTCGTGGTGAATCCGATCAACAACTATTCCATCGTCGTCAATGCAGGCAGCTACGCGCATTACAGCGACTTGTTTCAGGGGGAGAGAGGCGAGCTGACGCTCGAGTACTGGCCGCTCGACTACAACCTCGAAGCTGCCAGGCGGCAGTTCCCGCAGGTCATCTCCACCCTCGAATGCTTCGAGCACTGGTTTGGACCCTACCCCTGGTACGAGGACGGCTTCCAGCTCGTCGAGGTGCCGCACAACGGCATGGAGCACCAGAGCGCCATCGCGTACGGCAACCCGTACTCGAACGGGTACCAGGGGGTCGACCTGTCTGGCACCGGGCTCGGGCTGAAATGGGACTTCATCATCGTGCACGAGACCGCCCACGAGTGGTGGGGCAACAACATCACCACGAAGGACATAGCGGACATGTGGGTGCACGAGAGCTTCGCCAACTATGCGGAGAACCTCTACACCGAGTGTCTCTTCGGGAAGGAAGCCGGAGCGCAGTACGTCATTGGAAGCCGCCGCGGGATTCAGAACGATCGGCCCATCATCCCGCCCTACAATGTCAACGCGGAGGGCTCAGGTGACATGTACCCCAAGGGCGGCAACATGCTGCACACCATCCGCCAGATCGTGGACGACGACGAGAAGTGGCGCTCCATCCTGCGCGGCCTGAACGAGACCTTCTGGCACCAGACCGTCATGGGCTGGCAGATCGAGGAGCACATCGTCGAGCAGTTGGGGATCGACCTGACGAGGGTGTTCGATCAGTACTTGCGCACGACGCAGATCCCCGTCCTCGAGTACCGGATCGAGGGCGACACGCTCCATTATCGCTGGGCGAACGTGGTGCCGGGGTTCGACATGACGGTGGGCGTCACACTCAGTGCCGGAGGTGGCTTCACCGTGATCCACCCTACCGAGGTGTGGCAGACGGCGCCGATCGCGCTCGCGGATCCGGCCGATTTCAGTGCGGATCCCAACTACTACATCGCAATTCACGACGTGTCTGGCGACGCAGGAACCAGGTAGGTAGCGCGGGTTGGTGGTGTTTCTTCCCGTCACGAGGATGGGCGGGAGGGTCGATGAGAACCTAAGAGAAGAACTCGGCTAACCCGGCTGCGGTCAGGTGTCGCACTTCCGGATGCAGTTCAGGATGTGTCCCACCTTGGGCTCCACGATCCGGTAGTACACGAAGTTCCCGTCCCGCCGGGCGGCCACGATGTTCGCCCCCCGCATCCTGGCCAGGTGTTGCGAGACGATGGCCTGCGGCAGGTCGAGGGCCTCCTGGATCTCGGACACCGAGGCCTCCCCCTGCTCCAGGACCTCCACGATCTTCAGCCGTTCGGTGTGGCCCAACATCTTGATGATGTCGGCCGCCCGGATGAGGATCTCCTGGTCGATGCCGCGTACCAGCTGCTTGGGCGCCATGGCCAATAGTCTAATAGCAATGTTGCTATATGTCAACGCTCGATATGCCGCTGAGAGCAACAAAAGGAGACCCCGGGGCTGCCCGGGGTCTCCTGGATGGCCGGCCGAGTGGGCCGCGCCTCACACGTCTAGGTTCTTCACGTACTTCGCGTGGGCCTCGATGAACGCCCGTCGCGGCTCGACCTCGTCGCCCATCAGCGTCTCGAACAGGGTGGCCGCATCCACCGCGTCCTCCAGCTCCACCCGCAGCACCGTGCGGGTCGAGGGATCCATCGTCGTGCGCCACAGTTGGTCCGGATTCATCTCACCCAGCCCCTTGTAGCGCTGGATCAGCACGCTGCCCTTGCCGACTCCGTTGGTGAGCCGTTTCACGTACTCGTCCCGCTCGCCATCGTCGTACGCGTAGAACTCCTCCTTGCCCTTCGCGACGCGATACAGCGGCGGCTGGGCGATGTACACGTACCCGGCCTCGATGAGCGGGCGCATCTGCTTGTAGAAGAACGTGAGGAGCAGCGTGCGGATGTGCGCCCCGTCCACGTCGGCGTCGGTCATGATGATGACCTTGTGATATCTCGCCTCGTCCAGCTTGAAGTCGTCGTCGCCGACGCCGGTGCCGATGGCAGTCACGATGGCCCGGATCTCCTCGTTGGAGAGGATCTTGTCCACCCGTGCCTTCTGGACGTTGAGGATCTTGCCCCGCAGGGGGAGGATTGCCTGGAAGGAACGGTCACGGCCCTGCTTGGCCGAGCCCCCAGCGCTGTCGCCCTCCACGATGTACAGCTCGCACATCGTGGGATCGTTGAGAGAGCAGTCGGCCAGCTTGCCGGGGAGCACGCCATTCTCCAGGGCGCTCTTCTTGCGCACCAGCTCTCGTGCCTTGCGTGCGGCCTCCCGGGCCCGGGCAGCGCTCAGGGCCTTCTCGATGACGGCGCGAGCGGCCGAGGGAGTTTCCATTAGGAAGCTGCCCAGGCGGTCGTACAGCACCGTCTTGACGATGCCCTCGACCTCCGAGTTGCCCAGCTTGGTCTTGGTCTGGCCCTCGAACTGCGGCTCCCGCACCTTCACGTGCAGCACGGCAGTGAGACCCTCGCGCACGTCGTCGCCGCTCAGGGGGACAGTGGCCTTCTTGAGCAATCCCTTGTTCTTCGCCACCTCGTTGAGGCACCGGGTCAGCGCCGCCTTGAACCCCGTGAGGTGCGTCCCGCCCTCGTGGGTGTTGATGTTGTTCACGAAGGAGAAGACGTTCTCCTGGTAGCCGGCGTCCCACTGCAGGGCCACGTCGATCTCCACGTCCTCCCTGGTCGTGGAGAAATGGATCGGCTTGGCGTGCAGCGCCTTGCGGTTGCCCCGCAGGTATTGCACGAATTCGGAGATCCCCTTCTTGTACAGGAAGACGTCCTCGGTTCGTTCCTCGCCGCGCTCGTCGAACAGCCGCAGCCGGATCCCGGAGTTGAGGAAGGCCAACTCCCGCAGTCGGTTTGCGATGGTGTCGTAGTCGAACTCGAGGTGGTCGAAGATCTCGGTGTCAGGCTTGAAGGTGACCTTGGTCCCGTTCTTCTTGGTACTCCCCGTGGCCTCGAGCTTCCCGATCGTCTTGCCGCGCTCGAAGGCCATGTGGTGCTCTTTGCTGTCGCGCCACACCCGGACGTCGAGGCGCTCCGATAGGGCATTCACCACCGAGACGCCGACGCCGTGCAGACCGCCTGACACCTTGTATGTGCTCTTGTCGAACTTCCCCCCGGCGTGGAGCATGGTCATCGCGACCTCCAAGCCCGGCTTCTTCTCGGTCTTGTGGAGGTCCACGGGGATGCCCCGTCCATTGTCCACTACCGTCACCGAGTGATCGGGATGCAGCGTAACGTCGATCCGGTCGCAGTAGCCTGCCATCGCCTCATCGATGGCATTGTCTACCACCTCGTAGGCCAAGTGATGCAGGCCGCGGGCGCCGGTGGAGCCGATGTACATTCCCGGCCGCCGCCGCACCGCCTCGAGGCCCTTGAGCACCTGGATCGCGTCGGAGCTGTAGCGGTCCTGTTGCTGTGACGCTGTCATCGTCCCTCGGGATGCGATACGAAAAAAGGGGTCGCTGGCGACCCCGTTGGAGGTCCTTCCAATATACCCCGGCTGGGGTCGAAAATCAACGCCGGCGTGATGCCCTAACTTGTTGCAGGACGATAGCTTGCAGCCATCGCGCCGGCCCCTCCCGGTGGCTGCGAGCGCGCCCGTGAGGGCCCCGGTGGAGGCCGCCCTCGACGGCCCCCCGCCTCACTCGGCACGCCACACGATGCGGCTGATCTTCTTGCCCCGTGAGCCGAGCTTCCTGAGGATTTCCGGGGAGAGGAGTTGCAGCTCCTGCATCCAGGCCGCCGAGCGCACGCTGACGAATAGGACACCTTCCCGGGTCACGGCGAGGGGGGTCGCCACCTCGGCGATCTTTGGTCCCACGAGCTCGGGCCACTCCGGGATCACGCTGGCCTGGTCCAGGCGGCGCTTGATCCCGCTCTTCTTGACGTAGGATTTGAGTGCCTCGCCCAGGGGCGTGGCCCGGTCCCGGCGCTTACGAGGCAATACGGCCTCCCTCCATGCGCCACCGTGGCCGCTGCAGCAGCGCGGTGGGCACCTCCGACTCCCGGGGCGCGGTCACAATCGCCTGGCCGGGCAGCGTCTCCTGAATCAGGGTGAGGAGCCGGGCCTGGCGTCCCGCGTCGAGCTCGGCGAACACGTCGTCGTACAGGGCGATGGGAGCGTGGTCCCGAGCGTCCCCGATGGTCTCAGCCTCCAGCAGCCGCAGCGCGATGGCCCCGGTGCGCTGCTGCCCGGAGGAACCGTAAGTCCGAAGATCGTGGCCGCTCAAGGACAGGTCCAGGTCGTCCCGGTGCGGGCCCACGGTGGTCATGCCGCGGCGCAGGTCCCGCTCCAGCACGTCGGCGAGCTGGCGTCTCAGCCCATCCGGGGTGTTGTCGGTTCCGGGGTGGTGGGCGTGATAGCGCAGTCCCGGCTCGCCGCCCTCGCCCAGGGCGCGACACAGCTCGGCGTAGCGATCGGCCCAGCGCTCCGTCCAGCGCCGCCGCGCCGCCCCGACCTCTGCCGCCGCCCGGGAGAACGGCTCGTCGAATGCCCGCGCCTCCTCGGCCCGGCCGCGCTTGAGGGCCGCGTTGCGCTGCCTGAGGGCATTGCGCATCGCCGTGAGCCGCGCCAGGAATCCCCGCTCGCTGAGCGCCAGCAGCACGTCCAGATAGCGCCGCCGGCCCGCCGGTCCAGCGGCCACGATGGCCCGGTCGGCAGGGGAGAAGACCACGGCGGTCACGAGCCCCACCCCCTCGGACAGCTTGCCCACCTCGGCCCGGTCCACCGTCACCTTCTTGCGGCGGCCCGCCACCTCGTAGCCCACGGTGACGTGCTGCGCTCCCGTACCGGCCACGAAGAACCCGGCCTCGCCGAAGCGGACCAACTCCCGGTCCTTGGCTCCTCGGGCGGAGCGGAACAGCACCAGGTAGTAGATCGCTTCCAGGAAATTGGTCTTGCCGTGCCCGTTCTCCCCCAGGAGCACCACGCCCTCGGGTGGGAAATCGACGTCCAGGGCGGCGAGATTGCGGAAGTTGCGGACCGCGAGCGCTGTCAGGTGCACGGCGGGTCCGGCGTCACTGCACGATGAAGGTGCGGTCCCTGCTGGTGCGGTTGCCGAAGTCGTCGGTGGCACTGACTCTGAAGAGGATGGTTCCCGTGAGGTTCGCCGGCACGTTGATCTGGTAGGTCACCTCGAAGATACTGCCGACGGGCCTCCACTGGGGCCACACGAATGCCATCTCTCCGCCCACCCTGGCGTCGACGGATGCGAGGTTCGAGTTGTCCAGGATGCGCAGGCGCACATTGATCGTGGTCCCGGCCTGGAACACGCTGTCGGTGGGAGCGGGGAGCAGGAACTCCACCGTGGGTCCCACGTTGTCGTCCCCCTGCTGCACCTCGGGCTCCGAGAAGATGGGACGCTCCGGCTCGCCGCAGGCGGCAGCGATGACCAGCGCGAGGGCGCCGAGCAGCGTGCCGGCCCTGGGCCCCGCTCGGCGCGGGCGACGCGCGGTCTCCAGATCCAGCAGCCGGCGCTTGAGGTCGAGGCCGCCGCCGTAGCCCCCCAGCCGCCCCCCTGCGGCCACCACCCGGTGACAGGGGATGACCGGGGGGACCGGATTGCGGCCGTTGGCGGTGCCGACGGCCCGGGCCGCACCGGGGCTCCCGATGGAGGCCGCGATCTCGCCGTAGGACTTCGTCTCGCCGTAAGGGATTCGGGCCACCGCGTCCCACACGCGACGGTCGAAATCCGTGCCGCGCGGCGCAGTGCGGAAGCTGAATCGGGTGCGGCGCCCGGCAGCGTACTCCGCCAGCTCGCCGGCCACCCTGCGCTCGATCGCGTCTCGAGGCGCCCGGGCACCGCGGCGGTTGAGCTCGATCCGCGTGACCGCATCGCCCTCAACCGTCACGGCGAGGGCCGTGAGGTCGGTCTCCACGGTGAACGGCGAACCGCCCGACGCGGCCCCGTGCGGGCGGGGCTGGGTCCGACCTGCGTTGGATGGCATCATTTCCAATCTACCACGCGAGGACCCAGCGGGGTTCCCCACGTCGGCTTCATGATTTCTTCATGCTGGTATGCGCAGGGTAGCACGAGGCGGGCAGTCGGGATTCTGCCCGACGGGCCCGCCGCTTCAGCCACCGGGGGGTTGAGAGCGTGCCACAACAAGTGCCTCGCCTGGCAGCGGTATTCGCCGTCGCCCTGGCCGGTATGCTGGTCGGGAGATGGCTGCTGGTGCCTGACACCTTCGGCGACCTGGGCCACTACCGTGCCGCCGCCGTCGACTCTATCGCCGCCCACCCCGAGAAATACGCCGGGCACCAGGAGTGCTCGCTGTGCCACCGGCCGATCGCCGAGATGCGTGAAGAGTCGAACCATCGGGGAGTGCGCTGCGAGGTGTGCCACGGGCCGGCGGCGGCCCATGTCGCCGCGCCGCTCGACGTCAAGCCGTCCGCGCCACGGGAGCGCGGCTTCTGCCCGCTGTGCCATTCTTACAACCCGTCGCGACCGACCGGCTTCCCCCAGATCGACACGGTGACGCACAACCCGCGGATGCCGTGCATCGGCTGCCACGATGCCCATGCGCCGGAGCCGCCAGTCACGCCCGAGGAGTGCGGCGCGTGCCACGGCCAGATTGCGCGCCAGAAGATCGTTTCCCACCACGTGGAGCTTAGCTGCACCACGTGCCACGAGGCACCGGATAGGCACAAGATCGACCCGCGGTCAGTGCGACCCGGCAAGCCCACGGATCGGAGCTTCTGCGGCACCTGTCACGCGACGGACGCAGCGTCGCCCGAGCGGATACCACGCATCGACTTGCGCAGCCATGGCCAGCCCTACGTCTGCTGGCAGTGTCACTACCCTCACTACCCAGAGGCCTCATGAACCCGGGACACCCGGCCCCGACTGGGCGGCCCGCCGAGCGCCTCGACGCGGAATCGGCTGACCGCCGGGAGTTCCTGCGGGATCTGCTCGGCGTGTGCGGAGCCGTAGCCCCGGTTCTCCTGCTCGGTACGGTGAGCGTGCCGACCGCCGGTGCCCAGGAACGGGGGGCGGGAGTCTACGATCCAACCGACCATCTCTACGGGATGGGGATCGACCCCGGCAAGTGCATCGGGTGTGCCCGCTGTGTGTTTGCCTGCAAGACGGAGAACGACGTCCCGCTCGATCCCCATTTCTTCAACACGTGGATCGAGCGCTTCGTGATCCGCCGCGATGGGGAAGTGGAGGTGGACAGCCCCAATGGCGGACTCGACGGCTTCCCTCCCCTCGAGAACGAGTCAACCATTCGTCGCTCCTTCTTTGTGCCCAAGCTGTGCAATCAGTGCACCAACCCGCCATGCGTGCAGGTGTGTCCGGTCGGCGCGACCTTCATCACGCAAGATGGGGTCGTCCTGGTTGATGAGGAGTACTGCATTGGCTGCCGCTACTGCGTGCAGGCCTGTCCCTACGGCGCCCGGTGGATGCACCCCGAGAAGCACGTGGCGTCGAAGTGCACGTTCTGCTACCACCGGTTGGTGGACGGCCTCGTGCCAGTGTGCGTGGAGGTCTGTCCCACGGGCGCCCGGATCTTCGGCGAGGTCGAGCGACGGTCCACCCCACTCGCCCGGTTCATGCAATTCAACGACGTGCAGGTCCTGAAGCCTCACCTCAACACGAAGCCCAAGGCCTACTACGCCAACCTGGACGGGGAGGTGCGGTAGGATGCAAGGCTACATCTACCCCAACGAGTTCGAGCTCCAGTGGGGCATGCTGATCGTGCTGTACCCGTACGTGACGGGGCTGGTGGCGGGAGCTTTCATCCTGGCGTCGCTCGAGCGGGTGTTCAACGTCAAGGAGATCCAGCCGACCTACCGGCTGTCCCTCCTCACCGCGCTGGCGTTCCTCTTGGTGGCGCCCCTGCCGCTCCTGGCTCACCTGGGGCATCCGGAGCGGTCCTACGAGATCTTCCTCACGCCGAACCGCCAATCGGCCATGGCGATGTTCGGCTTCATCTACGCATGGTACCTCGCGGTGGTGCTGTTGTTGGAGATCTGGTTCGACTACCGCAAGGACATGGTGCTGTGGGCGCGCTCGTCACGCGGGTGGAGGCGGTGGCTCTACTACGGACTCACGCTCGGCTCTACGGATATCTCGGAGCGATCCCTGCGATTCGACGACGGCGCCGGCCGGTGGATCACGATCGTAGGCATTCCGTCGGCCTTTCTGTTGCACGGCTATGTCGGTTTCATCTTCGGGTCGGTGAAGGCCAACCCCTGGTGGAGCAGCGTGCTCATGCCGGTGGTGTTCCTCTTCTCCGCCATGGTATCGGGCATCGCCCTGGTGTTGGTCCTGTACGTGGTCATCACGATGTTCCGGTGGCTCAAGGTGAACATGGCTTGCCTCGACAAGCTCGCGCAGTACCTGTTCTACGCGCTTGTGGTGGATTTTTCGCTGGAGGCCCTGGACTTCATTCACCGGCTCTACGAGTCCGAGGAATCCATCGAGATCCTGACTCGCCTCATCGAGAGCCGACTGTTTATCAGCTTGATCGTGCTCCAGGTCCTGCTGGGTACGGTGATTCCCATGGTGGCGCTCGCGCTGGTCTCGCCGGGACTGCGGAAGGGTGGCATCCTGAGGACGCCGCCGGAGTTGCGGCAGCTCATCTACATCACGGCGGCGGTGTTCATCCAGATCGGGATCTTCAGCATCCGCTGGAACGTGGTCATTGGGGGGCAGCTCTTCTCCAAGAGTCTGCGGGGCCTGACGGTGTATGTGGTCGAGCTGATGGGGATCGAGGGCCTGGCGATGACAGTGGGACTCCTCTTCCTACCATTTGTGATTCTCTGGGTGCTGGTCAAGATCCTGCCGCCCTGGGGCGAGCAGGAGGCGCGGGAAGCACCGCCAGCCGTTGCATAGTTCTCGGGTTCGGGTCGGGGACGGGCGTCTGCGGAATCTGGACTGCCTGCGGTGCGGGACTCTGACGCTTGAGCGAGGATTGCCATGATGCGGATCAGTGAGCGAATCAGCGAGGCGCTGAGCGGCGTCAGGTGCCCTGGCTGCGGCAAGTTCGTCAAGCCCACGCTCCCGACCGGCAGCGCGGAGGACACGGCTCAAGACGGCGGACGGTGGTCGTTCGTCTGGCGGGCGCCGTCTGGGGAAGTTTGCCCGGAATGCGGTTTTCCCCTGGCTCGCTACGCCAGGCGGTACAAGTGGATCCAGACGTTCAGCGCGGGGGTCGTGCTGCTGACGGTCTCCTTCCTGCTCTACGTGCTGGCCAAGATGACCGAGCTCCCGGGGTGGTACAGCTGGGCACTGCGGGCCATGGCCGCAGCAGGCCTCCTCACCTTCTTCATCGGTCTGGTCGGTCTGGTCGTCGGCGGCCGGAGCGGTCCCGGCTCGAGCGGCCCGTCGGGTGCATCATGAAGGATCAGTTCTGGAGTCGGCGCCCGACGGGGCAACTGTCCCGGCGGCTCTCCCTCGGGCTCGCCGTGGTGCTCCTCGTGGCGGTGGCGGTGCCCCTCGTGGCCCTGCGCGGCACGGCGGTGCCACAGCCCATCGCCTTCAATCATCGCAAACATACTGAGGACCTCGGTCTCACGTGTCAGTTCTGCCACACCTACGTGAGCCGCGGCGCTCATGCCGGGCTGCCGGATGCCCGGACGTGCTCCATGTGCCACACGGCGCCCCAAGGCACGTCGGAGGAGGCAGCGCGGGTCACTGAGCTCATCGAACAAGGTGACCCTCTGCGGTTCAACAAGCTGTTTCGCCTCGCTCCACACGTGTTCTATACGCACCGTCGCCATGTGGAGCTGGCCGGACTCGAGTGTGCAACCTGCCACGGTGATATTGCCGCGACTGAGCGGCCGCCGAAACGCCCGCTGGTAGAGATCACCATGGATTTCTGTATGGACTGCCACCGCGAGCAGGGGCAAACGCTCGACTGTAACGCATGCCATCGCTAGCGAGAGGAACAGCGGCATGACACCGACTCGGCGCGAGTTCGTTTGGACGATGGGGGCTGCCGCGACACTGGCACTCCAGGAGACGAGGGACGTCTTCTGGACGACAGAGAGCGGTGATGAAGACCTGGGCTGGGCACCCGGCCTCGAGGAGCGTCACAACTCGACATGTCTCATCTGCCCCTCACGGTGTGGGATCAGGGCCCGAGTGGTGGACGGCCGCCTCGTCAGGATCATGGGAAACCCGCTCCACCCGATGAGCCGCGGCGGGGTCTGTCCGCGGGGCCTGGCTGGGGTCCAGATGCTGTATCACCCGGAGCGTCTTGCGGGGCCGCTGATCCGTGTCGGTCCCCGCGGTGGGGGACAGTGGCAGCCCGTGTCGCACGATGGGGCGATCGCTCTCATCGTGGAGCGGCTCCAGGATCTGCGCGCTGCCGGGCGGCCGGAGGCGGTGGCGCTGGTGGCGGGGTATTGCGCCGGTACGATGCGGGATCTCTGGCGCCAGTTCCTCCAGGCGTACGGATCACCCAACTATGTGCCCGACGAGTACGACGACGGGACCGACGCGATCACGGCGCTCATGCACGGCATCCCGCGTCGCCCGGGCTACGACCTGGAACGGGCCGACCTGGTGCTGTCCGTCGGTGCCCCCCTGTTCGAGTCATGGTGGGCGCCGCTGCAGGCGTTCGTGGCCTACGCCAGTCCCGACGGGAGCGATGTAGGCCGGAGCCGGTTCATCCAGGTTGACACTCGCTTCTCCCGCACTGCGTCGCGAGCCCACGATTGGATAGGCATTCGTCCTGGCACGCATGCCGTTCTCGCGCTCGGCATTGCCTACGTGCTGCTGAGGGACGAGCTGTTCGATGCCAGGTTCCTGGCCGAGCACGTCTCCGGCTTCCATGATGCCGTCGACGAGCGCGGTCGGATGCGGGAGGGTTACCGGTCACTGGTGATGCGCAACTACCGGACTGAGGAAGTCTCGGCGATCACGGGTGTGCCGGTCGAGCGGATCACCCAGCTGGCCCGGGAGCTCGCCCGGAGTCGCGCACCCGTTGTCGTGTGCGGTCCGGATGTGACGCTGGCGCCGAACGGCCTCCTCGCCGGATTGGCGGTGCACAGTCTCAACGTGTTGCTGGGGAGTGTCAACCGTCCGGGGGGCGTGCTGTTTGAGGACGATCCTCCGCTCGCTCCGCTCCCGGTGCCGGAGCTGGACGAGACCGGCCGTGCCGGCCTCGAGCGGGCCCCGGTTGGCGGCGCACCACCACCCTTCGGTGCCGGGGATCCAGCCGCTCGTTTCGTCGAGGCGATCGCCGCTGGTACCAGTCCGGAGGTCGAAGCGCTGTTCCTGTATTATGCCGATCCCCTGGCCTCATCGAGACATCCGGAGGCCTGGAGGGCGGCGTTGGCGGAGCTGCCGTTCGTTGTCAGCTTTTCGCCGTTCCTCGATGAGACAACGCGGCACGCCGATCTCGTGCTGCCCGATCTGCTGCCATACGAGCGCTGGCAGGACGCGCCAGCACCGACCTCGTACCCCCATCGGGTGTGGGGTGTGGCGCGGCCGCTGGTGGAACCACATCCCGGCGGGATGCATACGGGCGACGCGGTGTTGGCCATGGCGCGCGGCTTGGGCGGCAGCATCGCGCAGAGCCTTCCCCACGAGAGCTTCGAGTCGCTGCTCAAGGCGCGCGCACGCGGCCTCTTCTCAGCTGGTCACGGCATGACGCTGGGTGGCGAATTCGAGCGGCGGCACCATCGCCAGATGGAGGAGCGCGGCTGGTGGCTGCCGGTGCACGACGACTTCGAGGAGTTCTGGGATGAGTTGGTTGAGCGCGGCGGTTGGACGGATCTGTTCTACGACAACACGGACCCTTCCCGCACCGCTCAGACGCCCAGCGGGCGGATCGAGCTGATGCCGGCCGTGCTCCTGCGGGAGCTCGCTGCGGAGGGTGGAGTCCGGAGGCCGTATGTCGATGTGGCGACGCAAGACGCGGCCGCTGAGGACGAGTTCCCGCTCCGGCTCATCCCGTATCGCGTCTCGACGCTGGCGTCTGGCACACTGGCGTTTGAACGATGGCTCGTGGAGCAACCCGGCCTCTTCCCCGACGTCCTTTGGGCTCCGTGGGTGGAGGTATCCCCCGCCACGGCCGAGGCCATGGGGTTCGCCGACGGCACGATGGTGTGGGTGACCTCGCGCCGAGGCAGGTATCGCGCGCGCCTCAAGGTCTTTCCGGGTACCGCCCCGGAGAACGTGTGTGCGCCCTACCGGTTGCAGTTACCCGACGGAGAGGTGGCCAACCCCCTCCGGCTGCTCGAGCCGTCGAGCGATCCGCTGACGGGATTGTCGAGCTGGTTTTCCACCTTCATACGCCTCGAAAGGGCGTGAGGGGTTCGGGAGCGATGACCCGCTGGGGAATGGTGATCGACCTCGACCGCTGCACGGGCTGTGCGGCGTGCGAGGTCGCGTGCAAGAGCGAGAACAACATCCCGACGGTTTCCCCCGAGCAGGCAGAGATGGGGCGCGCCATCAGCTGGATGAAGGTCACGGCTCATGTGGAAGGAGAGTTCCCCCACACAGACATGCACTTCTACCCTCGTCCCTGCATGCACTGCGACAATCCACCGTGCATCAAGGTGTGTCCGGTGGAGGCGACCTACATCAGCGATGAGGGGGTCGTCGGCCAGATCTACCCGCGCTGCATTGGATGCCGCTACTGCGCCAACGCATGTCCTTACCTGGTCAAGTACTTCAACTGGTACGGGCCCGAGTGGCCGGATCCCGAGCAGCAGTACCTGAATCCAGATGTTTCGGTGCGGCCCAAGGGCGTCATCGAGAAGTGCACCTTCTGTCACCACCGGCTCCAACAGGCCCGGGAGGATGTCCGCGCCGAAGGGCGCGAACTGCGGGAAGACGACTACCAGCCGGCGTGCGCCGAGATATGCCCCACCGGCGCCATCGTGTTCGGTGACCTCGACGATCCGACACATCGGGTCGCCGATCTCAGGGAGGATCCACGGGTGATGCGGCTGATGGAGGATCTCGGAACGCAACCGAAGGTCTACTATCTGCGGGCGAGGGAGTGACATGCGTGAGGACGTGAAGGCCAAGTTGGCCGGCATGGACCCTGACGAGCGGGTGCTCCTGCGACCGCTCGTCGAGACCTCGCGCAGGTTCTATGTCATAGCGGCCATTCTGGGTGCCGTTACGCTGTGGGGCGTCTTCGCCTACTTCCTGCAGGTCCGCTACGGTCTCGGCCGTACCGGACTGAATCGGCCCGGGTACTGGGGTATCTACATCATCTGCTTCGTGTTCTTCATCGGAATCAGTCACGCGGGCACGCTGATCTCCGCGATCCTTCGCGTCAGCAAGGCGGAATGGAGACGGGCCATCACCCGCTCGGCGGAGCTGATCACGGTGCTCGTGATCGGCTTCGGGGCGATCCAGCCGATCATCGACCTGGGGCGCCCCGACCGAGTGCTGAATGTGCTGTTCCATGCGCAGCTCAGCTCGCCACTGCTGTGGGATGTGATCAGTATCGGACTCTACTTCACCGCCTGTACGATCTACCTCTACGTCCCGTTGATACCGGACCTCGCAATCATTCGTGATTCGGGTATCAAGGCTCCTCGCCTCTACAGGCTCCTGGCCATCGGCTACCGGGGCACGCCCGTGCAGCGCTGGCGACTCGAGCGCGCCATCGGCGTTCTGTCGATCGTCGTCATCCCCATTGCGGTGTCGGTGCACACTGTCATCGGTTGGATCTTCGCCATGACACTGCGACCGATGTGGCACAGCACCATATTCGGACCGTACTTCGTCATGGGAGCGATCTACTCCGGGATCGCGGCGATCCTAATCGCGATGGTGATACTGCGGCGGGCGTTTGGCCTAGAGGATTACTTCAAGGATATTCACTTCGACTACCTGGGGCGCCTGCTGCTTGTGTTCAGCGTGCTGTGGTTCTACTTCACGTTCGCGGAGTATCTGACGGCGTTCTATGGAGGCGAACCGGGCGAAATGCGCACCTTCTGGGCGAAGCTCACCGGGCCGTTCGCAATACCGTTCTGGACCATGGTTGCGGGGTGCTTTGTGATCCCGCTGACCCTCATGGCGCGGCCGTCGACCCGGACCCCCCGCGGCACGCTGATCGCCGGGATTGCCGTGGTGATCGGCATGTGGCTCGAACGGTACAACATTGTGGTCCCGACGTCCGTCAATCCGCGCTGGGAGGTCGAGTCCATCGGTCACTATCTGCCGTCGTGGATCGAGCTCTCTATCATGTCCGCTACCTTCTCTGGATTCATTCTGCTGTACATGATCGCCACCAAGTTCGTGCCCATCGTGTCGATCTGGGAGATAAAGGAGGGGCGAGAGGCGGTGAAGGAAGTTGCCGAGCGGGTGGCGAGGTACTCGAGTTCTGCTCAATACTAGCCGTAGTGAGAGACGCATTATGTCTGCCACGCGCTGTGTGAGACCTCAGCGGCTGCGGATCGTAGGGGTCCTGGGCTGGCTCAGCCTCGCCGCCGCGCCGACCGCCTGGGCGCAGTCGACTGAGCCGATCCCTGGCGACCCCATCGCCGGCCGGCGGATCTTCGTCGAGAGAGACTGTGTCCGGTGCCACGCCATCTGGGGAAACGGCGGCACCCTCGGTCCCGACTTCGCGCTGGTCGGGGCCGGCCGGAGTCTGCAGCAGCTCGCGGGTATGTTCTGGAATCATACCCCGAGGATGATCGAGACCGTGCGGGAGAGAGGATTCCAGTGGACGACGTTCACGGAGGAGGAACTCGCTGACATCATCAGCTACATCTACTACGTGAAGCTGTTCGACGAGCCGGGGGACCCCACCCTCGGCGAGCGGTGGTACCAGGAGCAGCGCTGTAGGGAATGTCACGCGGTGGGTGGGGAAGGTGGGAATGGCGGCCCAGCCCTCGACGGCTACGCACGCTACGTCGCGCCGATCATGCTAGCTCAGGGGATGTGGAACCACTGGGCCAGTATGCGAGCCCGGTTGTCGGTGGAGCGGGTCCCGATGCCCACCTTCCTCGGGAGAGAGATGGCGGACATCCAGGCCTACATCCGGCGGCGCTCGACGCTGCGTGGACGCGACTTGGTGTTCCTCCCACCCCCGGACCCCAACACGGGTCGGGTGCTATTTGTGACCAAGGGGTGTACACGGTGCCACGGACCGGAGGGGAGTGGGACGGCGTTCGGGCCCGATCTCCGTATGGCGACCCAGCGACTTCGGGTCTCCGAGATCGCAGGGGCGCTGTGGAACCACGCGTCGCAGATGGCCCAAGTCATGCGCAGCCGGGGCATCACCTTTCCGCGGTTTCGAGGGACCGAGATGGCTGACGTGATCGCCTTTCTGTACTACCTGCGGTTCTATGAGACGGGTGGTGATGCGCAGAGAGGCGAGCTGCTCTATACGAGCAAGGGGTGCTCGAGCTGCCACGCGCGCGACGGTGAGTCCTCGGTTGGGCCCGATCTATCTCAGTCACGGGCGGTACTGACGCCCCTCGGGTTGGCAACGGCCATGTGGGACCATGCTCCCGCAATGTACGACCTGGCGCAACTCCAGGATGCTGAGTGGCCGCTGTTTGAAGGCGACGAGATGCGGGATCTGTCGGTCTTTCTCAGGAGTCTCGTCGTCGAATGACGGGAGCCGGGTGGCGGCGACTTGCCAGCGGCTCCAGCTGAGAAGCGCCACCCTGCGATCGCGAGATGCACAGCAGCTTGAAGGACGGTGTTCTATGATCAGACAGTTCGCACACCGATTTGCAGCCGGCGAGAGAGCCACGATGCGGGCGGTCTGCAGCGTTGTCCTGCTGCTTGGCTGGCCTCTCCAACCGCTGCTGCCGCAGGTACCCGGGGGAACGGGTCAAAGCGTGCTGGCCGGCTCTCGACTCTTCGGAACCATGGGGTGTGCCGGCTGTCACGCGATCGACGGTGTTGGGGGCACCGTGGGCCCCGACCTGGGGCGGTCGTCCGAAGCTCGGTCTTACTACGGGTTCGCCGCCGCGATGTGGAATCACCTCCCCCAGATGGCGCAGCGGATGGATGCCCTCGGGGTCACGCCACCGCGCCTGGACCCGTGGGAGGCCGGCGACCTGATTGCCTTTCTGGTCTGGCTCGACTACTTCGACCCACCTGGCGATGTTGACGACGGCCAACTGCTCTTCACCGAGAAGAAGTGTGTGCTGTGCCACCAGGTCGCCGGTGTGGGCGGCGTCGCCGGCCCGGGCCTCGACTTCCTGAGCCAGTACGGGTCACCAATCCAGATCGCGACGGCGATGTGGAACCATGGCGGGGCGATGACCGAGGCGATGCGGACCGAGGGGATCGAACGTCCCTCTTTCACCAGCTCCGAGCTGACCGATCTCATCGCGTACCTCGAGTCGTGGTCGCCGACGATGCCGACGGGACCGCTGTATGTACTGCCGGGTCGCCCGGACGAGGGACGCCAGCGCTTCGTGGACCGGGGCTGTAGCCAGTGCCACGGCGTCAAGGGGGAGACTGGCATGTTGGCGCCGGACCTGGGTAGAATGGGGCGGCACGAGAGCCTGATCGAGTTCGCTACCGCGATGTGGAACAAGGCGCCCACCATGATCGAGGCGATCCAGCGGAGGGGAATCGTGGTCCCCAGGCTCAGCGCCGGGGACATGGCCGATATCGTGGCCTACCTCTCCTCGGTTCGGTATTTTGGCGAGGCCGGTAATGCCGTGAGAGGGGCACGACGCGCTCGGCAGAAGGGGTGCGTGGAATGCCATTCGGTGGGAGGATCGGGAGGCGAAGTGGCCGGCGATCTCGCCGAGGCTCAGGGACTCGACTCGCCCGCCGCGGTCGTTGCAGCGTTGTGGAACCACGCGCTGACGATGGCAGACGACATCGGGGAGCGCGCTGGTTCCTGGTCGACCTTCAGCACCATCGAGATGGCGGACTTGGCCGCATTCCTCCAGACCACGGGGCAGGCCCGATGACCGCAAGGTCGACGTTCGGGGTTCTCCTCGGATTCGTCCTGCTGGCGCGATTAGCCTCGCAGGCGGATGCCACGGTGGCACCACAGGAGCAGGAGGGCGGGCAGGACAACTGCCGTGCCTGCCACCTGGTGTTGAGTGACGAGCGCCTCTCCAACCCGGCGCGAGCCTTCCCGAATGACATTCACGCAGCCAGGGGATTCGGCTGCGTGGCCTGTCACGGCGGCGACGCCACGGACCCCGGCCTCGCTTCGATGGACCCCGCCAAGGGATTCCTGGCGAAGCCCTCGCGCCAGCAGATCGCCGGGTTCTGTGGCCGCTGCCACTCTGACGCGACCTTGATGCGGCGCTACAACCCGTCGCTTCGGGTAGACCAGGTGACGGAGTACGCCAGCTCGGTCCATGGTCGGCGCCTCATGGAACTGGGTGATGCGAGGGCGGCGACCTGTGTGAGCTGTCACCCGGCGCACTCGATCAGACCGCCGTCCGATCCGCTCTCGAGCGTCAGCCCACTCAATGTGCCGGGCACCTGCGCGCGCTGTCACGCCGACGCCGAGCACATGGAGTCGTACGGCATCGCCACCGATCAACTCGAGCGGTACCAGCGGAGTGTCCATTGGGAGGCCATGTCGGTCGACGGTGACCTGTCGGCCCCCAGCTGCAATGACTGTCATGGCAACCATGGAGCGGCGCCACCTGGGATCTCGTGGGTCGGGAACGTATGCGGGCAATGCCACAGCGTGATGGCGGACATGTTCGCCCAAAGTAGGCATGCTCGGACCTTTGCCTTGCTGGGCGTGCCCGGTTGCGCTACCTGCCATAACAACCACGACATCACGCGGGCGAGCGACGAGCTGGTCGGGCTTGGGGAGGGGGCGTTGTGTGCGAGGTGCCACTCCTCTGCGGACCCCGGTGGCCAGGTGGCCAGCGCGATGCGGAACCTGATCGATTCCCTCTCGACGGCGTACCACGAGGCCGACTCGATCCTGGAACGGGCCGAGCAGGCCGGCATGGAGGTGAGCCAGCCGCGGTTCGAGCTCGCCGGGGCGAGCACCGCCCTGATCAGCGCCCGGGCGGCCGTGCACTCCTTCAACGTGATCGCGGTGAAGGACGAGGTCGAACAAGGGCTGGGGATTGCAGCGACTGCTCATGAGCTTGGGCTGCAGGCGACGGCCCGTGTCCGGTTCCGCCGCGCCGGACTGGCGGTGTCGGTGGTCATCATCTTGGCGCTGGTGGTGGGACTGGTGCTCAAGATCCGGGAGCTGGAGCGCAGGGGGACGGCGACCTGAACCGAGGGAACCCGATGGCTGAGAATGGGACGGCTGCGACGGCGTCGCGTCGGAGATTCATCGATTGGCTGCTGAGCAGGACGCTCACGACCTGGTTGCTCAGCACGAGCGTCGGAGGCCTCCTCCTGGCTGTCTTCTATCCCACCGGACGCTACCTGATTCCACCGGCGGTGGCCGAGCCAGCGTCCGCAAGCGTGACCCTACCGCTCGCCCCAGACGAGATCCAGCCCAACAGCGCTGAGATATTCAAGTTCGGCAGCCGGCCCGGGATACTCGTCCGGACGACAGCAGGCGAGTTCCGAGCGTTCTCCGCCGCGTGTACGCATCTCGGCTGCATTGTCCAATACCGGGGCGATATCGGTCACATCTGGTGCGCCTGCCACAACGGCCACTTCGACCTCAACGGCCGCAACATCGAGGGTCCGCCGCCGGCCCCACTGGAGGCGTACGCCGTGAACGTGCGGGGTGACCAGATCGTCGTGAGCAAAGGCGGCTAACGTGAGCCGTTTCCGCCGGTGGGTCCGGAACCTGGAGACATGGCTCGACGAGCGCCTCGACCTCGCGGCATTCAAGGCGCTCGCGAAGAAGAAAGACGTGCCGGTGCACCGGCACACGGTGTGGTATTACCTGGGCGGGATGACCCTCTTCCTGTTCGTGGTGCAGGTCATCACGGGCATCCTGCTGCTGTTCTACTACCGGCCCACCGCCGAGGGGGCCTACGAGTCGGTGCAGTTCCTGATGGCCGAGGTGGAGTTCGGCTGGCTGATTCGCTCGATCCACTCATGGTCGGCGAACCTCATGATCTTCACGCTGTTCATTCACCTGTTCAGCGTGCTGCTCATGAAGGCGTACCGCCCGCCGCGGGAGATCACCTGGTTCTCCGGGGTGGGCCTCATGGGGCTGGCGCTGGCCTTCGGGTTCACCGGCTACCTCCTACCGTGGAACGAGCTGGCCTACTTCGCCACGCGGGTGGGCACGGAGATTCTCGGTGTGGTGCCGGTCATCGGGACGTTCCTGTTGCGCGTCGCGCGCGGCGGAGACGACGTCTCGGGTGCCACCCTCACGCGGTTCTACGCGTTCCACGTGGCAGTGCTTCCGTTGCTCATGGTGTTCCTCCTGGGCCTGCATCTGTTCCTGGTGCAGAAGCAGGGGATGAGCGTCCCGCCCGGCATCGAGCGGGAAGGCGGGCCGAAGCGCACCATGCCCTTCTTTCCCAACTTTCTGCTGCGGGACTTGGTGGGGTGGCTGACGGCACTGGCGATCCTCGCCGCCCTGGCCGCGTACATCCCGGCGGAGCTGGGTGAGAAGGCGGACCCGTTCGCCCCGGCGCCGGCGGGGATCAAGCCAGAGTGGTACTTCATGTTCACGTTCCAGACCCTCAAGTACCTGCCGGCCCACATCCTGGGCATCGAAGGGGAGATCGTGGGGATCCTGGGGTTTGGGCTCGCGGGGGTCTTCCTGCTGCTCATCCCGGTCCTGGACCGTCCAACGGCCCGCGGCGAGCCCAGCAAGCTGTTCACCTGGATCACCATCGGGATCATCGTCTACATCATCGTCCTGACCTACCTCGGCTACACGGCGAATCCGACGCAGTAGGTTCCCGAGGGAGGAAGTCCGCTTCCCCTGGTCCCTGAGGGGTTCATGATACGCCTCGGGGCCGGGAACCAACCTACTGCGCCGCAATGGGTTACCGGCCCAATTCCTAAGGCGATCGTGAAGTTTCTCTTAAACTCCCGGCGGAGTATTGCCGGACCGTTCCGCTTTTATTAGAACTACCTTCGGATTACGGTAGTGAACGGATGCAATCACTTATAGGAGGGGGGGTGGCCGTGAGAGCCAACTCAATGTCCGTCAAACGGCTGCTGGCGGCCGTCGTGGTGGCCGGGGCCTTCGCCGTGGGCGCCTGTACGGAGGACACCGTCGTCGTGGAGCGTCCGCCGTTCAATCCGGCGCCGGACGCGGCGAGCGGATTCCTTGGTTACTACGTAGTTGATACTGTTGCCGGCAGCCAGTCGACGTGCGGTAACTGCCACGCGTCGTTCCAGGCAAACTGGAAAGAGACCATCCACGCCGATGCGTGGGCCGGCCTGCAGTCCAGCGACCACGCGGCCAGCTACTGCGAGGGCTGCCACGCCATCAGTGAGAACGGCAACGTCGTCGACACCACCGCCGGCATCAACGCGCTGGACTCGAACGACGTGAACCGGGCGGTCTACTACGACGTGCAGTGCGAGAGCTGCCATGGGCCGGGGACCGCGCACGTGAGTGCGCCCGACGCCACGCAGCCGCTGGCCTCGATCCTTCCCACGCCGGGCGGCTGCGGCGAGTGCCACGAGGGCACGCACCACCCGTTCGTGGAGCAGTGGGCCGTGTCGAACCACGCCATCGGCTCCTCGCTCGGCCGCGGCAGTCGCGAGGGCTGCGACGAGTGCCACAGCGGCCAGGGCGCCCTGGTGGAGCAGTTCGGCGAGAACGGCGTCTACATCGAGAAGGGCGACGGCGAGACCTACCCGATCACCTGCATCGTGTGCCACGATCCGCACGGCGGGCCGTACGACGGCCAGTTGCGCCGGCCGGTCGAGGGCGAGGCGACCCCCAGGCAACTCTGCATTTCTTGCCACAACCGTCGCACCGTTCCGGAGCCGGGCGGCACCCACGGGGCGCACGGCGCGCAGGGTGCGGTGGTCCTGGCCGAGAACATCGGCTGGTGGCCCGATGGGCTCGAGTGGACCATAACCGAGCTGGCGCATGAGCACGGCGACACCGACATCAACCCCCGCCTCTGCGCCACCTGCCACGTGGTGGAAGAGGAGATCGATGACCCGGTCTCGGGTGGGACGGTCCACTCAGTGGGGCACACATTCGAGGCGACGCCCTGTCTCGCGACAGATGGCACGCTCACGGATCCCCCCTGCGCCAACGAGCCGTTCGGGGTGTGCGACGGCTGCCATCTGGCGTCTGAGACGAAGATGGAGGACCTCGCCGCCGAGCTCACGGGTTACCTCAAGGGACTGTGGGACGACCTCAACGGAGACAATCACATAGATGCGGCCCCGACCGACACCGGCCTGCTGGTGCGCATCATTGCACAGGAGGGAGTCGACATCCTCAACCTGGAGGACACCGTCCATACGGTGGCCGAGGGCATTCTGTTCAATACGTCGATCTCCTGGACCCATGACGCAGACTGGTTCTCGGACGGTTACCTGGTGCTCGCGCCGGACGACACGATGCATTTCTCGGCGCACCCGACGGCCGCGGACGGGGTGCACAACCCGACGTTCCTGCGGGAGATCCTGAAGGCCTCCCTGTCGATGGGCGCCAGCTTCTACGGCGTCGCGCCGCCGGCGGGCGTGAACCTCGAAGGCCCGTACACCCTGCCGAGCGTCTGGGCAGCGGATCAGAAGTAGCGGGGTGCCGGCCCACGGGTCGGTGACACAACAGAGCAGTACCGCGCCGGCCCCGCCCTCGGGCGGGGCCGGTTGCATATCCAGGCCCGCCGTGCCAATGTTGCAGCGGAGTGGACCGTAAGTCGTTGTCCAGGACCCGTCTAGGTGGAGGGTACCGGGCTGAGCGAGAGGCAAGTGGAAGGAAACGGGTCGGGGGTCGGTTTCAACGAGCTGCTGCTGGGGTCGGTCATCGCGCTGCTCGTGACGGGTGTGGTGCTGTGCATCGCGCTCTATGTGCTCCCTAGTGGGCAGCTCGAGATCCCCCAGCTGCAGCCGGCAGTGCGGCTGGTGCGCGAGGCGGACTTCCCGGTGGGAGCGAGCCGCGTGGTGCGGTGGGGGGAGCGGGTCATTCTGGTGGTGCGGCGCGACGAGCAGAGCTACTTCGCCGTGCAGGGCATCTCGTCCAGCGACGGCTGTATCCTCCAGTGGGACGAGGCGTCATCGCGCGTGTTCTCCCCCTGCAGCTACGTGGTATACGATGTCCACGGCAACGTGGTTAAGGGCCTCACGACGGCTCCCCTGGCGCGCTACGGCGTGTTCGTGCGGGACGGCGCCGTTTACGTAACGGAGGGCTAGCATGATCCGCCGCGCCATTACCGCCGCCAAGTCGTGGGTCAGCCAGACGTGGGAAGATCTCAAGGCGAGTGCGGACGCGGGGCTGCTCGGCGGCGCCCGGTTTGTGGGCCTGCTCTACGGGCCCATCGACCGCCGGTTGCGGATCGATCACGCGCTCAAGAAGGCGCTGCGCTATCGGCTGGATCCGCACGTCGGATGGCGCCACGCATTCGGCGGCATCACCTACGTGCTCTTCATCGTGTTGGTGGTGACGGGCGTCCTGCTGGCCGTCTACTATCGGCCCTCGGCGCAGGAAGCCTACCCCAGTGTGCAGCACATAGTCACGAACGTCTCCTTCGGGTGGCTGATCCGAGACATGCACGTCTGGGCCGCCAGCCTGATCGTGATCGCCACGCTGGCGCATATGGCGCGGGTGCTCATCGAGGCGTCTTACAAGCCGCCGCGGGAGACCAACTGGACCGTTGGGCTCCTGCTGCTGTTCGTCGTGCTCGCCTTCGGCGCGAGCGGCTACCTCCTGCCGTGGGACCAGTGGGCCTATTGGACGGTGACGGAGGTGATGGTTGCCATCGAGGGCTACCCGGTGGGCGGCAGCGTCATCGCCGGAGCGTTGATGGGTGACGTGATCGTGTCCGGGGCGACCCTCAGCAGGTTCTTCTCGCTCCACGTGATCCTGCTGCCGTGGATATCGCTGGCGCTCTTGGCTTATCACTTCACGCTCGTCCGGCGGCGCGGGATTGCCCCGCCGGTGGAGGCGGAAGAGGGCCAGGCACCCTGGCGCATCAGCTCGGTGGAGATGAGGCAGGAAGCCCTCGAGCCGGAGCAGCCGGAGGGCACGCCTTTCTTCCCGAACCACCTACTCCGCTCTTTCATCGTCACGGTGCTCGTCCTGGCGCTAACGGTGTCGCTCGCCGTGCTCTTTCCGCGGCCGATAGGAGCACCAGCCGATCCGAGCACGGTGCCAGACGAGCTGGTGTCGACCTGGGTGCCCGTGGACGTGTCGCTGGCGCTGCTGCGATTCCTGGGGATTTGGGGGTTCGTGGCCTTCACGCTGCTGGGAGTCGCCCTGTTCCTCCTGCCGCTGTTTGACCGGCGCCCCGAGCGGCGGCTGCGGAAGCGGCCCGTGGTGCTGGCAATCGGCTTGGCATTCTATCTCGGTTACATAGTGGCGTGGATCGCCGGGCGGCAGATCGGCTCGCTACCACCGTCGGCCGACCTGGGGCGCGAGCTGCGGGAGGAACGCGTGCTGCCGGTGGAGCGGGGGGAACCGCTGCCCAGGATCGGACCCACGCCAATACGGCCACAGCCGCGTCCGGACACGGCCGCTCCGGGTGGAGGGGCAGAATGAGGTGGGCACCGGCGATCACGGTAGTAGCGCTGGCGATCGTCGTGGTGCTCCCATCGGGGACCGCGGCGCAGGGGTCCGCGCGTGTCGAGCCACCAACTGCTGCGGTGCAGCAGCAGCGCACGGCATACGGCTGCGTGATCTGCCACGCCGACAAGCGGCGTTCATTCGGCGTTGGCGTGCACGCCGACAGGGGAATCCGGTGCCACGATTGCCATGGCGGTGACACTACGGCCTACGAGACGGCCGCTGCGCACCGGGGACGGTTCCTCGGAACCCCCACCAAGCTGCAGACCGTCGAGCTGTGCAGCACGTGTCACGCCGACCCGAACCAGATGCGCCAGTACGGGCTGGCGGCGGACCAACTGGCCGAGTTCCGCACCAGCCGCCACGGCCAGCTCCTACTGGAGCAGCGCAGCAGCGACGCGCCCACCTGCACCGATTGCCACAACGCCCATCTGATCCTGCCGCCGGACGACGCGCGCAGCGAGGTCCACCCGACGAACATCCCGGCTACCTGCGGGCGGTGCCACGAGGACCGCCAGCTCATGGCTCGGTACGGCATCCCGACGGATCAGTTCGATCGCTACCGTGCAGGAGCGCACGGCGTTGGTGTGTTCGAGAGGCAGAACTTCGCTGCACCCACGTGCATTGGTTGCCACGGCTCCCACGCGGCGCTCCCGCCAGCCGTCACGCAGATCGCCGACGTGTGCGGCCACTGCCACGTGAACTTGGAGCGTGCTCTCCATGAAGGACCGCACGGGGCGCCCGCGCGGGACGGGAGCATGCCGGGGTGTCTCGCCTGCCACAGCAACCACGGAACGGCGAGGACGGCGCCGGACCAGATCGCTGCCCTGTGTGCCGGTTGCCATGAGGCCGAGAGCGGTCCCGCCCTGATGGGCGTCGAGATTCAGGAGCGGGTGCTGCGTGCCACGGAGGAGCTCGACCACGCCGCAGAGGCCATCGAGGAACTGGTGGCCATGGGCCATCAGGTGGAGGACGACCGCTTCCGCCACCAGGCCGCCCTGACGGAGTACTACCAGATCGCCTTGGTGCAACATAGCCTGGACCTGGAGCACCTCGAGGACCTGGGGCTCAGGGTCCGGTCGAATACCGGCATCATCCGGTCGACTGCGGAGACGATTGCCGAGGAGCGATGGGAGCACAAGCTGCTGCTGATTCCAGTCTGGTTCCTCGCGCTCTCGGCCGTCGCACTGGCGTGGTTCAAGCTGCGGGAGCTGGGAAAGTAGGCGCGCCGCCATGACTGCAAAGCCCGGTCCCCTCCAGCGGTTCTCCCGACCCCTCAAGATCGGCATCCAGGTAAGCGTCCTGGCTGTCATCCTCGCGGCCATCGGCGGGGTCGGGTTCATCGAGTACAGCGCCCAGCCCGGCTTCTGCAACAACTGCCACATCATGCGGCCGTACTACGACTCGTGGGCCACCTCCACGCACAACGACGTGCCGTGCATCAGCTGCCATTACGCGCCGGGCATCAAGGCTGAGGCGATGGGGAAGTTCCAGGCCGCCAACCAGGTCGTGAAGTACGTGACCGGTGCCTACGGGACGAAGCCCTGGGCGGAGATCGAGGATGCGGCCTGCCTGCGCTCGGGATGCCACTCGCTGCGCAAGGTGGAGGGCGCAGTAAGCTACCGCGGCGTTCGGTTCGACCACACACAGCACCTTGGTGAGCTGCGCCGCGGCAAGCAGCTGCGCTGCACCAGCTGCCATTCCCAGATCGTCCAGGGCGACCACGTGGCTGTGGAGCAAACCACGTGCAACTTGTGCCACTTCAAGGGGCGCGGTTCTGAAGAGCCCGTCGCGGGCTGCGTCGGCTGTCACCGCTCACCGCCGCGGGTGGTCTCCCCGGCGGGCTTCGTGGTGGACCATCCGCAGTATGTGGAAGACCTGGTATCGTGTGTGTCGTGCCACCAGCAGGTGACGGACGGCTCGGGCGCCGCCGACGAGGCCCGCTGCTGGACCTGCCACAACCTCCCGGAGCGCATCGAGCAGTTCGAGAACACCACACTGGTGCACCGGGTGCACATCGCCGAGCACAACGTGGAGTGCACCCAGTGCCACACACCGATCGTGCACCGTACGGTCTCCCTCGCCGAGAGCGCGGAGCTGGACTGTGCGGCCTGCCATCAGCGAGTGCATGACGCGCAGCAGCGGCTGTTTGCCGGCATCGGCGGGCACGGCGCCGAGAACCGGCCGGCCTCCATGTTCCTGGCACGGGTCTCCTGCACAGGGTGCCACGAGCTGCCGCGCTCGGTGGGCGTGCATGAGAGCGTGCTGGGTGCCGGTGAGGCCTCGTGCCTCTCGTGCCACGGGATCCGGTACGCCAACATTCTGCCGGCGTGGCAAGCGGAGATGGATCGCA
This sequence comes from Gemmatimonadota bacterium, assembly GCA_039591655.1. Taxonomy (GTDB): domain Bacteria; phylum Gemmatimonadota; class Gemmatimonadetes; order Gemmatimonadales; family GWC2-71-9; genus WVYX01. The sequence goes on from JBDHDE010000010.1 coordinate 59,277, forward strand.
AGCTCTCGCTGGCTACGCGGGTCGTCGTGGGAGCCCGAGGCGCAGCGGGCGGCGCCCCGGTGCGGGCGCGCTCGGCGGTGGACAGCCTCCTGGCCGAAGCGGAGGAGAACCTGGACTTCGTGCGGCGCGGCAGGGGCGCGCACAACATCGCGTACGCCGACGAGCTGCTGCGCGCGAGCGTGGCGTTGGCGGGGGAGGCGGTGCAGGCGGGGGGACTGCCCTACACGGTGCCCGCAGTGGACCTCGGGCCCCGTATCAGCGAGAACGTGTGCCTGCAGTGCCACCTGGGGGTGGAGCGGCTGGCGGTGCCGTTCGGCGGCGGTGAGTTCGACCACCTGCGCCACGTGGCGCGGGCGGGGCTCGCATGCACGAGCTGCCACTCCCCGCTGGACGAGCACGGAAAGACGCTGCTGGTGGGGCCGGCGGATTGTGTCGGCTGCCACCACGCGCGGATCGAGGCGCGGAACTGCGCCGAGTGCCACGCCGGACAGGGGGGCGCGCCGGACACCACCTACGAGCTCCCCACAGGGGACTTCGCCCACCAGCCGCACCGCGAGGCGGGATTGGCCTGCAGCGTATGCCATACCGCGCCCCGGATGAGCGCCGAAGGGCTTGACTGCGTCGCCTGCCACGACTCCCACCACCAGCCCGAGGCGACATGCCTCTCGTGCCACCGGGAGGGCGCCAAGGGAAGCCACGCCCTGGCGTTCGCGCACTCCACCTGCTCG
>JBDHDE010000011.1:0-56885 GCA_039591655.1 Gemmatimonadota bacterium
CCAGACCATCGCCGGGGCGCCGGGCTTCCTCGTGAACCTGGTCAACTCGCTGCCGGGGTGGATCAAGAACAGCGAGTTCGGCGAAGCCCTGCGGACCTCCAGGCTGCGGTGGAACCCTCTCCAGCTGACGTTCGCCTCCACGCTCACGAACAACCGCACCGAGCGCCGCACGTTCCGCGTCCCGGTGACGCTGCCAAGCGACGAGACCCTCCCCCCCTTGCCAAGCGTCGTGCACACCTGGCGCAACGATCTAGGGTTCAACTTCCGCCCCTACTCGTCGCTGGCGCTGCGCGTCCAGTGGTCCGGCATTCGGGACCTCCAGGACTACGGCGACACCACGGTCATGGGGAGGCTGATCGAACAGGACCGGCAGGAGCTCTTCGGGGCCGACGTGGGCTTCGCGCGGCTGCGCACCCTCAACACGTCCCTAAACGTAGCCCCGGCAATCAGTAGCTGGCTGAGGCCGCGGTTCGTGCTGGCGACGACGTACGCGTTCAACCGGGATCCCAACCAGCCGAGGCCGGTGCGGGTCGAGGGCGACACCGCGGGCGCCTTCAAGGTGCCCGAGACCCTGACCAACTCCCGACGCGTGGAGCTGGGTAGCTCCATCGACCTGGCGCGCCTGGTGCTGGGGATCGTGGGGGATTCCGGGTTCGTGGCCAGCTTGTTCCGCGGGATCCTCCCGGCGGACTACTCGTACGAGCGCCGGCTTCGCTCGAGCTTTGACCGGGCACCGTTTAGTGCCGACCTGGGGTATCGGCTGGCACTCGGAGGTCTGGATGACTTCCGCCAGCAGGAGGGTGTACCCGCGACCTCGGCGGGAGAAACGGACATCTACAACATCACCGCCGGGACTCGGCTCCCGCTGGGCGGACAGCTTCGGCTCAACTACCGCAATGCCGTGAATACGGGCTGGTCGCGGCGGGGCAACATCCAGTCGGAGATCGTGGATCGGAACAGGGAGTGGCCGTCCCTGAACTTCTCGTTCGCCTACAGCCCAACCTGGGCCCTGCGCTCGGTGATCGCCAACCTCACCGCCCAGCTCCAGTATCGCATTGTGCGCACCTCCACCACGCAGCCACCGGCCCTGGGATTCGGCGGGGGAAGCCAAGGCGCGCCGGTGACAACCGAGAACAACACCACCATGCTGGCTCCATCGCTCACGCTCTCCCTGCCAGTGGGGATCATCCTCTCGGGCCAGTACACAACGTCGGAGTCCGAGAGAGTGACATCGGGCAACATCACCGAGAGCAAGCGGGACGCGTGGAGTGGCTCGGCCAACTTCTCGTGGCGCTTTCCCCAGGGCTTGATCCGGCTGCGCAACCGCATCCAGACGACGCTGTCCTACAACGTGTCCATCCTGGCGGTGTGCATCCTGCAGACCGGTGCGGAGATGTGCCGTACGGTCTCGGACAGCCGACGCGACCAGGTGAATTTCCGAATGGACACGGGAGTGAGCGAGTCCTTGCGAGCAGGCCTGACGTTCAGCTACGTGGTGAGCGATCAGCGACACCTATCTCAGAAGCTGACACAGATGATCTTCACGGTCTACGGCGAACTGAGCTTCCGCGCGGGCCAACTGCGATGAGACTACGAGTGGTGATGCTACTGGCGGCGGCGTTCGGCTGCAGCGCCGGCGCCGCGGCGCAAGGCGAGTTTGACGGGCAGGCCGCTCTACAATACGTCGAGACCCAGCTCTCCTTCGGTCCTCGGGTGCCCAACACCGACGGGCATCGCCGGGCCGGCGACTGGATTCTGGAGCAACTGCGGGCGCGGGCCGACTCGGTGGAGATCCAGGCGTTCACCCATGTGACTGCCCAGGGCGACACTCTTGCATTGCGGAACTTCATCGGCCGCTTCCGGCCGGAGGTCCCCGAGCGGATCCTCTACGTGGCGCACTGGGACACGCGCCCCCGGGCCGACCGCAGCGCCAACCTGGGCCAGCAGCGCCTTCCGGTGCCGGGGGCGAACGATGGAGCGTCCGGTGTCGCCGTGCTCCTCGGGGTGGCCGATGCTCTGGTGCGTCAGCAGCCGGTGGTGGGTGTGGACCTGGTGTTCGTGGACGGGGAGGACTACGGCAACTTCACCGGGGACGAGGACGTGCTCCTCGGCTCCCGCCACTATGCGGCCGCTCTCGACCCCGCCGCCCTCCCCCTCTTCGCGGTGGTGTGGGACATGGTGGGCGACCGGGACCTGGAGATCTTCCAGGAGGGGAACTCGGTGGCCGGAGCGCCAGAGGTGGTGGACCGCGTGTGGAACCGGGCCCGGGAGTTGGGCTACGAGCGCGTGTTCCGTGCGCAGGTGCGCTACAGCATGGTGGACGACCACATCCCGCTGCAGGAGGTGGGCATCCGCGCGATAGACGTGATTCAGTTCGGGCTTCCGTACTGGCACACCACGGAGGACACGTTCGACAAGGTGAGCGCCGAGAGCCTGGAGATGGTGGGGGACGTGGCCGTGGCTCTGCTTAGGTAGGCAGGGCCCACCTCCGCGACTCCGGTGCTCGGGGGTGGGCCTCACCGCCGCGCCCTGCAGAAAGCTCAGCGACTCGTGGCAGGGCCCTACCTCCGCGAACTGCAGTTCGCCTAGCCTCCCAGAAGTCCCGGCATCCCTCTCAAACGGTCTCCCCCCCTTCTGCGAGCCACCCTCCCAACGCGCTGCACTGACGTTCGCTTCGGCAGGGCCCTGCCACTCGCCTCGATCCTGCTGACGATCGCTCTGGTGAGGCCCACCCCCTCGCTCTACCACCTGGCGCTGCACTGACGTTCGCTCCGGTAGCTCCCTCCGACTCGCTCAATCCGCCGACGGTGGACACGGTGAGCCCCGCCTACCTCACGCGGTCCTTGGGGGGGCATTGACCGTGAATCCGACCCCCTACCGCGCTCAAACGGCGACGCCGGGTGGAGCCGGGGACGGCACTGTAGGTCGTGCGTGCCACCTCCGACGACCGCCGGGCGGCTCTCATCCTCCTCGGCCTCGCCGCCGCCGGCCTGGCCGTCCGGCTCGTTCTGCAGGGTGGCGGGCCGCCGGGCGCTGTGGGCTACCGGCCCGCCGCGGAGGCCAGGCCCCCCAGGGACTCCGTGGCGCTGGGCGCCCAGCGGCTGGCCCGTCCCCTGGGCCCCGGCGAGAGGATCGACATCGACCGGGCAGGGGCGGCGGAGCTCGCCCGGCTCCCGCGGGTGGGCCCCGAGCTCGCGGGGCGGATCGTGGCCGACCGGGCGGAAAGAGGCCCCTTTGGCTCCCTCGAGGCGCTGGATCGGGTTCCCGGTGTGGGGCCCGTCCTGCTGCAGGCGGTGCGGCCCCACGCCGCGTTCTCCGGCGTCGCGACCCGGGCCCCCGCGAGCGTCCAAGTGCCAGGGATTGTGACGCTTAACACTGCGACAGCCCAGGAGCTGGCGCAGCTTCCGGCAATCGGATCGGCTCGGGCGCGAGCCATCGTGGAGGACCGGAGCCGCCGGGGTCCGTTCCGGCGTTTGGAGGACCTCGCCCGCGTGCCGGGAATCGGCAGCGGCACGGTGGAGCGCCTGCGCGGCCGGGTGCGTGTACCTTGACACCCCTCAGGGGGGACGTACTTTAACTCGTTACTTGTTGTGCCTTAAGGATTTGAGTGATCTCCGACGTATCCCCCCGGATAGGTAATGGCGACAGCAGCTACGAGCACTGAACGGCTGGGCGACCTGCTCGTCCGCGAAGGCCTGATCACCCGCGAGCAGCTCCTGCAGGCCCTGGAGCAGCAGCGCGGCACGAACAATCGCCTGGGGTACACCCTGGTGAAGCTCGGTCTCGTCCAGGAGATCGAGATCACCAAGATGCTCGCGCGGCAATACCGAGTGCCGGCCGTGGACCTCTCCCGGTTCGAGGTCGACGAGAAGATCGTCAAGTTGCTCCCCGCCGACGTGGCGGTGAAGCACACGGTGCTGCCGCTGAAGCGGGAGGGCCGCACGCTCACGGTGGCGATGGCCGATCCGACCAACGTCTCGGTCGTCGAAGACCTCAAGTTCATCACCCGGTTCGACATCTTCCCGGTCATCGCGGGCGAGTACACGCTGCGCACGGCCATCGAGCGCCACTACGAACAGGGCGAGGTCCAGCTCCAGAGCCTCCTCAAAGACATGGAAGAGGAGGAGCTCGAGGTCATCGAGGAGGAGGAAGAGGAGGAGGCCCCGCCCCAGATCGCCGACGACGCGCCGGTGGTCAAGCTCATCAACGGCATCATGACGGACGCGGTGAAGCGCGGGGCCAGTGACATCCACATCGAGCCGTTCGAGAACGAGATCCGGGTCCGCTACCGCATCGACGGCACGCTGCAGGAAGTCATGAAGCCGCCCGTAAAGCTCAAGGCCGCGCTCACCAGCCGCGTGAAGATCATGTCCAACCTGAACATCGCCGAGCGGCGCGTGCCTCAGGACGGACGGATCAAGTTGAAGATGGGCCAGCGGGTCATCGATTTCCGGGTGTCCACGCTGCCGGTGATCTTCGGCGAGAAGATCGTGCTGCGGATCCTGGACAAGAGCAACTTGACCCTGGACCTGCAGAAGTTCGGCTTCGAGGCGAAGGCCGAGCAGGACTTGATGCGGGCCATCCTGAACCCGTACGGAATGGTCCTGGTGACCGGCCCCACGGGCTCTGGGAAGACGACGACGCTCTACTCAGCGCTGTCGCGGGTGAACACGCTGGAGGTCAACATCATGACCGCCGAGGACCCCGTGGAGTACAACATCCACGGGATCAACCAGGTGCTCGTGCGCACCGAGATCGGCATGACGTTCGCTGCCGCCCTGCGGGCGTTCCTGCGACAGGACCCGAACATCATCATGGTGGGTGAGGTCCGGGACCTCGAGACTGGGAGCATAGCCATCAAGGCCGCGCTCACCGGCCACCTGGTCCTGTCCACGCTCCACACCAACGACGCCGCCTCCACGATCACCCGTCTGATCGACATGGGGATCGAGCCGTTCAATGTGGCGAGCGCCGTCAACCTGATCGTGGCGCAGCGGCTGGTGCGGCGGATCTGTGACGGTTGCAAGGAGGAACAGGAATACTCGAAAGAGGAGTTGTTGGCCGCCCTCGGCGTGGGCGGAAAAGATGCGTCGGACATCACATTCTCCAGGGGTGAGGGATGCGACCTTTGCGCCGGCACCGGCTACAAGGGCCGCCAGGGCCTCTACGAGGTGATGGCGGTGACGCCCGAGCTCCGGCGCATGATCCTCAGGGGGGCGTCCACGGCCGAGCTCAAGGACCAGGCAGTCGAGGATGGCATGCTGACCTTGCGGATGGACGGCATGATGAAGATCCGGAAGGGCATCACCACGCTCGAGGAAGTCGTCAAGGAAACCGCGGAGTGAGTCGATGACAGCACCACAGCAAGGTCAGCAGCAGCAGGCCACGGGCCAGCAGGTCAACCTGCGGGATCTGCTCCAGGAGATGATCCAGCGGGAGGCGTCCGACCTGCACATCACCGCACGGGAGCGCCCCAAGCTCCGGATCGACGGCGACATCACGAATTCCCGGTTCGACGGGGTGCTCTCCCCCAAGGAGACGCTGCAGCTCGCCTACTCCGTGCTCACGGACAACCAGAAGAAGCGGTTCGAGAACGAGGACGAGCTCGACTTCTCGTTCGGCATTCAGAACCTGGCGCGGTTCCGCGGCAACGTCTTCAAGCAACGGGGCTGCGTATCGATGGTGATCCGGCAGATCCCGTTCAGCATCAAGACCTTCGACGAGCTCGGTCTCCCGCCGGCGCTGCAGAAGCTGGCGGAGCGTCCGAGAGGCCTGGTGTTGGTGACGGGGCCCACGGGCTCGGGGAAGTCCACGTCCCTCGCCGCGATGATCGACAAGATCAACCGCGAGCGGAAGGGCCACATCCTCACGATCGAGGACCCCATCGAGTTCATCCACCGGCATCAGGGCTGCATCGTCAACCAGCGGGAGGTCGGGACCGACACCAAGTCCTTCGCCAACGCCCTCAAGTATGCCCTGCGGCAGGATCCGGACATCGTGCTGATCGGTGAGATGCGCGACCTGGAGACCATCTCGGCGGCACTGACCATCGCCGAGACGGGCCACCTGGCCTTCGCCACGCTCCACACCAACTCGGCGGCGGAGACCATCAACCGCATCATCGACGTCTTCCCGTCGCACCAGCAGTCCCAGGTACGGGCGCAGCTGGCGTTCGTGCTGGAGGGCGTCGTGACTCAGATCCTGCTGCAGCGCACGGGCGGCAAGGGTCGGGTGATGGCGTGCGAGGTGATGACGGCCACGCCGGCCATTCGGGCCCTGATCCGCGACGACAAGGTCCACCAGATCTTCTCGGCCATGCAGGCCGGTAAGAAGCACGGAATGCAGACGCTGATGGATTCGCTGTACCAGCTGTACATGGGTCGGCAGGTGACCCTAGAGGAGTGTCTCAGAGTGGTGCCGGACCAGAACGAGTTCTTGCGGGCCGTGGGCGAGGAGGTGCCGGAGGAGGGAGCCGGCGCCAAGGCCATGGCGGGCCGGCGGTAAATCACGCGGCGGACACCGAGGAGAAAGACGTATGCCAACATTCGAGTACACCGCGCGGACGGCAGCCGGAGAGGAGACGAGGGGAACCGTCGACCTCCCGACACGCGAGGACGTTGTCAGGCACCTGCGCCAGAACCGGATGATGGTCATCCGGGTCCGGCAGCAGCAGCGGAAGAAGCGCGCGCGCCGGATCCCGACGCGCGACATAGTGATCTTCACGCGGCAGTTCGCCACGATGATCAACTCCGGTCTGCCCCTGGTCCAGGCACTGGATATTCTCCAGCAGCAGACCGACAACAAGGCGCTGGCCGACGTCACCCGGCAGGTGGTGTACGACGTGGAGAGCGGCAACACGCTGGCGGACGCACTGGACAAGCACAAGAACGCGTTCAGCCAGCTGTTCGTGAACATGGTGGCCGCAGGTGAGGCTGGCGGTATTCTGGACACGATTCTCCTGCGGTTGGCCACGTTCCTCGAGAAGAACGACGCCATCATTCGGAAGGTGAAGGGCGCGATGATCTATCCGGCGGTCATCATGTCGGTTGCCGCGATCGCCATTGTCGTGCTGCTCATCTTCGTGATTCCCACCTTCCAGAGCATGTTCGCCTCGGTGAACCTCGAGTTGCCGCTGCCGACCCGGGTCGTGATCGGGATGAGCAATCTGCTGCAGGGATTCTGGTGGGCGTTCATCGGTGGGAGCATCGTGCTCTTCTTCGCGACCCGGCAGTACTACCAGACCGATGGGGGCCGGCTGGTGATCGACCGAGCGTTACTCAAGTTCCCGGTTCTCGGCGACCTGCTGCGCAAGTCGGCGGTGTCGCGCTTCACCCGTACCCTCGGCACGCTGCTGGCGTCCGGCGTTTCGATCCTCGAAGGCCTCGAGATCACCGCCCGAACCGCGGGCAACCAGGTGATCCACAACGCGGTGATGGAGTCCCGCGGCTCCATCGCGGCGGGCGAGACGATCGCCCAGCCGTTGCAGAATTCGGGGGTATTCCCGCCCATGGTGACCTCGATGATCGCCGTGGGTGAGGCGACCGGCGGGCTGGACGAGATGCTGTCGAAGATTGCGGACTTCTACGATGACGAGGTGGACGCCGCCGTGAGCGCCCTGCTGTCCCTCATGGAGCCCGTCATGATCGTCGTGCTCGGCGTGGTCGTGGGCGGCATGATCGTCGCCATGTACCTGCCGATCTTCGACATGATCAACGCGGTGCAGTAGGGAGGCGAGGACACGTGAGCACGGTGGGTAGGACAGAGTCGGAACGGTCCGCAGTTGCCGGACTCCGACTAGGCATCAACCGAACAGGGAGTACGGCAAATGCGTGCGACCGGGAAGGTGAAGTGGTTCAACGACGCGAAGGGGTTCGGGTTCATTACTCCCGACGAGGGTGAGCGGGACTGCTTCGTGCACTACTCCGCGATTCAAGGAAGCGGGTTCAAGTCACTGAAGGAGGGCGAGGCGGTCGAGTTCGACATGGTGCAGGGGGACAAGGGGCCCTCGGCGCAGAACGTCGCGCGGGTCGCCGAGTGAGCGACTGAGCGCACCAGAGCGCGAGTAGACCGGGGCTGCCTCCGCGACGCGGGGGCGGCCCTTGTCGTTCCCCGGCACGGATGCCACTATTGCGCCAGAGGCGCCCGGCGAAGGGACGTCGTGCGGGAGGGTGAACGTGTTCGAAGCTGCGGAAGTCGGTAGCAAGGTCGACAAGGCGACCTACAAGGAGGAGGTCCCGGGGGCCCGCGCCGGACTCCTGGAGGTGCAGCGGGAGCTCGCTACCTCGAAGCTGGCGCCCGTGGTCATCGTGGGTGGTGTGGAAGGGGTGGGGAAGGGCGAGGTGATGAACCTGCTCCTGGAGTGGATGGACGCCCGGGGTGTGGAGGCCTACGCGTTCGGGGAGCCCACCGACGAGGAGCGGGAGCGGCCCCGCTACTGGCGCTTCTGGCGGGTGCTGCCCCCCAAGGGCAAGATGGCCATCCTGCTGGGCTCGTGGTACACCGAGCCCATCATCGACCGGGCGTACGAGCGCATCGACGACGCGTTGTTCGAGCGGGAGCTGCGGCGCATCCGGGACCTGGAGCGGATGCTGCTCTCGGAGGGCGTTCCCGTCATCAAGTTCTGGCTCCACCTGGCCAAGAAGGTGCACCAGAAGCGACTCAAGAAGGTCTTGAAGGACCCCGACAGACGCTGGCTGGTGTCGCAGCAGACCCTCGAGTTCGCCGAGCGCTACGACGCGTTCCGCGTCGTCTCGGAGGAGTGCCTGCGCCTCACCAGCACCGACGTCGCCCCTTGGCACGTAGTGGAAGCCGCCAACGCCCGCTACCGCAACCTCACCGTCGCCAACACCCTGATCCGGTCGCTCAAGGAGGCGCTGGAGAACAGCGCGGCACAGCCGTCCAAGCAGGGGTCGTCCAAGGGCAAGCATACCCTCCCCCGGCCGCCCAAGGTCAACGTCATCAGCCAACTGGACATGAGCCTCGCCCTGCCCGACGAGGAGTACGAGCGCAAGCTCTCGCGCCACTCGGGAAGGCTGGGGCGCCTGGCGCAGGAGCTGTACACGTCCCGCCGGTCCATGATTCTGGTGTTCGAGGGTCCCGACGCCGCCGGCAAGGGTGGCACCATTCGGCGGCTCACCGGCGTGATGGACGCCCGGCGCTACCGGGTGATGTCGGTGGGAGCGCCCACCGACGAGGAGGCGGCCCACCCCTACCTGTGGCGCTTCTGGCGCAACCTCCCTCGGGAGGGCCAAGTCACCATCTACGATCGCTCGTGGTACGGCCGCGTCCTGGTGGAGCGGATCGAGGGGTTTGCCCAGCCGGGGGAGTGGCGGCGGGCCTACGGCGAGATCACCGAGTTCGAGGCGCAGCTGGCGGAGTTCGGCACCATCGTGCTCAAGTTCTGGCTGGCCCTCAGCCCGGAGGAGCAGCTCAGGCGGTTCCAGGACCGGGATGAGACCCCGTACAAGCAGTACAAGCTCACCGCGGAGGACTGGCGCAACCGCGAGAAATGGGATGGCTACGAGGCCGCGGCGTGCGAGATGATCGAGCGGACCAGCACCGACCAGGCGCCCTGGGTCCTGGTGGAGGCCAACGACAAGCGGTGGGCGCGGGTCAAGGTGATGCGGACGGTGATGCGGCGGCTCAAGGAGGCGCTCAGCTAGCGGGTTTGGCCCGCTTCCGCGACTCTGGTGCTCGGGGGTGTGTCCCACTTCCGCGAACTGCAGTTGGCTCGGCCTCCAAGTGCATCCGTTCCCCGTCACAAACGGTCCCCTTCCGTGAGCAGGCCGTCCGTCCCGGTGCGCTGCACTGACGTTCGCTCCAGTGGGACACACCCGCTCGCTTCGTCCCGCCTGAAGCACCCCTCGCTTCGTCCAGCGCCCCCCTCCCGCCGCACCACCGGATGACTGCACAAACAGAGCGGCCCGGCATTCGCCGGGCCGCTCGAGCAGGCTAGCAATTTCCTACGGTCCTACATGGTGATCTTGCCCAGCACCTGTTCCAGCGCCCGGGAGTCGAGCTTCTGCACGCCGCCGACGTTTATATCCATGGCGGCCTCGCCGACCCCCGTCTCGCCCAGCGCCTTTTGGATGGCGCAGGAGCTCCAGGTTACGGTGCCGTGGTCGTGGGTCCTGAGCGGAGTGTCCTCGTTGCACAGCGACTCGTTGAAGTAGTTCGCGTCCACGAACACCGCGCCCCACATGTCGGAGCCGTCCTGGATCTCGACGCAGCCCTTGCCGATGATGAGCCCGGCGAAGTGGCCGCCCTCCAGCTCGAACTCGCTGCCGGTGACCGCATCGAGCAGGTCCAGTAGCACGATCCCCTGCCCATAGCCGGTCTTGATCTCAACCTCGCCCCGGATCAGGACCACCGGGTAGTAGTCGAAGCACAGGTCGCCGGGGACGTTGGAGCCCCAGTTCTCGGGGTCGGTCATATCGCAGGCGCCCCCGGAATACGACGCGGCCAGGTCGAGCTTGACCTGACCACCCCCCACGGAGCTGATCACGATGGTGGCCATGTCCTTGATCTCCTGCCACGTCAGCTCGCCGAAGTAGTCGAACGTGGAGTCGTTGATGCTGGGATCCTCGGCCAAGGCCTGGGGATCCCCGTCGATCCAGCCGTCCTCCAAGTCCAGCAGGTCTGTGTCGTCCATGATTAGGCCCGTCTTGTTCGTCAGGTCCGGGCACTCGTCCTTCGTACCCCACCCCGGGGGCAGCTCGTCGTGCCCGTCGACGAAGTCATCACTGTCCGAGATCCTGACCGCGCCCCGCACCGTGGCCGCGGCGTCACAGCACGAGCCCAGCGTCCACATGCCGCCCGGTGGGGCGCTGGGAGACGGCGTCACGAAGACGCGCAGGCGGCGCTCGCCCAGGTCGTGGGCGTCGCGGCCCTCCACCGAGACCATGTAGAGCATCTGGCCCGCGGTGTCGAGGCGGGTGATGGTGGCCTGGAACTTCGCGCCGTTGGCCAGCGTGTGCCAGCCGTTGCTGAACGCCGTGCCGTTGGCCGACATCTGCCAGGAGGCGTCGAGCACCAGGCTGTCGCCGCCAACCAGGGCGCCCGCGAGGCTGTCCATGTTGTTGGTGGTGTCGTTCCAGATCGCCTGGACGGCGTTGAGGCCCGCCTCGGCGGCGTAGTAGGCTGTCGCCGAGCTGCGCACCGCCCTGGTCGACTGCTGCTCGTCCACCGAGGTCCGGAGCGCCACGATGGCGATCGTGGTCATGATGACGAGCGCGAAGATGACAGTCGGTAGGACAAAGCCCTCCCGGCTCGCCAGCCGCGCCCGCAATCGTTCAACTAGCCTGCTCATATATGGCTCCTTGCTACTGTTCGCAAAGCTCCCTAGCTAACCCATCATCATCGATCAACGCGGCTGCCGGGTACTGGCTAGCCCCGCAAGAAGACTCTGGTCCGCACGCTGTCCTGCCGCTCCGTCGGCACGTTGGACGTACCGTGGCGCGAGGGGCCGAAGCTCTCCCCCCGGATCACGAACTCGATGACCCGAACGTCGGCGGGTGTGGCGGTTACGGCCCCCGTCGAGTCGAAGTAGTTGAACTCCAGCCCGCCGTCGGTCTGGGAGCGCACCGGTCCCGTGAGCCTCTCCCAGCTTGCGGCGCCGGCCACCTTGCGGCCGAACCACCAGCGGCCGTCCTCCTGGTAGATGCCGTACTCCGTGGGCCGGAAGTAGCGCACCGGCGAGCCGTCGTCGCCGCCCACGACGTCGTTCTTCAGGTCGACCACGTGGTCCGTCTCGATGGTGGCGCCCCCCGCCCAGTCGCAATGGCTGATGCCGCCGCCCACCGGATCCCACACGTTCTTGATGTCCTCGGCCACCCAGGCGTCGTCGCCGGGGGCGGCTCCCCCGGCCACGAACACCAGGGCGCTGTCGGTCTTGTTGTCGGGCCACCCAGACGCGGCGTAGATCCCGTAGCGGTCCGGCATGGTGGCGTGCCGCGCGCACAGCACGCCCCCGCCAATCATGGAGCGGATCGAGATCCCGTTCGCGCCCAGGGTGTAGATGTCGCCCTCGGTCGGCGCGAGCTGCCGCAGGTCCCAGTTGAGCAGCACCGCGGCGCCCCGCAGCGTCTCCCGCACGTCCTGCACCTCGCGCTGGTCCTGGTGCGCCATGCTCTGGTTCACCATCAGCCGGTACACCGTGGCCATCACCAGGGAGGCGATGATGATGTAGATCAGCACCTCCACTATGGTGAGCCCCGCCTCGTCGAGGCGCCGGGTGCCGTCGCGCCCGCTCATAGCGTGTCCGCCGAGGGGAGGACGAGCACCAGCGTGTCCGCCACGCTCTGGCCCGCCCGGTTGGTCCACGAAGCCACGATGGTCACGACCTGGGGATCCGTCCCCGCCACGGCCCACGTCATGGGGTGCCCCTGCCGCGTGCCCGAACCGTCGACGATGTTGCCGTACCCCCGCCACTGGAGGCTCTCCGCCTGGGCCTGGAGCGCGGACCAGAGGTCCATGTCCCGGCGGCTGTAGTACAGCTGCCGAGCCGCGAGCCCGCTGGCGGCTGCCAGGCTCAGGAGCAGGGTAGCCAGCACCATGATCCCCACGATCACCTCCACCAGCGCCACACCGCGCTCGCCGCGAATTCGATTCCTCTTCTGTGCGCTCATCTGGATAGCTTCCCGAGTGCGGTCATCTGCACCGACATGGAGTCGTCGAGTAGTCTGAAGGTGATCGTCCCCTCCGGCTTCTGACATGGCACGCCCCTGCCGTTCTTGCCCCTCCACGGCAGGCCGCGGGGGTCGAAGCACAGCCGCTTGCGGTCGCTCTCCATCGTGAGGTAGACGGTGCTCACGTCCCGCACCTGCCCGATCGTGTCGACCGTGCCGTCGCCCACCGTGTCCATCTCCACCCAGAACGTCGCCGTGGGCCCGTCGATGATCAGCTCGGAGAGGCGGCCGTAGCGCACCGCCATCATCCGGGCCCGCTGGTACGTAGAGCGGAACTGGTCGATGGAGGCCCGGAGCTTTCTCGACTTGTAGTAATTGCGCACGGGAACTACCACGATCGCGGTTAGCACCGCGAGCATGGAGACCACGATCAGCAGCTCGATGATTGTGAACCCGCGTGCCTTCTTCACTTCTCTCAAATCAAGCAAGACACATGCCTCCTGCCTAAGTGCCTGTTCCGCGGGTCGCTGCCTCGATCTCGAGTCGTTGCTCCCGTGCAGGGTGCCACGCGCACGGGCACTCTGCCACAACTCCCCTTTCCGGGGCGTCGGGCACAGTGCGCAGCAGTGCACTTGGAACGTACGAATGAACCACCAGGAGTGCTGTGACATCTGGCACAGCAGCGACCCTCCGAAATGCGCGGGAGGACGGGCCATAACACGTTGCGGGCGAACCACATTCCGTGCCTCGCCCAACTGCTAAATGTTGCGCCCGCGGCGGCCGGGCGCAATCACGACGCCACAGGTTAATACAGTGCCTTCCCGGAGGTCGGCGAGCGCGGCCCGATGTGTGCCGTTGGTCACACTCATGGCGCTGGCACTGTTTCCCAGCGAGGCCTTGCGATGAGGCGGCGAGCGTGTGACAGGGGCGGTTGGGGGCCGGGCCGAGGCCGGCTGACCGATTGCAGGATGCCGGGTCCGCGGGCGCCGGGCCGCGCCGCCCGGACCCTGGGAGGCCCCAGGATTTGCCCGGACATGTGGCTGATCGGGCCGCGGAGCTCCGAAAGGCCAGGGAAGATGGGGCATTTGGGGGCTTTCCGGGCTCGTCGCAAAGTGTGAGCCATGTCATTTGCATTTTGCCATAGCCCGCCGGATACTACTTGCCATGCGAGGCTTGGAAGGTCGGTCGCACCCGGATGCCGGCAGGATGCGCCCCGGCGGGGCGCCGTCGGTGCGGGGCCTGCTGCGCTGGGTGTACCTGGGGCGGGTCACGGTGGCCATCGTGGTGTTCATGGCGGCGGCCTTCTACTTCCAGGCGGTCCCGCCGGTGACCATTCTCATCGTCGCCATCGCGGCGCTGGCCACCGTGATCGTGACATCCGTCTCGATCCTGCACACCCACGTCCGGGGCGTCGAGCCGGGCCTCACATTCCTCTACCTCCAGGCGTTGTTCGATCTGGCTCTGATCACCACGGTGGTGCACGTGACCGAGGGGCCGACCAGCCAGTTCCCGGCCCTGTACATCCTGGTGATCGCGGTGAGCGGCATCATGATGCCGTTCGGCTCGAGCCTGCTCATCACGAGCCTCGCGAGCCTGCTGTACCTGGCGGACATCGTGTGGTGGTACCCGGTGATAGACCCCGTGGGGGTGTGGCTCCAGATCGCCGTGTTCGTCGCGGTGTTCATCGCCACCGGCTTCATCGCCACCCGGGTGCGCTCGGCGGGTGCTGAGCGGGACAGCTTGCGGCAGGAGATGAAGCGGTTGCGCCTCGAGGCCAGCGACATCCTGCGCAACATCACCAGCGGGGTGGTGACGGTAGACGGGAGCGGGAACCTGCTGTACGCCAACCCGGCCGCGGTGCTGCTGCTGGGGATCGCTGGCCCCGACATCGAGGGAAGGCCCCTCGCCGAGCTGGTGGGGGACCGGGCGCCCGAGCTCCTCCGGGCCATCGCCACCACCCAGGCCACCAGGCGCAAGACACTGCGCGACGAGGGAGCGATCCGGGGCGAGCGCTCTTTCCCCATCGGCGTCACCACCACCAGCCTCGAGCATGACGGCGCCGAGTCGCCGTCGGTGACGGCGATCTTCACCGACATCTCCGATCAGAAGCGCATCGAGGAGCTGCACCTGCGGGCGGGCCGGCTCGAGGCCGTGGCCGAGCTCTCGGCCTCCCTGGCCCACGAGATCAAGAACCCTCTGGCCTCGATCCGATCATCGGTGGAGCAGATCGCCGACTCGGCCGGCACCGACGACGACGAGCGCGTCCTGGCCCAGTTGGTGCTGCGGGAGAGCGACCGGCTGAGCCGCCTGCTGAGCGAGTTCCTGGACTTCTCCCGGGTCCAGGTCACCCAGAGCCGGCCGCTGGACCTGGGCGCCGTGGCGGAGCGTGCGGCGGAGGTGGTACGGCAGCACCCGGACTGCCCGGAGAGCGCAGCTATCGAGGTGCAGCGGGAGCTCAGCCCGCTGGAGGGAGACGAGGACTTGCTGCACCGCGTGGCGGTGAATCTCATCCTCAACGCCGTGCAGGCCGCCGACGGCCAGACGCAGGTGAAGGTGGAGGTGCGCGAGGCGAGGCCCGGCGAGGCGCCGCCAGGGGTGCGGCTGGCCAGGTCGGTGCTCCTCAGGGTGTCCGACGACGGGCCCGGGGTTCCGTTGCACCTCCAGCAGCGGCTGTTCGAGCCGTTCGTCACCGGCCGCCTGGGCGGCTCGGGGCTCGGGCTCGCCATCGTGCAGCGCGCCGTGGAGGCCCATCGGGGGGTCATCCTGGTGGACTCGCTGCCCGGCAAGGGAGCCACGTTCACCGTGCTGATACCGACCGGTGGCGTGGGGGAGGTTGTCGCATGAGAGCCCAGAAGCCCAGTATCCTCGTCATCGACGACGAGTCCGGCATCCTCGATACCCTGAGGATCCTGCTCAAGAACTCCGGCTTCACCCCGGACACGGCGCAGGGCGGCCGGGCGGGGCTGGATGCCATGCGCTCATCCCCGCCCGACATCGTGCTGGCGGACATCCGCATGCCCCAGGTGACTGGGATCGACATCCTGGCCGCCGCGCGGGACCAGGATCCCGAGATGCCGGTCATCCTCATGACGGCGCAGGCGTCGTTGCAGACGGCCATACAGGCGGTAAACGAGGGCGCCTTCTACTACATCCAGAAGCCCTTCACCAACGACGACCTCGTCGCCATCTGCCAGCGCGCCGCCGAGTACCGCCAGCTGCGGTCGGAGAACAAGCAGCTCAAGCGGGAGATCCGCAAGCGGGAGCGCTCCAAGTCCATCAAGCCCATCGGCAACGCCAGGAACTTCATCGACGTGCTCCAGCTAGCCGAGCAGGTGGCGCCCACCGAGTCCACCGTGCTCATCCTGGGCGAGAGCGGCACCGGCAAGGAGGTCGTGGCCCGCTTTATCCACGAGCTGTCCGAGCGCACCGAGGGGCCTTTCTTCTCCATCAACTGCGGCGCCCTGCCGGAGAGCCTGCTGGAGTCCGAGCTGTTCGGGCACATGAAGGGGGCCTTCACCGGCGCCGTGCGGGACAAGCAAGGGCTGTTCGCGGCGGCCCGGGGTGGGACCTTCTTCCTCGACGAGATTGCCGAGATGACGCCGTCCACCCAGGTGAAGCTGCTCCGGGTGCTGCAGGAGCGGGAGGCGCTCCCAGTGGGCGGCACCGAGCCGGTGCCGGTGGATGTGCGGGTCATCGCCGCCACCAACCGGGACCTGGACGACGAGATGCGCCGCGGCACGTTCCGCCAGGACCTGTACTACCGCCTCAACGTGATATCGCTGCACCTGCCGCCCCTCAGGGCCCGCCGCGAGGACATCCCGGTGCTGGCCGAGGGGCTCCTCCAGCGGATGGCCGAGGACCGGATGCAGCCGGTGAAGCATCTCGCCGACGACGCGCTCCAGGCCATCATGGCGTACGACTGGCCCGGCAACGTGCGGGAGCTGGAGAACGCCCTGGAGCACGCCGCGCTGCTGGCGGCCGACAGTAACATCACGGCGGGCCACCTGCCCGAGCGGGCTACGGCCCGCAAGGCCCAGCCCCTGGTCGCCGACCGGCCGCCGGACAACCCGACCCTCGAGGCCGTGGAGCGGGCGTATATCCTCTGGGTGCTCAACGCCGAGGGCGGGAACAAGACCCGGGCGGCAGAGGTCCTGGGCATCGATCCGTCCACGCTCTACCGCAAGCTGGCGCGCTATGAATCTGAGTCGGCGTAGCGGGCCGTTCCGGGGGGAGCCCCTCCCCGCCGACTGGAACCAACTCGTGGTGTCGGTGGTCATGCCGGCCTACAACGAGGAGGAGACCATCGAGCAGTCGGTGCGGCGCGTGCGGCAGGTCCCGCTCAACGTGGAGATCGTGGCGGTGAACGACGCGTCGCGGGACCGTACCGGCGAGCTCCTCGATCAACTGGATCAAGAGGGCCTGCTTGACCAGGTGGTCCACCAGCCGAAGAACATGGGCAAGGGCGCCGCGGTGCGGGCCGGGATCCAGGCGGCCACGGGGCACGTGATCGTGATCCAGGACGCCGACCTGGAGTACGACCCGATGGAGTATCCCACCCTCCTGGAGCCCATCAGGTCGAACAAGGCCGACGCCGTCTACGGCTCGCGCTTCCAGTCGGGCCCCCGCAGGGTGCTGTACTTCTGGCACTCTGTGGGCAACCGGTTCCTGACGCTGCTCTCCAACATGCTCACCGACCTCAACCTCACCGACATGGAGACCTGCTACAAGATGGTCCGGGCGGACCTCATGAAGTCGCTGCCGTTGGTCTCCAACCGCTTCGGCATCGAGCCCGAGCTGACCGCACGCCTGTCGAGGGCCGGGGCGCGCATCTGGGAGGTGCCGATCAGCTACAGCGGGCGGACCTACGCCGAGGGCAAGAAGATCGACTGGCGGGATGGGATCGCCGCGTTGTGGCACATCCTGCGTTTCAACCTGCTGCCATCCAGGCGCGCCTCCCGCTGACTCGGGACGTCACACCTTGGCTGTGGCGCGGCATCGGCGTAGTGCTCGTGCTGCTTGCGGTGCTGCCCCTCGCGCGGTGGTTCGGCGGGGGCGACCCCGGGCCCATCTGGGCGCCCCACATCCAGGCGTGGCTCATCGGGATCGTCGCAGTCGTCGCTGGCGGCGTCGTGGCGGGTCGGGTAGCCGTTCATCTCGAGCCCCGGCCACGGCGACGCCCTGCGGTTTCTCCCTGGGCCTTTGTCGGTTGCATCGCCGGGCTCTTCGTGGTGGCAGCGTCTCTTGCCATGCG
The DNA here is from genome assembly GCA_039591655.1 of Gemmatimonadota bacterium. Lineage (GTDB taxonomy): Bacteria > Gemmatimonadota > Gemmatimonadetes > Gemmatimonadales > GWC2-71-9 > WVYX01. Next base: position 17,878 of record JBDHDE010000011.1, read on the forward strand.
GGAGGTGTTTGCCGCCAACCCGCACCTGGTGGACGAGGTGGCGCAGCTGTTCCACGCCCGGGTGTTCGCCTCGGGCCGTCTTGCGGCGCCGGTCCCCGAGCCCGCCGAGTCCTTCCTCATCACACACACGTGGCTCACTGACGCCGGTTGGGTATCGCAGTATCCGCCGGGACAGGCGGTACTGCTGGCGCCGGGCCTCCTGCTGGGACTCGAGTGGCTGGTGAACCCGGTGCTGGGTGGTGTGGGCGTGGTGCTGGTGTTCCTCCTGGCGCGGGGACTCTACGGAGTGCGCACGGCGCTGGCAGCGGCCTTCCTCTGGGCCGCGTCGGCGTGGGTGCTCTTCATGTCCGCCACGTACATGAACCATGTGGGTGCGACGACCTGTGCCCTCGCGGCGTGGGCGCTATTGTGGGCGCCGAGGAGGCCGCGGACCTGGCACTGGCTCGGCGCAGGCTTCTTCCTGGCGGCGTGTGCCGCCACGCGGCCCCTGGACGGAGTGGCGGCCGCAATCCCGGTGGCGCTGTGGCTGGTACTGCGACGGCGTCGCGTCGTGGCAGCCGGCTGGCTGGCACTGGGGGGCCTGCCGGTGGCGTTTGCGTGGGGCTACCTCAACTACCGGCTGTACGGCAGTCCGCTGACCCTGGGCTACACTGCGGTCTACGGGCCGGAGCACGGCCTGGGATTCCACGTCGATCCCTGGGGTCTTCGCTACACGCCGCTCGTGGCACTGGGCAACGCGGCAGCGGCGGTGCGGCGACTCAACATCTACCTGTTCGAGTGGCCGATTCCAGCTCTGCTGCCGCTGGTACTCTGGGGGCTGCTCGGCCGGCAGCGGCGGAGGGCCGACCTGTTGGTCGCCCTCGGGATCGTGGCGGGTCCACTGCTGTACGCACTCTACTGGCACTCCGGGTTCTATCCGGGGCCGCGCTTCTACTATATCGCTGCGCCGTGGCTCGTCATCGCAACGGCCCGCGCCTGGCGACAGGCGTGGCTGTGGAGTCGCCGCCGGCCCCGATCGCCGGTCCGCTGGGACGTGGCACTAGCCGTGGCGGCCTGCGCCGTGCTGGTGTGGGGTTGGGTCGCCATCCTGCCGGCGCGCTGGGACGTGTACCGCACGGGTCTCACATCCTTGAAGCTCCATCCCGAGCGAGACATCCGTGCGGCCGGCGTCACGCAGGCGCTGGTGTTGCTGCCCGAGAGCTGGGGCAGTCGCGTCGTCGTCCGACTGTGGGGTCTGGGCGCGTCCCCCGGACTGGCAGAGCGGGCGTATCGGCGACTGGACACCTGCGAGCTGCACCAGTTTGCCGTGAGGGCCCGCCGGGCCGGCTTGTCCCCCGCCGCCGTGCACGACAGTCTGGAGCGCCGGCTGGAGGAGCAGCGCCAGGCAGCGCCGCTGGTTCCCGGCTGGCCCGACTGGACGCTGCGCCTGCAGCCACGGGACACCCTGCCAGGGGAATGCCACATCGAGATGGATCGCGATTTCGCGGGGTTCACCATCTACGGCAACCATGCGTGGCGCAACGCGACGGGGCTGGATGGGGGGATCGTGTTCGCGCGCGATCTGTTCGAGCGCAATGACGAGCTGCTGGCCCGCTATCCCGGTTGGGAGGTGTGGCGCTTCGCCCCCGTGGATGGCGGCAGCGCACCACCGGTGCTGCGGCGGCTGAGTCCGGCTCCGGCGAGCGAGGCGGCGCCGTGAGCTGGCGCCGCGTGGCGTCGGGTACCGAGCCGAGCGCCGACCAATGGGGGCTGGCACTCTCGGTGCTTCTCGCCCTGGGGGCGTATGCCACCAGCGTGGGCCACGACTTCGTGTACGACGACGTCCACGTCATCGCGGAGAACCCCCTGTTCCACTCCATGGCCAATTGGCGCGCCATCCTCGGCTCCGCCTGGTGGGGCCCCGAGCTGTACCGGCCCGTCACGGCGCTGACGCTGGCCGTGGACTGGTCCGTGGGGGGCGGCGACCCGCACCTGTTCCATGCATGGAACGTGGTGTTCCACGCCGTGGCCACGGGACTGGTCTTCGTGCTGGCCCGGCGCTGGATCCAGACATTCGGCGCCACCGTGGCGGCAGCCCTGTTCGCCGTGCACCCGGTGCACGTGGAGGCGGTGGCCAACGTGGTGGGACGCGCCGAGGTGCTGGCGGGACTGTTCACCGTGGCCGCTGCCATCGTCTACGCCGCCGACGGAGATCTGGCCCGGTCCGGCGACCGGTCGTGGCGCCGCTGGATCGCATCGCTGGGCTCGCTCGGATTGCTGGCTCTCGCCCTGGGATCCAAGGAGAGCGCGTTTGCCACGCCGGGCATCTTCCTCATCGTGGACTGGCTCGACGCCAAGCGGGCCGGGGAACGCTCGGTGGATCGCTGGCGGCGCCACTGGATCGTGTGGCTCGCATCGGTGGCGCTCACGGCGGAGTTCCTCTGGGTGCGGATGCTGGTCGTGGGAGGCCTGACCGGAGTGCACGCCGCCCCTGGCATAGAGGGCGAAGGCCTGGTGGGCCGGCTCCTGGTGATGGCGCCGGTGGTCCTGGAGTACGGGCGGCTGTTACTGTTCCCGCTCCGGCTCTCGGCCGACTACTCCCCCAACTTCCTCGAGCCGGTGGCGGCGCTCACCCTCGCGGGCGCCGCCGGCCTCGCCACGGTCGTGCTCGGGATCCTGGTGGCGATCCGCGCCAAGGACCGCGCCCCGGTGGTGAGCTTCGGCCTGGCGTGGGTGGGTGGCACACTGCTGGTGATCTCCAACCTCCTGGTGCCCACCGGCGTGGTACTGGCCGAGCGCTCCATGTACGTTCCCTCGGTCGGTGTGGTGCTGATACTCGGTTGGGCGGCCGACTGGCTCGCCGTGCAGCGGCGCCTCACCGCAGCGCTGCTCGCGGCCCTGGTAGTGGGCCTGGGAATGGCCCGCACCGTTACGCGCGTCCCCGTATGGAGCACCCGCGGGGGCTTCTTCCTGCAGTTGGTGAAGGATGCCCCCGGCTCGTACCGCGGCTTCTGGGTGGCGAGCGCCCTGGCGTACGGCGCCGGCAACCGGGAGCGCGGCGAGGCCCTCGCGCTCGAGGCCCTCAAGATCCAGCCGGTGTTCCCCAACCTGTGGGAGTACATGGCGCGGCGCTACGAGGAGGACGAACGGTGGCTGGAGGCGGCGCACGCCCTGAACGCCGAGTTCCGCCTCGACAGCACGAGGCTGCACGTGGCCGCCGACGCCATCGTGGACTACGTGTGGTCCGGCGCCCTGGACAGCGCGGCGGCTGTCGGGAGCCGGGCCCAGCGCATGGATCCCCACTACTATCGGGTGCACATCGCCATGGCCGACCTAGCGCTGGCCCGCGGCCGGCCGCTGGAAGCCATGACATACAGACGGCGGGCGGCCCTGCAGTTTCCCCAGGTGTGGCAGTACTGGCATTTCACCGCTGAGGCGGCACTGCTGGCAGGTCACTGTCCCGAGGTGCTGCGCGCGCAGGAGCGGTTGCGGACGCTGGAGGTACACGAGCAAGTGCTGCAGACGCTGCAGGAGCGAGCCGAGGAGGTCGGGTGCGAGCCCGCTGGGTAGCCTGGGGTGACTGGGCGACGCGGGAATGGCCCCACGTCCTGGCGCTGTTCGTCTTCGTGCTGGCCCTCTGGGCGCAGGCCGAAGCCATGGTGGGTGTGTTCTACGACGACGGCATCTACGTCGTGCTGGCGAAGGCGCTGGCCGGTAGCGAGGGGTACCGCAACATCCACCTGCCCGACGCGCCGGCGGCGGTGCACTACCCCATCCTGTATCCGTTCGCGCTGAGCCTGCTGTGGCGGCTCTGGCCGGCGTTCCCCGCCAACGTGGTCCTGTTCGAGATCTTCGACTCGGCGGCCCTCGCCGTCTCGGCCTGGCTCATGGCGCTGCATGCGCGCCGTGCGAACCTGCCGGGGATCGCCGCGCCGGTGGCTCTGTTCCTGGGGTTCACCGCCTTCCCGGTCCTGGCCGTGGTGGGGGTCCGGCTCTCCGAGCCGCTGTTCCTGGCACTGTTCGCTGCAGCGGTCCTCATGGCCGACCGGGACATCGTGACCGATCGGGGGGCCGTCGCGGCGGGGGTGCTGGCGGGGCTCGCGACCCTCACCCGCAGCGTGGGGGTGACGGTGATCGCGGGGGTGGCCATCGGGCTGTGGCTCAAGGGCCGGCGACGGGCGGCGATCATCCACTCGGCGGTCGCCGCGGTCATCATCGCGCCGTGGTTCGTGTGGGTTGCGGGAGCCAAGGGTGGGATCGACCCGCGCCTCTCCGCCAGCTATGGGACCTACTTCGACGAGGTGGGCCAGGCGGGAGTGAGCGGGGTGCTGCCCGGGTTCGACCTGAGCGTGGTGGGTCCGCTGGCCCGCCTGACGCTGCCGGGCGCGCCGGGGTGGCTGTGGTATCCCCTGGTGGCGCTGCTGGCCGTGGTGATCGGGTGGGGCGGGTTGGTCCTGGCCCGGCGCGTCACCTGTCTGCTGGCTTCCATCGTGGCCTATCTCCTCATGATCGCGTTCTGGCCGTTCCCGCCCGACCGGTTCCTCTGGATCCTGGTGCCGTGGCTGGCGCTGCTCGGGGCGGCGGGAGGGATCGCCCTGTGGCGCCGCGGGGTGCCGGGCAGGGTGGCGGTGGCAGCGCTGCTGGTCGCCCTTGCGTTGGGCTACGTGCCCCGGGAGCTGACGTCGCTGAAGAACCGCGGGTTCGCCCGCACGGCCGAGCGGATCAGCATGCCGTTCGGCGTGCTGGTGCCGGCCATCAGCGCTGAGACGCCGGAGGCGGCGGTGGTGGCGTCGGCCGACGAGCCGCTGATCTACCTGTACACGGGCCGTCGCGCGGTGCCGAACCACATCTTCCGCTGGAAGGAGCGGGACACCGAGGCGTTCTCGCCCGATACGACCTATCAGTTCTTCTGCGACTACGGCGTGAGCTACCTGGCGCTCACCAGCCCCAGCGCTAATGCCGCGCCCCTGTCGGCGGGGCTGGAGCCCATGTTCCGCGTCTCGGGCGGCCCGGCCCTGTTCCGGTATCTATGTCCCGCCTGACCCTCGGCCGCGCCGCGGCGCTGGCGGCCCTGGTGGCGTGCATCGTCTACTCCAACGCCCTGCTGAACGGGTGGGCGATGGACGACTCCGGCGTGGTGCGGGAAAACCCGGCGGCGCACTCCGTCGCAGCGGCGTGGGAGGGGCGGTTCTCGCCCTATTGGCCCATGGTGGAGGGGGTGAGCGCAGGGCTGTGGCGCCCGGCGATCACCATGTCCTACGCCGTGGACTGGACACTGTCGGGGGGGCGGGAGTGGTGGTTCCACGCCCACAACGTGCTGCTCCACGCCCTGGTCACGGCGCTGGTGGTACTAGTGATAGCCGCGTGGCTGCCGCCTCCCGCAGCCCTGGCAGCCGGCCTCGTGTTCGCGGTGCATCCGGTGCACGTGGAGGCGGTGTCGAACGTGGTGGGGCGGGCGGAGATCCAGGCCGCGCTGTTCATCCTGCTCGCCGTCGTCGCGTTCCGTCGCGCGCGGTTCGCTGGGAGCGTCGCGGGGAGCCGGGCCTGGTTTGCGGGGACCGTGGCGGCAACGCTTCTCGCGCTCCTCTCCAAGGAGCACGGGGCCGTGACCGTGACGGTGCTGGCGCTGGATGCGCTACTGCTCAAAGGCCCACAGGGCCGCCTGGTGGTCCGCCGGTTGCTGCTCATCGCGGCGATTACCGTGGCGTGGGTCCTGGTGTGGCAGGCGGTGGCCGGGGGGTGGGTGCGGCCCAGCACCGCCACGTCGCTGCGCTACCTCTCGCCCGGCCAGCGCATCGCCACGGTGCTCCCCGTCTACCTCGAGGTCGTGCGACTGCTCACCTGGCCCATGGTGCTGTCCCACGACTACAACCCCCAGCTCATTCCCCAGCGGACGGAGTTCACGGCCTTCGCGCTCATGGGGTTCCTGACCGCCGGTGCGGTGGTGGCGCTGGGGTTGGCGTGTCTCAAGAAGGCGCCGGTTGTGAGCTTCGGGATTCTCGTGGCGGTCCTGTCCTACGCACCCTCCTCCAACCTCATCTTCCCGGCGGGCACGATTCTCGGCGAGCGCCTGCTCTACCTGGCGGTGCTGGCGCCGGCGTGCGTGGCGGGGTGGCTGATGATGCGGTTTCGCGGGTGGCAGTGGGCGCTTCCGGCGCTGAGCATCGTGCTGCTCGCCTACGGCGCGCGCACGGTCACCCGGACGCCCTTCTGGAAGGACAGTCTCACCGTGGTGATCGATGGCCTGGTCCAGCATCCCGAGGTCTTCCGGGTGCACATGGAGCTGGGGCACATGCTGATGCAGGCGGGCGACTCCGCGCGGGCCCTGTCGGAGTACCTCGTCGCGGGTGAGATCTTCGGGCGCGATCCGTTCGTTGCGATGTGGAGCGTGCCGCTGGCGCTGGAGCTGGAACGGCCCCGGGTGGCGTTGCGGGAGGCACAGCGGGTGTGGCCCCTGGCGCCCCATCACCCGGCCGTAAACGGTGTGCTGGCCGGCGCGTACCGGGCCAACGGCCAGTGGGACTCCGCCCTGGCGGTGGCCCGTGAGGGTGTGCAACGGGCCCCGCAGAGCCGCACCGCAGCCCTCGTGTACCAGGAGCTGCTCAGGGCCCGGGACGAGCCCCCGTGGCGCATCGCCCTCGCCGAGGCCCGGCTCCACTGGCGCCGCGGCCATTTCACCAGCGCCACCGGGGCCTTGGCGGCGGCGGACACGCTGATCGGCGATGCCGCGAGCCTCGACGGAGTCTGTTGGGAGATCGCCGACCTCAGGCTGGCGATTCGCGCCCTCGTTCCAGAACTGGAGCAGGCGGCCCAAGAGGCCGCCCGGAGGGAGGGCCAGCCGTGTCAGATTGGTGACGCAGACCCCTTGCGTCCAGCGGGAGGCCTTGCAAATTGAGGGCCCCCAATGAGGCCGGGGGTGTCACGCAGAACTGCCGTGGCACGCGTAACTCTCTGGTGTGTCTGTTGTTAACCGGCGTGGTCCCCAGGGGGCATGGAGCTTGCTTTAAAGAGTGTCGGCAACAGGTGCCGCCTCGTATCTTGGCGGCCAAAGGGAGTGACACCACAATCCGCGGAGGTGTGTAGCATGGACCGCAAGGGTTTCACCCTGATCGAGCTTCTGATCGTCGTGGTCATTATCGGCATTCTGGCCGCCATCGCGATCCCGAAGTTCGCCAACACGAAGGAGAAGGCGTACATCGCCGCGATGAAGTCCGACCTGCGCAACATGGTGAACGCGCAGGAGAGCTACTTCGCGGACTACACCACCTACACGACCGATCTCGGGACCGGCTACGGCGAGTCCCCGGGCGTGACGGTGGCCCTGGCGAGCGTGACCGGCACCGGCTGGCAGGCCACGTCGGCGCACAACGGTACGACCAAGACCTGCGTCATCTATCTTGGCGGCAACACGCCCAGCGGCACCACCGAGGGTGAACCGGTCTGCAACTAGCGTAGATCGGTGGATGGTAGCTGGAGGGTGAGGCGGTGGGGGATACCCTCACCGCCTCGCTTCTTACCCACGATCCGGCGCAAGCACTGGACGACTTGCATTATTTGCCTCAGAAGCGATGTTCCCACGCACTAACGAGGAAGAGCCGGCCAAGGACTTAGGCCATGCGTAGCCAATCCAGAGGGTTCACGCTGATCGAGCTCCTGATCGTGGTGGTGATCATCGGGATTCTGGCAGCCATCGCCATCCCGAAGTTCTCCAACACGAAGGAGCGGGCGTATCTGACGTCCATGAAGGCGGATCTCAGGAACCTGGTGACCGCCCAGGAGGCGTACCTGGCGGACCACAACACATACACAACGGATCTGGGCACCATGTACTCGGAGTCGCCCGGGATCAACGTCACGCTCCAGGGGGTCAGCGCGTCGGGCTGGGGGGCCACCGCGACACACAACGGGACCATCAAGACCTGTGCGGTCTTCTATGGAGGGGGGTCGCCGATCGCGCCGGCCACGCTCGAAGGGGAGCCGACGTGTAGTTGAGCCTGCTGAGTCTGATACCAAGGGCGGTAGGGCTTCGGCGCTGCCGCCCTTTTTCGTTCCCCTCTCCGTGGCTTTGTTGCGGCTCCCGCAGGCCGCGGCACCCAGTTTCCCCCCATGCGGGAAGCCGGGTTCACCATCGTCGAGGTCGTCACCGCCCTGCTTGTGCTGGCGGTAGGGCTGCTGGGGCTCATGGGGACGGTGGCGGCAGCGACCCGGGCCGTGGCCCAGGGACATCGGCTCCAGCAAGCCGGTGTGGTTGCCTGGCGCCAGGTGGAGCGGCTCCGGGGAGGCGCGTGTGCCCCGCCTGGCAACGGCACATTCCAGGCCGGAGAGCTGGAGGTCTGGTGGAGCGTGTGGAGCGCAGCCGACGGCGCGGCGAGCAGGGTGCAGGTCGTGGTGCGTACCCCCACGGGCACGGGCTTCCGCACCTACACGCTCTCCAGCCTCATGCCGTGCTAGGTGATGACGCCCCGGGGCTGGTCGCTCGTGGAGCTGGTCGTGGGGCTGGCGCTGACGGGTCTGGTGGCCGTCGCCGCGCACCGCGCCTTGGCGGCGGGCCACCGTGCCCACCGGTGGCAATCCGCTCGCGCGGAGCGCAGCGCCGTCGCACGGGATGCCATGGCTATCCTGCCGGGCGAGCTGCGGGGCCTCGACGCTACGGACTCAGCCGGCAGCGACATCGTGGCCCTGTCCTCTACCTCCATCACTTACAAGGCTGTGCGGGCGCTTCGGGTGCTCTGCCGCGCGCCCGTTGTGGCCGACGCCCGGTCGGGGACTCTCGTGGTGGCGGAGGACCTCCGCTGGGGCACCCGGGGGATCGATCCGCAGCGTGACTCGCTCCTCATCTTCGCCGAAGCTGATCCCACCACGCCGGAGGACGACTACTGGGTGCGGGCGCAGCCGGCGGCCCTCGGTTCCCGATTACCCTGCCCCGGGGGCAAGCCGGGTCTCTCCCTGGGCGTGCGCCACGCCGGGCCATCCGAGGGTCTCCGGGATGTGAGGCCGGGGGCCCCGGTCTACGCCCAGGAGCTGATGCAGCTCGAGGCGTACGCCGACCGCCAGGGCGACTGGTGGCTCGGCGCCCGGCAGCACGCCCCGGGGCGCGGGTGGGGACGGATCCAGCCTGTCCTGGGCCCCCTGGCCCCGGAGGGGCTTCGGCTGGCCTACTACGACCCAGGGGGCGCGCCCACCGGAGTTCCCCGGGAGGTGGCCCGGATCGATATCCGGCTGGTCGTTGGGTCCGGCGGGCAGGCGCCAAGGGGGGCCCGGCACCGGGCTCGGACCCTGGACACCCTGGTGCTCAGCGTGGCCCTGCGGGGCAACCGGCGGGGCTCCTCTCGGGCAACATGGGGGCTCAGTGAGCCCGGCGCGCCCTAAGCCCGGCGCCGCGGGCCGGCCCGGGACCACCGGCCGGGGGGAAGCCGGCCGGGGCACCCGCGCGGCGGAGGGGAGCGCGCTCCTCCTTATTCTGGTGGCGCTACTGGTGCTGGGAGCCCTCGTCGCGGCGGGCTTCCAGCTCGGGCTCAGGGAGCGCCGCGCAGGGGGCCGCGTGCTGGCCCTGGCCCAGGCGTTCCATGCGGCTGAGGAGGGTGCCTACCGCCAGCTGGCCGGTTGGCGGGAGGCCGGGCATCACCGCTTGGCGGTAGGCCAGGCCGCCTCGTTCGAGGGGCCGGCGGGCCCCGGGGGCGGGCGGTACCGGGGGGCCGTGCGCCGGTTGGGTGATCTACTCTTCCTGGTGCAATCCGAGGGGCTCAGCCACCCCGGGGGAGCGAGGCAGCGGGTGGGGCTCCTGGTCAGGGCGAGGCCGCTGGAGATCCCGGCAGCCGCGGCCCTCACCGTGGCAGGCTCACTCACGGTCGCCGGTGGGGCGCTAGTGAATGGGGAGGACGTCCCGCCACGACAGTGGTATTGCGGGGAGCCGGGGGAGGCCCGACCCGGGGTCAGGCTCCCCGCCGCAGCCCAGCTCGACACGGCCCGATGCTTGCGCCACCCGTGTGTGGAGGGCGCCCCCGGCGTGCAGCGGGACTCCGGGCTGGGGTCCACAGCTCCGCTAGGCCCCGGGACCATCGCGCAGATCCGCACGCTGGCCGACAAGGTTCTCCCTCCGGGCCGCTGGACCGTCGGGCCTAACTCGTCCCGCGGCACGTGCCGGGAGGAGGATCCCTCCAATTGGGGAGACCCCGACGACCCCGGGGCTCCGTGCGGGACGTACTTCCCGGTAGTCCACGTCCCGGGCGATCTCGTCCTCGCCGGCGGCCGGGGCCAGGGGCTCCTGCTGGTGGACGGGGACCTCTCTGTGGGGGATGGCTTCCGCTTCCAGGGAGCGGCCATCGTCATGGGACAACTCGACATAGCTGGTGAGGGAGGTCACTTCAGCGGAGGGGTGTTCGCCGCTACCGTTGTCCTTCGGCAGACCAGCATGGATGAACAGGCCACCATCGGGTACTCGAGCTGCGCGCTGAGCCGGGCACTCGTGGCCACAGCCGCCGGGGAGCTGCTGCCGCAACGTAGCTGGATCAGCCTCCCCGAAGCCCGTAAGTGACGGCGGTGGTTGGCTTTGATCCCTGCTGGTTAAAGTAGGTTGGAGGTTGACAAAAAACAGGGTCGGCACTACTGTAGTCTGCCGCTCTAGCCTCTTATCTCGTTAAACGGTCGGCAGATATGGCGATTTTCGGTGGTTCCAAAACGACGGTCGCCCTAGACATCGGCAGCGGCCTCCTCAAGCTCGTGGCGGTGGACCACGGCAAGGGGGATCCCGTCCTGAGCCGGGTCGCGGTCACGCCCGTGCTTGCGGATGCCATCGTCGAGGGCGAGGTAATGGACCCGGACATCGTGGCTGACACGATCCAGGGCCTGTTCAAGAGCGCCGGCGTGAAGCAGAAGCACGTGGTCGTGGCGGTAGGGGGTCGCGATGTGATCATCAAGAAGATCCAGGTCGACCGCATGAAGGAGAGCGATGCGTTCGAGGTGGTCCGCTGGGAGGCCCAGCAGCACGTCCCGTTCGACATCGAGGCCGTCGAGCTGGACTTCCAGATCCTGGACCCCCACGGCGAAGGGCTCCAGATGGACGTGCTCCTGGTAGCCGCCAAGCGCGACCTGGTGGAGGACAAGCTCCAGCTCCTCTCCCAGGCGGGCCTCGAGCCGGGCATCGTGGACGTGGATGCCTTCGCCCTGCACAACGCCTTCGAGCTGAACTACCCCGAAGCGATGAACGGCGTCGTGGCGCTGCTCAACGTGGGCCACGAGGTCACCAACGTGAACATCCTGTTGGATGGCGTGCCGCTGCTCACGCGCGATCTGAGCGTGGGCACCCGGAAGTTCCGCGAAGATCTCCAGCGGGAGCGCGGTATGTCGGCGGACGACGCGGAGGGGCTGCTCCAGGGCTATGAGCTCTCCCCTGACCTGGAGCCCTACGTGCAGAATCGGGGCGAGGAAATGGCCGTCGGCCTGGAGCGGGCGGCGGCGTTCCTCCAGACGGCTGCCCGGGATGCCGGGGCGCTACAGCGCGTCTATTGCTGCGGCGGCGGCGCGAGGATTCCAGGGCTTTCGGAGGTGCTGGGCCAGCGGCTGCGGCTGCCGGTAGAGGTAGCTACTCCGCTGCAGCGCCTCCGCGTAAAGGACGAGGTCTTCGACATGGTGAACGCGGACGAGGTCGGGCCGCTCCTCATGCTGGCCACGGGCCTCGCCCTCCGGACGCGCCAGTGAGTGTCGGGAGAATGAGACGATGATTATCGAGATCAACCTGCTCGGAGGCCAGAAGAAGAAGCGCAAGGGAGCGGGCGCGGGCATCTCGATGCCGAAGTTCGGCGAGATGTTCCAGGGCGTGAAGGACCCGCTACTGCTGGGGGCGGTGGGTGCCTGGGCGGTGGTGGCGGTCGGGGTCGGCCTCCTGTTCGCCACCACGCAAGCGAAGCTCCAGACCCTGGACACGGAAGTGCGGCAGGTCCGCACCGATGCCCAGCGGTTCTCCAACATGATGGAGAAGAAGCGCCAGGCCGAGAGCCTGCGGGACTCGCTCGAACAGGAGCTGCAAGAGATCAGCGGTATCGACTCGGATCGGTACGTGTGGCCCCACGTTCTCGAGGAAGTGACGAAGGCGCTGCCAGACTACACCTGGCTCGTTGGCGTCAACATGGTGCAGGCGCCCGCGGTCCCCGGCGGCCCCCCCGACTCACTCGTGAAGCAACCGGTGCGGTTCACGATCGACGGCCGCACCTCCGACATCGGCGCCTACACCCGGTTCCTGCGAAACCTCGCGGCGTCTCCCTGGGTCGGGGCCGTGGTTCCGGGCGCCAATCGAACGGTCGTCGAAGACGACAAGGCGCTTACGGCATTCAGCATCACCGCCACCTTCGTGCAGGCCGACTCGGCCTTCATCCGCACGGTCTCGGTGGCCGAGTCGGTGCGTTAGGGGAGGACGGATGGCGCTCTCCCAGAAAGACCGGCAACAGCTCCTGATACTGCTGATCGTGGTGGCGATCGCGGCGGGAGCCGGGTTCTGGTTCGTGTGGCGGGCCCCGAAGGTGGAGGCTGTCGCCCAGCTCGAGACCGAGATCGACTCGCTCCAGAGGGTGGTGGACGCCGCCAGGCGGGATCTCGCGCAGGGCACCGTCGAGAGCCTCGAGCAGCGAGTGGCGGAGTACGAGGCCAGCCTGGGTCTCATGCGGCGCCTCGTGCCGCTGGATAACGAGGTGCCCGGCCTGATCGACGACATCGCGTCCCGTGCGAGCCTGCGCGGGGTGCATGTGCAGGAGCTCGACCCGCAGACCGTCGAGACGGGGGGGCTGTTCCACGTCCATCGCTATCGGCTGAGCGTCGTCGGCTACTACGACGAGATCGGTGAGTTCCTGGCCGACATCGCCTCCCTGCCGAGGATCATGGTTCCTTATGAGCTCGCCCTTGGCGAGGCGCCGCTGACGGCCCAGTCGGCCTACGGCGACACCACAGGGGCGTTGCTGCAGGCACAGTTCCAGCTGCGGACGTTCGTCAAGCCGCCGACACCGGGAGGCAGCGGTGCCAGCGAATAGCCAGTGGATTTGGATAGCGGCGTGCGTCGGCCTCGCGGCCGGCGCCTGCGGCGGCGAAGCCCCAGCGCCGCCCCAGCAGCCCGCCAGTGAGCTCGCGGCCGCCGAGGAAGGAACGCCGGAGGCGGCTGGCACGCAGGTCGAACCCCAGGAGCAGGAGAGCGCGCCCGAGCTTGTGCGGGAGGTGTTCTCGTATCGCGGTGCGGGGCGCGACCCGTTCATCTCGCTCCTCCGGTCGGGCGATGTGCGCCCACTGATGGAGGATCTGCGGGTCACCTCCATCACCTATAACCCGCGGTACCCGAGCGCCAGCGTGGCGGTGCTGCGCGATACGACGGTGAACAAGCGCTATACGGTGCGCGTGGGGGACGAAGTTGGACGGCTGCGGATCGCCGAGATCCGGCAGCATGAGGTCCTAGTGATCATCGAGGAATTCGGCGTCGAGCAGCAGCGGACTCTGCGTCTGCGGCGCAGGCAGGAGGGTTAGCTATGAAGCGGTCATTGGTACTCGCACTCGCCGGGCTCGTCCTGGTGGCGCCCCGAGCCCTTGCGGGGCCAGGCGAGGTCACCGCCGTGAGCGTATTGCCGGGCCCCGGCCGTGCTCACGTGATCATCGACGTAAGCGGCAGCGTGAGCGTGCAGGACTTCACGCTCGCCAACCCGGACCGTCTCGTCATCGACGTGCTCGGTGCGCGGTTGAGCGGCCCCGGGATCCTGTATGACGGTCGCAACCGCGGCGGGATCATGAACATCCGCTACGCCCAGTTCCGGCCCGACGTCGTGCGCATCGTGATCGAGCTCGAATCCCTCAGGGACTATGAGTTGGAGTACGCCGACGACGCGATCCGGATCAGCCTGGGCGCAGACCGTAGCTTCACGGCATGGTCCTCGGCAGCGCCGGCGATGTACCCCGCCCCAGAGGAGGCCGAGGTCGTCACCCGGCCGGCGGATCAATACCGGGCAATAGCTCCCCAGGTGCTCCAGTCGCAGCAGCCCACGATCACCGCGTCATTTGACTCCGCGAGCATCGCGGAGGTGATGGCCGGCTTCGCGGCGCTGAGCGGCAAGAGCATCATCCTGGGCAAGGACATCGAGGGATACGTCACCGCGGACGTGCGGAACCAGCCATGGGACGTGGCGTTCCAGGTGATTCTCGAGGCCCAGGGCCTCGATGCCATCGAGGACCCGCCGGGGATAATCCGGGTGGACTCGCGGGCCGCCCTGGTGGCTCGGGACAGCACCGAGCCGCTGGAGACCCGCATCGTGCCGGTGAACTACGCCCGGGCGGCGGCTCTGCAACCGGTGCTCCAATCCATCGTGACGGCGGAGCGTGGTCGGGTGGTGGCCGACACTGGGACCAATTCCCTGATCATCACGGATATCCGCAGCCGCATCGACGATGACGTCCAGTTCGTCACGGAGCTCGACATCCAGACTCCGCAGGTGTCCATCCAGGCGAAGATCATCTTCGTCAACCGGACGGACGTCGAAGAGATCGGAGTGAGGTACGACATCGGCAGTCCCACGCAGTTCTTCAACACTTTAGTGGCGCGGCCCGACCCGCGGACGTCGGAGCCGGTGGACACCGACGGCGACGGCGTGCCTGACGCCACGGCGCCCACGGACTTCTTCGACCCGGAGGAGACGCCGAGCATAGTGGATCTGGGGGGCAACTCCCTGTCGGGGGTGGCGAACGCCGACGCCGTGATCATCAGTCCCGCGTTGGACCTGATCTTCTCAACGGCACTCGGGAACTTCAGCGTCACGGCGTTCGTGACCGCGCTGCAGCGGGTGGAGCTGGCGGACTTGCAGGCCGAGCCTCTCACCTCCACCTCCGACAACACGGAGGCGTACATCCTGGTGGGTGAGCGCACGCCGGTCCGCGTGATCGACCCCTCCGCCGGAACGGCGGCGGCCCAGGCCACGGTGGACTACCAGGAGACCGGTATCAAGCTGCGCGTGACCCCGCACGTGACGAACAACCGCCAGGTGCTGATGGACGTGCATGCGGAGAACTCTACGGTTCAGGCCGCGCCGTCGGAACTGGGGTTCACGTTCCAGACCCAGGAAGTCTCGAGCACGCTCCTGGTGGACGATGGGCAAACCGCGGTAATCGGCGGGCTCACGGTGACCCAGGTCACGGTGGGCAAGACCGGAATTCCGTTTCTTGTAGACCTGCCGATCATCGGCGGGCTCTTTGGCTTCACGTCGCGGCAGGAGACGCGCCGTGACCTGTTGGTGCTGGTCACGCCGCACATAATCGACAATCCGGCCGCGGAGCTTGCAGCGGGGGCCCGGTAGAGCCGGAGGCGGGGACTATGATGCATCGAACGATAGCGACGACGGGCGCCGCGACGCTGGCGTTCGCGCTGCTCGCGCTTGCGTGCAACGAAGCGACGATTTCGCCGGGCGTGCAGCAGGATCTGACCCCACCCACCATTAGCATCGACAAGACCTCCCAGGGGGCTTCCGGGGACACGGTGGATGTGGCCGACGGCGTGACGTTCTTCGTGGACGCCACGGACAACCTCGGCCTGAAGAACATCTCCGTGCAGCTGGAGGGCGCCGTCGAGGACATCGGTGACACTACGTTTACGACCGCCGTCACCTCGGCCTCGTTCATCATCGATCTCGTCTTCCCCACCAACACCGTGGCCGGAGGCTACCTGTACATCACGGCGCAGGCGATCGACGGGAACAACAACGGTGCCACGGCGCTGGATTCGATCTGGATCGTGAACGAGGACGCGCTCACCGTCACACTGCTGGACCCGCAGGATGGGGCTGTGACGTCGGCAGGCAAGCAGATCCCCGTGACGGTGCGGGCGACGCAGCGGGACGGCGTGAAGCGCGTCGGCTATACGTACACGGGCGTGATCAGCGGCGGCGACTCCACCGGTGACCTGCTGTTGCTGCCGGCGGACACCACGTTCTACGATACCCTCACGATCCCCACCGGCGCACCCGATGGCGCGTTCACCGTCCGGGGCTTCGCCACGGATTCGGCCCTGCGCCGGCAGCAGAGCACGCCGGCGACAGTGACGATCCAGTCGGCGGCGAACGACAACGAGCCGCCGCAGGTGACCTTCTACATCGGCTTCCGGGTGGAGGTGGACGACTCCATTACCGTGAACGCCACCGATCCCAGCGGCATCGCCCTGATCGGCTGGGAGGCGAGAGACCTGCTCGGCCTACAGATCGGCGGGGACTCCACCACGCTGGCGGGTAACCTCACCGACGTGACCCATATGTGGACCCTTGGTTTCAACTTCACGAGCCTGCCGGTGCCGGTGGTGGTCACGGCGTTCGCCGCGGATGCCGTCGGGAACCGCGGCACGGCCACTACGAGCTCGGCACCCCCCGCCGTAACGCGGCAGCGGCCGAGCCTGCTACGAATCCTGGTACCAGGGACCGTCCCCGGTGACGGTGCCAATGCGGCGCGAGGTGCACGATGAGACGGCTCTTGCTTGGATCCGGGATCGCTCTGATGTGCGCCGGGTGTGGTGACGCGGTGCAGCCGGAGCCGCCCGCCGAGCAGCAGGTGCAATACGCCATCGGCCGGCGCGTCGAGGTGGACGACTCGATCACCGTGGTGGCCACGGATCCCGCTGGTCTCACCCGCATGGGATGGGTGGCGCGGCTCGCCGACGGCACCGTGTTCGGAGGGGACTCCAGCTCTTTCAAGGGCTCGGCGGACTTTGCCCGGCGCAGCTACGCGCTCGGGTTCGAGGCGGACCTCGCCTCGCTGCCGATGCGCATCGAGGTCACCGCGTTCGCGGAGAACGCGGACGGTGAGCGGGTGGAGTCGCAGGTGGCCAGCGCGTTCAATGCCAGCGTCTCTTCCATGGCGCTCTTGAACGCCAGCTCGAGCGCGCTGCTCGACACGGTCATCGTGGTGGCCGGGGTGACGAAGCCGCTGCCTGACGGCGGCTCCGTAGCCGACGCCATCTACAGCCGCAACTTGAACGAGGTCTACCTCACGAACTTCGCACTCAACCGGGTGGAGATCTTCCAGCTCGTCGACACCAGCTTCGCCCCCGGCGGTGTTCCCGTGGGCTCCCGGCCCTGGGGTATCGCCCTCTGGCCGCGGAACACCCTGGGAGACCACGGCGACACGGTGGTGGTAGCGCTCTCCGGTGCCACCGACCTGGCGGTGGTGGACATGGCGGGGCGGCAGCTCCGGCGGCGGCACTCGCTGCCGAACTTCCTGATCGAGTTGGTCAGCACTGAGATTTCGGAGACGGGACTGATCCAGCTCAAGATCGAGCAGTTCGAGTTCTCCGACCGGCCCCAGTACGTGGGCATGACCTGCCGTACGGGAGCGGCGCCACCGGCGTGCGCGGCCGACAGCATGATTGCCCTCTACTCGACCACGCCGACGCTGGACCAGACGGAGTTCCCGCTCCAGGGCACGATGCGGTGGGAGAACATCACCGCCGGGACCCCGGAGTCCCACTTCTTCTGGGAGCATTCCGTCGCCGCGTTCAACGACGACGTGACCGACACACTGCAGGTCACGGTCGATCGCGGGCCGGGTATCGCTCAGCAGATCATTCTCTCGGCGGCGTGCGGTGTCACGGTGGACATCGAGCAGCTGACGTTCCTCGACACCACGTTCGTGAGGAACTCGGGTGACTTCACCCACGGCATCGTGGGCGAGGGCGGCTCCTCCCACGACCCGACCTTGGGGTTCGCCCGTGCCATAGGGTACGACGTGCGGGACGGGGTGCAGAGGACGGCCTGCGCGGGGATTATCGTGGGGACGCCGTTCGTGGGCCCCGAAGAGCGGGATCTGGGCATCTCCCCCGCCCTCCGGGTGCGGGACTTCATCAGCAACACGGCCATCGCCGTGCAGTCGGTGGCGGTGAACTTCAACGGGCTCACCAACCTGATCCGCGCCGACTCGATCTACGTGCTCGACGAGGGCCTGCGCCTCAAGGGCACCATCGGTGTCATCGGGGTGAACCCGGGCATGGACCTCAAGTTCAACCACGACTTCGATGCGCGGGACGGCGGAACGCCCACGTTCGGCGGGACGGGCGACCCCAACGACCGCATCTTGTATGCCGCCTCCACCGACCCGGTGATCCAGGTGTTCGACACGTACTACCACGAAGAGGTGGCGGTGATCCCGATCCGGGATCCCATCATCGGCCCGCTGCGGGTGGCGGAGCAGGCCAGCGGCACGCCGATCCTGGTGGGCGTGACGGGGGCCGGCGTCGTGGTGGTGGAGCTGCCGGCGATCACCAATCCGTTCCCGGCGCCGCCACAGTAGCGAGCGAGCGACACGGCATTTCCGAGCCCGGCGAAAGCCGGGCTCGTTTGTTAGGTCACCGGTTGTAGGTCACCGGTTGCTCCGGCGCAGCGGTTGACAGGGGCGACGGGACCGGTTTCTTCCGACACCTGCGGGCGGCGCGGGCCTCGTTGGTGGCGTCGCGTACCGCAGCCGGACCTGGCACCAACCAGACCGACTCGGAGTCGTACGTGATCAGCTTCGTCACCGCCGGTGAGTCTCACGGCCGCGGGCTGGCGGCCATCCTCGAGGGCATTCCCGCAGGGCTCCCCCTGGTGGCCGAGGACGTGAACCGCGAGCTCAAGCGCCGCATGGCGGGGCACGGGCGGGGCGCCCGCATGAAGATCGAGGCGGACGCGGTGGAGTTCCTGAGCGGGGTGCGTGCTGGGGAGACCCTGGGCTCGCCCATCGGCATGCTGATCTGGAACCGCGACTGGGAGAACTGGCGCGACGTGATGGCGCCGGAGCCCGATCCCGATGATGCGCCCCCCCGCCGGCGCCGCCTCACCCGGCCGCGACCCGGCCATGCCGATCTCGCGGGAGCGTTGAAGTACGGTCGGGGGGACGCCCGGGACGTGCTGGAGCGGGCCAGCGCCCGGGAGACAGCCGCCCGGGTGGCGTGCGGCGCCGTGTGCCGCCGCCTGCTGGCCGAGTTCGGTGTCGAGATCGGGAGCCACGTCGTGCAGCTGGGCCCGGTGCGTGCCCCGCAGCCCACGGAGCCGCCCCCGCTCCTGAACGAGCTGGCTGATGCGTCCGCGGTCCGCTGCCTCGACCCGGCAGCCACCGATGCCATGGTCGCCGCCATCGATGCCGCGGCGGCGGCCGGCGACACGCTCGGCGGAGTCGTGGAGGTAGTGGCCCGAGGCGTAGTGCTGGGACTGGGGTCCCACGTCTCCTGGGATCGTCGGCTCGACGGGCGGCTCGCCCAAGCCGTCATGTCGATCCCGGCGGTGAAGGGGGTGGAGATCGGGCTGGGGTTCGAGGGTGCGCAGCGCCCCGGGAGCGAGGCCCACGACGAGATCCTCGCCGGCGGCGGGCCGGCAGCCGGCGGATTCGCGCGGCGCACCAACCGGGCCGGAGGGCTCGAGGGCGGGATGACCACAGGGGAACCCCTCATCATTCGGGCAGCGATGAAGCCTCTCTCCACCCTGCGGCGGCCACTCCAGACGATCAACCTGGATACGGGGAACTCCGAGCAGGCTCAATCGGAGCGCTCCGACGTCACGGCGGTCCCAGCCATGGGCGTGGTGGCCGAGGCCATGACTGCCGTGGTCCTCGCCGGGGCGCTGGTCGAGAAGCTTGGGGGCGACAGCTTGGCGGAGATGCGGGAGCACTTCCAGGGCCAGCTCGAGCGCCTCGCCCAGCGAGGTCCGGCGCCTCCCGCCTCGGGCGAGTGAGACGCCACCTGTTGCTCGTGGGGCTGCCGGGAGCGGGGAAGACGGTTGCAGGGGAGCTCGCGGCCCGCGTCCTGGGCGCGCCGTTCGTCGACGTGGACGCGCGGATCGAGGCGCAGCAGGGAAGGAGCATCCGGCAGCTCTTCGCCGAGCGGGGCGAGGCGGCGTTCCGGGACCTGGAGCGGCACGAGGTCAGGGCGGCGCTGGACGGCGAGCCGTGCGTCGCGGCGCCGGGTGGGGGCTGGGCTGCGCAACCAGATAATATGGAATACGCTCAGGGCCGCGCTCTGATCATCTACTTGCGTGCCGCGGCGGAAACGGCGGCGGCGCGGGTGGCCGGGGAAAGCACTCGACCGCTGCTGGACGGCGGTGATCCGGTGGCCCGCATGCGGGCGCTCCTGGCTGAGCGAGAGTGCCACTACACGGCGGCCGACGCTGCGATCGCGACGGACGGCCGCACGGTGGACGAGGTGGCCGCGGAGTTGGTCGAGCTTGCGCGATCCCAGGCCGGGTGGTAACTATGCGCCCCCTGCCGGGCGCGGCAGGGGGCTCGGTACGATGCCGTAACGTGCTGAACATCAGAGAGTTATGACCATCGGCCCGGGTGGGATGACTTCCCCGCCTGGGCCGTGCGACCGTTTGTGACAAGGGAACGGCCGTTTCGGGCTGCGGTAGTCTGTTGACGGGTCGTTGAGGGGCCGGACGGACCCTCGGGCCCCTTCGAAGCGGCTGACCGGACAGTAGAGACAATGGCAACGAAGCGCGCCACGAAACCGAAGAAGACCAAGCGGAAGTCGACCAAGACGCCGGCCGGGAAGAGAGCCAAGGCGTCGGGGCGGAAGACCGCGAAGAAGGCGGCGCGTAAGACGACGACAAAGGGACGCGGCGGGGACCGCACACTGGTTGTGGTCGAGTCACCTGCGAAGGCGCGCACCATCGGCAAGTATCTCGACCGAGGCTACACGGTGAAGGCCACCGTGGGACACCTCAGGGATCTTCCGCAGCGTGAGCTCGGGGTCGACGTCGAGAACGGCTTCACACCCAAGTACGTCACCATCCGGGGCAAGGGGAAGCAACTCGCCGAGATCAAGCGGGCGGCCAAGACGTCCTCCCGGGTCCTGCTGGCGACCGACCCCGATCGCGAGGGCGAAGCGATCGCGTGGCACGTGGCGGAGCAGCTGGGCGACGGCTCCAAGATCCGGCGCGTGCGGTTCCACGAGATCACCCAGGAGGCGGTGCAGGACGCCCTGCACAACCCCGTCGACATCGACGACCAGAAGGTCGAGGCACAGCAGGCGCGGCGCATCCTCGACCGGCTCGTGGGCTACAAGGCGAGCCCGCTGTTGTGGCGGTCGGTGAAGACCGGGCTCTCGGCGGGCCGCGTGCAGACCGTCGCGCTGCGCCTGATCGTCGAGCGCGAGCAGGCGATCAGGGCCTTCAAGCCGCAGGAGTATTGGTCCATCGACGCGGAGCTCGAGGCCAAGAAGCGCCTGTTCGGAGCCAAGCTCCACAAGATCGACGGCAAGAAGCCGGCGCTGCACTCCGAGCGGGAGGCCAAGGGGGTGGTGGATGCAGTGCGGGGCAAGCAGTTCGTCGTCACCGCCGTGCAGCGGAAGCAGCGGCGCAGGCGGCCGGCCCCGCCGTTCATCACCAGCACCATGCAGCAGGAGGCGGCGAAGCGGCTTGGCTTCTCGTCCAAGCGCACGATGCGCGCCGCGCAGCAGCTGTACGAGGGTGTGGAGATCGGGAAGGCGGGCGCCGTCGGCCTCATCACCTACATGCGGACGGACTCACCGCGAGTCGCACCCGGCGCCATCGAAGCGGTGCGGGAGTTCATCGCGGAACACTACGACGACCGCTACCTGCCCGAGAAGCCCAACCACTACCGCAGCCGGAAGACCGCCCGCGCCCAGGAAGCGCACGAGGCCATCCGACCCACCGACGTGAGCCGGCGTCCCGCGGATGTACGGAAGCACCTCGCGCCGGACCAGTTCAAGCTCTACCGGCTCATCTGGCTGCGCTTCGTCGCGTCGCAGATGACCCCGGCCGTGTACGACACCACCACCATCGACTTCGATATCGATAAGTTCCTCTTCCGTGCCACGGGCTCGGTGATGGTGTTCGACGGGTTCCACGTGCTCTACACCGATACGAAAGAGCCAGGTGAGGCGGAGACGTACGAGGACCTGGCGCCGGTGCCCGCGCTCGAGAAGGGCGACGAAGCCCGGGTGGCGAGCATCACGCCCAACCAGCACTTCACCGAGCCGCCGCCCCGCTTCAGTGAGGCGAGCCTGGTGAAGGAACTGGAGCAGGACGGCATCGGGCGCCCCAGCACGTACAGCGCCATCATCTCCACGCTGCGGGAGCGCGGCTACGTGCGGGTGGAGAGCCGCCGCTTCCATCCCACCGACCTGGGTGAGACGGTCACCAAGGTGATGGTCAGCCGGTTCCCGGACATCTTCAACGTCGAGTTCACCTCCCAGATGGAGACCGAGCTCGACAAGGTGGAGGAAGGAGAGCTCGGCTGGCAGCGGGTGCTCGAGGACTTCTACGGCCCCTTCGAGAAGGCGCTGGCGTCCATCGACACGGCGGAGCTGATTCGCGAGGCGCACGACGTGGAGGAGATCGAGAAGGAGCCGTGCCCCGAGTGCGGCAGCAAGCTCACCGTGAAGAGCGGCCGGTTCGGTCCCTTCATCGCGTGCACCAAATACCCCGAGTGCCGCTTCACGAAGCCGCTCAAGCGTGACAAGGTGCCCGACCGGCCGACCGACGAGGTGTGCCGGGAGTGCGGTGCCCCGATGGTGATCAAGACGGGGCGCTACGGTGAATTCCTGGCGTGCACGCAGTATCCCAAGTGCAAGCACACCCGGCCGATTCCGCTGGGGGTCGACTGCCCCAAGTGCGGCGAGGGCGACCTCGCCCAGCGGCGCACCAAGCGCGGGAGGTCGTTCTACGGCTGCACGCGATACCCCGACTGCGACTTCTCCGTCTGGTACCGCCCGGTGCCCGATATCTGCCCCGACTGCGGCAACGTGGGCGCCGAGCAACGCAGTACCAAGGCCCGGGGCGAGTATCGCCGCTGCCTCAAGTGCGGCAACGAGTTCACGGTCCAGGAGGCCGTCGCTGACGTAACCCCCCAGTGAACGCAACCGTCGTCGGAGGGGGCCTCGCCGGATGCGAGGCCGCGTGGGCGCTGGCAGAGCGCGGCGTCGACGTCACCCTCTACGAGATGCGGCCGCACACCAAGACGCCAGCCCACCAGACGGACGACCTCGCCGAGATCGTCTGCAGCAACACGTTCAAGTCACTGGAGCTCGCGAACGCCCACGGGTTGCTGAAGGCCGAGTTGCGTCTGCTGGGCAGTCTCCTCATGCAGGTCGCGGAGACCGCGCAGATCCCCGGGGGCGCGGCGCTCACGGTGGATCGGGCCGTGTTCAGCCGGGAGGTGACCCGGCGCATCGAGGGCCACCCCCGCATCACCGTGGCGCGGGAGGAAATCACGCACCTGCCGTCGCCGGCGGTGGTCGCCACCGGCCCGCTGACGTCGGATCGCCTGGCGGAGGCCGTCGCCGCTCGGCTGGGTGCGGCGTCGCTGGCGTTCTACGACGCCATCGCCCCCATCGTGAGTGGCGAGTCACTGGATCACTCACGGCTCTATCGCCTCTCACGCTACGGCAAGGGAGGCGGCGACGACTATCTCAACGCAGCGCTGGACCGGGATGGCTATGAGGACTTCGTCTCGGCGCTGATCTCCGCGGATCAGTATGCCGAACACGAGTTCGACACCGTGCCGTACTTCGAGGGATGCCTCCCGCTCGAGGAGATGGCGCAGCGGGGGCGGGAAACGCTGCGGTTCGGCCCGCTCAAGCCGGTGGGGTTGCCCGACCCCCGCATGGAACGCGAGCCCCACGCGGTGCTACAGTTGCGCATGGAAGATGCGTCGGGCCAGATGTGGAACCTGGTAGGCTGCCAGACGAGGCTGCGCATTCCCGAGCAGAGGCGCATCTTCAGGATGATCCCGGGGTTGAGCGACGCGGAGTTCTATCGCTACGGCAGCGTGCACCGCAACACGTACTTGAACACACCGGCCTCGCTGACGGCGTATCTCGCCGCGCGGGACGACGAGCGGCTGCTCTTCGCCGGGCAGCTGGTGGGCGTGGAGGGCTACACCGAATCGCTGGCCACCGGTCTGCTGGCGGGCATCAACCTGGCGCGGCTGCTCGAGGGGTCGGCGCCCATCGTGCCGCCGCCGGAGACGATGCTCGGTGCGCTCCTCTGTTACGTGCACGGAGCCGACCCCGGCCGCTTCCAGCCCATGAATGCCAACTTTGGCCTGCTGTCGCCGCTCGCGACCCAGGTGCGGGACAAGCGGAAGCGTAAGCAGCTCCTCGCCGACCGCGCCCTCGGGGCGATGCGGGATTTCGCGACGCAGGCGGCGGTCGTGGCAGCATGACTCCGCGGCGGGTTCGCACGGTCGGGCGCGCCCGGGGAGCGCGCCCCGAGATAGGCGAGTTTCTCACCTTCTTGGAGAAGGAGCGGAACGATTCGCCGAACACGGTCAAGGCGTACGCCCGCGA
Source organism: Gemmatimonadota bacterium (assembly GCA_039591655.1). Lineage (GTDB taxonomy): Bacteria > Gemmatimonadota > Gemmatimonadetes > Gemmatimonadales > GWC2-71-9 > WVYX01. The sequence continues at coordinate 42,137 of JBDHDE010000011.1, forward strand.
CCTCGAGGCGTTCAGGGATTTCTGCGATGAGTACTACGGTGGTGGGGGACGGTGGCGCTGGGCAACGGTCGACCGGCTGGCGGTGCGGAGTTTCATGGGCGAGCTGAAGCGGCGGGGGCTGGCGAAGCGAACCATCGCCCGCGCCGTGTCGGTGCTGCGCAGCTTCTACCAGTTCCTGGGCGTGCGGTACGAGATCGAGCAGAACCCCGCCAAGGGCGTCCGGCTGCCGAAGCTCGAGAGCCGGTTGCCGGCGGTCCTCGACCGGTCGCAGATCGAGGAACTGTTCCGCCACGCAGAGGCCCTGGCCGCCGAGGGCGGCTTCCGGGGAACACGGGACTTGGCGATCCTGGAGCTGTTCTACGCGACGGGCATGCGCCTGTCCGAGGTCGCGGGCCTCAACCTGGCGGACGTGGATGTTGTCTCGGAGCAGGTGAAGGTGCGGGGGAAGGGCCGCAAGGAGCGCATCGTGCCGCTGGGGAGCTACGCGATCGAGGCCCTGCGGCGCTACTACGCGGAGCGCGATGAGCTGGTGACCCGCGTGTCGTCGGGACGCGCGGACCGCCGCGCCGCATTCCTATCTCAACAGGGCAAGCGGCTCTCGCCCCGGGGCGTCCAGCTCGTCGTGCGCCGCTTCCTGCAAGTCCTTGGCGAGAGCGTCGGGTACCGGGTCCACACCCTGCGGCACAGCTTTGCCACGCACCTGCTGGACGCCGGCGCCGATCTTCGGGCGGTGCAAGAGCTCCTGGGACACGCCTCTCTCTCCACGACGCAGGTGTACACGCACACCAGCGTAGCGCGGTTGAAGCAGGTGTACGACAAAGCGCACCCGCGGGCCTGAGCTCACATGCGAACCGTTCTCTACGCGCTGTTCACGCTCTCGGGAGCCGCCGGCCTCATCTACGAGATGGGGTGGTCGCGCTACCTGGCGCTGTTCCTGGGGCACAGCGCGTACGCCCAGGTCCTGGTCATCGGCATCTTCCTCGGGGGGATGGCCCTGGGCGCCCTGGCTGTCGGCGCCAGGACCGAGCGGTGGCGCGACCCGCTGATGTGGTACGTCGGCGCCGAGGTGGCCATCGGGCTGATCGGCTTCCTGTTCCACGACGTGTACCTGGTGACCACCGGCTTCGCCTATGACGTGGTCTTCCCGGCGCTGGCCGGCACCGTCCTGCTGACTCCCTTCAAGTGGATGCTCGCAGCGTTCCTCATCCTGCCCCAATCGATCCTGTTGGGAGCGACGTTCCCCCTGATGGCCGCAGGTGTGCTGCGACGGACAGGTGAGAGACCGGGTGGGGTGCTGGCGTGGCTCTACTTCACCAACAGCTTCGGTGCGGCAGTCGGCGTCCTCTTGGCGGGTTTCGTGCTCCTCGCGTGGGCCGGTCTGCCGGGTACGCTGCTCGTAGCCGCGATCATCAATCTGACAGTGGCGTTGATCGCCCTGTCTGTCGCCCGGCGGGTTGCTGCCGCCGGGAAGCTGCAGATCTCAGAGGTCGCCACCGGTGTGCCCACCGAAGTGCCGGAGGCCCCGGCGCTTCCCGTTGAGCGGCTCACCCGGCTGCTGCTCGCGGTGAGCTTCGGGACGGCGGTGGCCTCGTTCGCCTACGAGATCGGCTGGCTGCGCATGCTGGCGCTGGTGCTGGGGAGTGCCACACACTCCTTCGAGCTGATGCTGTCCGCGTTCATCCTGGGATTGGCGGCGGGCTCGTTCTGGGTGCGGCGCCGGGCGGATGGCTGGCGCCGGCCGCTAAGGGTGTTGGGGATCGTGCAGCTCGCCATGGGGGCTTGTGCACTGGCCACGTTGACGTTGTACGGGGCTTCCTTCTACTGGACGGCCGGGCTGCTCGCGACGTTCGCGCCCTCGGAAGCGGGGTACGTCGGCTTCACCCTGGCCCGCTACGGTGTCTGCCTCGCCATCATGTTCCCCGCGTCGTTCTGCGCCGGGATGACCCTGCCGCTGATCACCCGCACCCTGTTGATGGCGCGGGTGGGGGAGCGGTCCATCGGCGCCGTGTACGGGGTGAACACTCTCGGTGCGATCGTCGGCGTGGCGCTGGCCGGCCTCGTGCTCCTTCCGTGGGTCGGCCTCAAAGGTGTCATCGTGGGTGGCGCGTCGCTGGATCTGGCCCTGGGCGTCCTGGTACTGATGACCGACGCCGGGCGCAGTGTGGTTGCGCGGCGGCTGGCCTACGGCGGCCTCACGGTCGCCGTGGTGCTCGCGGGGGTAGGAGCCCTCTCCCCAGGATTCGACCGGCGTCTGCTCATCAGCGGTGTCTACCGCCATGGCCTGATTCCCGAGGAGGGTGACTTCACGAGCCTGTTCTACCGGGACGGCCGCACGGCGACGGTCGACGTAACGCAGAATCACACCCTGGGCCACGTGTCGATCCACACCAACGGAAAGCCGGACGCGTCGCTCCCCGACTACTGGTTCGCTGCCTGCAACGACACGACGCCGCGTCACCCGCTAGGCTCCGACGCCGCGACCCAGGCCCTCACATCGCTGTTCGCCCTGGCCCATGCGCCGGACGCTCGGGTGGCGGCGGTGGTCGGCCAGGGCTCGGGGATGTCCTCGCACTTCCTGCTGGGGAGCCCGCGGCTCGAGGAGGTGGTGACCGTGGAGATCGAGCGGGAGATGGTGCGGGGCTCGAGGGAGTTCTATCCGCCCAATCGACGGGTGTTCGACGATCCGCGCTCGACCATCGTGATCGCGGACGCCAAGACGTACTTTGCCGCGGCCAACCGCCAGTTCGACATCATCCTCTCCGAGCCATCCAACCCCTGGGTCAGCGGCGTCGCGAGCCTCTTCACCACGGAGTTCTACCGGCACGTGATGCGCTATCTGGCCGACGACGGCGTGTTTGGGCAGTGGCTGCAACTGTACGAGATCGACGATGCCCTGGTTCTGACGGTGCTGGCGGCGATCCACCAGAGCTTCGGTGCCTACGAGGTCTTCCTGACGCGCGGCACTGACCTGCTGGTGGTGGCGAGCCCGGGGCCGGAGTTGCGCCGTCCCGACTGGTCGGTGGTCGAGCTGGAGCCCATCGCCGGGGATCTGTGTCACAACCTGCCACTAGCGCCAGAGGCATTGGAGGCCGCCCGGCTCACGCACCGCGGTGCGTTGGCGCCCTTGCTGGACGGCATGCGGAGGCCAAACTCCGACTTCTATCCGGTACTGGACCTCGGGGCCGAGCGCAGCCGCTTCCTGCGGACCCGCGCCGACGGCTTCCAGGCCCTGCCGCTGCAGCCGTTCGAGTTCACGGCGCCGTTCTTCGAGCGCCGCTCCCCGCCGGGAACGGTGCACCCGGCGCCCATCGCGGAGTTGCCGCGGGCAGAGGCCCTGGCCCTGGGCGCCGCGCTGCGCGATGGCGGGAGCCCCGGACCGCAAGGCGAATCCGGGTGGGACCGCCGGGTAAGGCGGGCCCGCTACCGGCTGGCGCAGTGGGAGGCGCTCCTGGCGAGCGGTGAGCCGCCGGCGGACTGGATGACCTGGCTGGCGAACTTCAACGTGGTGGACCAGGACCGGAACACGGGGACGGCCGGCTATCTGGATGAGGGGTTGTACGGCGCCGCCTTCGCGTTCATGGACCGCCACGATGCTCCTCCCATGGTGCGGGAGGTGCTGGTGTTCCGGCGCGGCCTCGCCACGTGGGACTTCGCCGCGGCTTCCGAGGCCGCGTGGGCGCTGCTGGAGGGCGGTGCCCATCTCCGGGGCTTGATCGTCAGCGACGACCTGCTGGACGGCGGGGTGGTCGCAATGTTGCTGAGCGGCGACGTCGAGCGGGCTCGCCTGTTATACCGGTCGCTCGTGGGCTCCCGGCGGCGGAGCCCCGGCGATGTGCGCTCCAGACTCGTCGCAGCGTACCTGCGTTGGTATAGTGAAGAGGGGGACGGGACGTGAGGACACCGCCGATGTCTCGAGAGAGGGGACGGGGAGACCCGATGACGCGATCGCAAACGCGCTCCACCACCATCCTGTGCGTCCGGCGCGAGGGCCGGGTGGCCATGGGCGGAGACGGGCAGGTCACGGTGGGCGAGACGGTGATGAAGGCCCATGCGAACAAGGTGCGGACGCTGGCCGGCGGGAAGGTGGCGGCGGGGTTCGCCGGTGCCGCCGCGGACGCCTTCACCCTGTTCGAGAAGTTCGAGGAGAAGCTCGAGCGGTTTCCCGGCAACCTGTCCCGCGCGTCCGTCGAGCTCGCCAAGGACTGGCGCAGCGACCGGGTGCTGCGGCGACTCGAAGCGCTCCTGGCCGTGGCGAACACCGAGCACAGTTACCTGTTGAGCGGCAGCGGTGAGCTGATCGAGCCGGACGACGGGCTTCTCGCCATCGGCAGCGGTGGCAACTATGCCCTGGCCGCGGCGCGGGCGCTGCTCGAGCATACGGATCTGGAAGCGCGGGAGATCGTGCAGCGGGCGCTCGAGATCGCCGCCGACATCTGCGTGTTTTCCAACAGCAACATCTCCATCGTCGAGTTGAGCAAGTAGTCGCCATGACGTCTGAGCCGAAGCCCATCGAGGAAAAGCTGGAGGCCCTGGACACGGGGCCTGAGCCGCTGCCGTGGCTGGAGGAGCTTCCGCCCCGGCAGATAGTGGCGGAGCTGGATCGCTACATCGTGGGGCAGGGCGGCGCGAAGAAGGCCGTGGCCATCGCCATCCGCAACCGGTGGCGCAGGCAGCAGGCTCCCGAGGGGATCCGGGACGAGATCCTGCCCAACAACATCATCATGATCGGCCCCACGGGGGTGGGGAAGACCGAGATCGCCCGACGACTGGCGCGCCTCGCGGGTGCGCCGTTCCTCAAGGTCGAGGCGTCGAAGTTCACCGAGGTGGGCTACGTGGGCCGCGACGTGGAGTCCATGGTGCGCGACCTGGTGGACGCGTCGGTCAACATGGTGCGGAGCGAGCGGGAGGACGACGTCTACCCCACCGCGGAGAAGCGGGCGGAGGAGCGCCTCCTGGACCTCCTGCTCCCGATCGCGCCCAAGAAGCGCGTGAAGGTGGAGCGCCGGGTAGAGCCCCCGGCGGAGGGCGAGAGGGAGGGCGAGGGGGAGGGGGAGGAGGCGAAGGAGGCCGAGGAGTCCAAGCAGTTGTTCGTGGTCTCGTCATCGGGTGAGGTGCGCCGTGACGAGTCGGACGAAGAGGTGCTGGACGAGGAGCAGCGCCGGACCCGCACGCGGGAGAAGCTTCGCAAGCTGCTCCAGGACGGAAAGCTCGAGGAGCGCGAGGTCGAGATCGAGGTCACTCAGCATGGCATGCCGGGCATCGAGTTCATGACCTTCCCCCAGGGCATGGAGGGTCCCGATTTCAACTTCAGCGAGATGCTGCAGGACATGCTGCCGAAGCGCACCAAGAAGCGGGTGGTGCGCATGAGCGAGGCGCGGCGGATCCTCATTGACGAGGAGCTGCGCAAGCTGGTGGACATGGACGACGTGGTTAACGAGGCTCTCGATCGGGTCGAGAACCATGGAATCGTCTTTATCGATGAGCTGGACAAGATCGCTGGGGAGCGGGGGCAGATGGGTCCGGACGTGTCGCGCGAGGGCGTGCAGCGGGATCTCCTCCCCATTGTCGAAGGCTCCACTGTCCAGACGCGCTATGGGTACGTGCGCACCGACCACGTGCTGTTCGTCGCGGCCGGTGCGTTCCACGTCGCCAAGCCGTCCGATCTGATCCCCGAGCTGCAGGGGAGGTTCCCCATCCGTGCCGAGCTTTCCTCTCTCGGGCAGGAAGAGTTCGTGCGGATCATGACCGAGCCGGAGAACTCGCTGATCAAGCAGTACCAGGCCCTGTGTGGTGCGGAGGGAGCCGAGCTCACGTTCGCGGACGACGGCGTCGCGGAGATCGCGCGGATCGCGATGATCATGAACGAGCGGACGGAGAACATCGGCGCACGACGGCTCCATACGGTCATGACCACGCTGCTGGAGGATGTGCTCTTCAACCTTCCCGACGTCGACGACAAGCACATCTTGTTCGATCAGGGACAGGTGCGGGAACAGCTGATGCGGATCGTCGAGGACGAGGACTTGCGGAAGTACATCCTCTAGACTCGGCGCTCGCGGGTGTGACCCACTGCCGCGACTCCTGCGCTCGTGGGAGGGACCTACCTTCGCGAACTGCAGTTCGCCCGTCTTCCTAGGGCTTCCCGCCTTCCTCGCAATCGGTTTCCCTCCATTCGCAGGCGCCCGTCCCAACGCGCTGCACTGACGTTCGCTCCGGCAGGGCCCTCCCACTCGCTGCGCCCGCACTGACATTCGCTCCAGTGGGTCACACCCGCTCGCTCACCACCTTCGACTGCACTGACGTTCGCTCCGGCCCCTGCCACTTGCCTGGTCCCTTCCTTCTTTCGCATCACGTCGCGCGCGCCACACTCGGCCAATGGGGCAGGGCCACCCCGGCGCGGAAGCGCCGGTATTCCCGTCTTTACACCCGGTTGACGGGCAGGTAGAATCAGTCGGATAGTCTGTCATTTTGACCTACCTCAGTGATTCATATGCCGAAACGAGATTTTCTGCAGGTTCCCGATCTCACCGCCGACGAGATCCGCGAGCTGTTCGACCTTGCAGCGGCGATGAAGTCCGGGACGTACGACCGGCGCCCACTCGTCGGGAAGACCCTCGCCATGGTCTTTGCCAAGAGCAGCACCCGCACCCGGGTCTCCTTCGAGGTGGGGACGTTCCAGTTGGGGGGACACGCGCTGTTCCTGTCCAGCCGGGACCTCCAGCTGGGTCGGGGGGAGCCCATCAAGGACACGGCCCGTGTGCTGTCGCGGTACGCCGACGGCATCATGATCCGCACGTACTCCCACAAGGACGTCGTGGAGCTCGCGCGGTACGCGACCGTCCCGGTGATCAACGGACTCACCGACCACCTCCATCCCTGCCAGGCTCTGGCCGACGTGCTGACCATGCGGGAGGCCCTCGGTGGCCTGGAGGGGAGGACCGTCGCATGGGTAGGCGATGGGAACAACGTGGCCAACTCCTGGCTCCACGCCGTGAGCGTCCTCGGATTCGAGTTGCGCCTCGCCTGTCCCGAGGGGTACGAGCCGGACCGGGAGATCTTCGAGCGGGCCAAGCGGTCGGCACAGGTGTCCATGTACGAGGATCCCGAGGAGGCCGTCGCCGGCGCCCACGTCGTGAACAGCGACGTGTGGGCGTCGATGGGACAGGAGGGAGAGGCCGACGCGCGCAAGCTAGCGTTCAAAGGCTATACCGTCGACGCCGCGCTGATGAAGCTCGCCGCGCCCGAGGCGATCTTTCTCCATTGCCTGCCGGCGCACCGAGGCGAGGAGGTCACCGACGAGGTCATCGAGGGTCCACAGTCTCGAGTGTTCGACCAGGCCGAGAACCGGCTCCATGTGCAGAAGGCGCTGATGGTGAGACTCATGGGAGGGGAGGAAGGGTGATGAGCGGGGATACGCTGAAGCGCACGCCGTTCCACGACCTGCACGTTGCTCTAAAGGGCAAGATGGTGCCGTTCGCGGGCTATGAGATGCCGGTCCAGTACCCCATGGGAATCACCAAGGAGCACTTGGCGGTTCGCTCCGGCATCGGGGTGTTCGACGTCTCGCACATGGGTGAGTTCGAGGTCACGGGCCCGGACCGCAACGCGTTCGTGAACCGCCTGACATGCAACGATGTGGCGGCGCTGGAGGACGGACAGGCCCAGTACTCGGCACTGCTGAACGAGCACGGCACGTTCATCGACGACTGCATCGTGTATCGGTTCGACGACAAGATCATGCTGGTCGTCAACGCCGCGAACCTGGAGAAGGACTGGGAACACGTCGTCGCAAGGAAGGAGGGCGTCAACGTCAGGGTGAAGAACATCTCCGACGACGTAGCGCTGCTCGCCGTGCAAGGTCCGCAGAGCGAAGGGCTGGTGCAGTCGCTCAGCCAGGAGAACCTCTCGGAGGTCGCTTATTACCACTTCACGGTGGGCCAGGTGGCCGGCGTTGAGTGCTTCATCGCCCGCACGGGCTACACCGGCGAGGACGGCTTCGAGCTCTACTTCCGGCCCAAGCATGCCGAGGTCATGTGGTACGCTGTGGTGGGTCAGGGGCGTGGGGTACCCTGCGGGCTCGGTGCCCGCGACACGCTGCGTCTCGAGGTGGGCCTGGCGCTCTACGGCAACGATATCGACGACACGATCAACCCCTACGAGGCGCGGCTGGGCTGGATCGTGAAGCTGAAGAAAGGGGCGCCGTTCGTCGGCAAGCACGCCCTGGAGCAGATCAAGGCCAAGGGTGTGACCCGCAAGCTGGTGGGGTTCATCCCCACCGAGAAGCGCGCCATCCCGCGCCACGGCTACGACGTGTATCTGAAGGATCACAAGGTGGACGTCGTGCGGAGCGGCGGCTTCAGTCCGTCGTTGGGCTGCGGGATCGGCACTACGTATCTGCCGACCCACTCGACCGATGCCGGCACCACGATCGAGATTGAGGCACGCGGCAAGCGGGTGGAGGCTGAGGTGGTGAAGCTGCCGTTCTACACCGAGGGGAGTGTCAAGAGGAAGAAGAAGTAGCCCTGTGGCCCTGCGCATCGCGGTGCTCACGGTCTCGGACCTCGGCGCGGCCGGCAAGCGCGAGGATACCTCGGGCGACGCCGTCACAGCGTGGGCGGTGGATCATGGCTTCGAAGTCGTGGCGCGGGAGATCGTGCCGGACGAGAGCGACCGCATCGCAGCACTGCTGGTGCGTTGGGCCGATGAGGAAACAGCCGACCTCATCATTACAACGGGCGGGACGGGACTGGGGCCGCGGGACATGACGCCGGAAGCCACCCAGGCGGTGTTGGAGCGGGAGGCGCCGGGCATTGCCGAGGCGCTCCGGGCCGCCGGCCGCGAGCAGACGCCATTCAGCGTCCTGTCGCGCGGTGTGGCAGGGACGCGGGCGGCGGCGCTGATCGTGAATCTCCCGGGGAGCCCCGGCGGCGTGCTGCACGGTCTCCAGGTGTTGGAGCCGGTCGTTGAGCACGCGGTGAAACTCCTGCGCGGCGAGCCGACGGAACACGGATGACGGATCGGGTTCTGCTGACCATGGACGACCTCGAGACCGCGGTGCGGTGCAACGCGGCGTTCGAGGAGGCCGGCTATGAGACGGTGCTGGTCTCGTCCCAGGACAATGCCCGGGACGTATTCCGCAAGGCCGACCCGGACGTAGTCATCCTCACGGGCGCGCTGCACGAGCATCGAGCCGAAGCGCTGGTGGCGCTGGCCCGGGAGAAGCCCATCTCTACGCTGGGGCTGATTGAGGAGTCCAGCCCCGATCCCGTTCAACCGGCCCGGCACCTGGGCCTCACCGCCTGGATCGTCAAGCCGGCGAGCCCGGCGGATGTGGTGGCGGCCTCTGGCCGGCTCATTGCCCGGCGACGGCTTCAGGAGCACACGGGCATTCTGGGTGAGAGCGCGGCCATCCAAGAGGTGCTCGTGAAGATCGAGCAGATGGCGCCGGTGTCGAGCACCGTGCTGGTCGAGGGCGAGTCGGGCACCGGGAAGGAGTTGGTCGCCAAGGCGACCCATCACCTCTCGCCCCGGCGGGAGCGGCCGTTCATCGCAGTGGACTGCGCCGCTCTGCCGGAGACACTGCTGGAGTCGGAGCTGTTCGGCCACGAGAAGGGCGCATTCACCGGCGCGGCGGAGCGGCGCCTCGGGCGGTTCGAGCTGGCCGACGGTGGGACTATCTTCCTCGACGAGATCGGCGACATACCACCGGCGCTCCAGGTCAAGCTGCTGCGGGTGTTGGAGGATCGGACCTTCTTCCGGGTGGGCGGCACACAGCCGATCCGCGTTGACGTGCGAGTGGTTGCGGCAACGAATCGGTCGCTCAAGGAGGCGGTGGTCGCCGGGGATTTTCGGGACGACCTGTTCTACCGCCTCAACGTGTTGAGCATCTACCTGCCGCCGCTGCGGGAGCGGAGAAGCGACATCCCGATCCTGGTGAAGCGATTCGTGCACGATCTCGCCCGGGAGCACGGGCGCTCCTTCCGGGGGATCTCGCCTGAGGCGACGCAGATCCTGGTGGACGCCCACTGGCCCGGCAACGTGCGGCAGCTGCGCAATCTCCTCGAGTCCATGGTGGTGCTGGCGCCGGATCGCCAGATCCAGCCCAGCGACATCCCCACCGAGGTGCGGGAAGGTGGCACGCGACTGCTTCCGATGCGCGTGCCGGGAAGCACACAGAGCGTGCCGGGCAAGGAGCTGGAGTTCATCTTCCGCAGCCTGGTTGAGCTCAAGCTCCAGATCGAGGACCTGCGCCGGCAGATGCACGAGGAGCCACGACGGGTGGAGGTGGTGGACGTCGGGCGCCGGCCCGCGTTCGACGACTTCGCCGTGAGCGAGGTGGTCGAGGTCAGAGAGGGTGATGGCGGTGTGCCGCAGGACGAGCGGCACCGCGTCATATACCGGCCCGGCATGAAGATGGCTGACGTGGAGCGGGCGGCTATCGAGGCGGCGCTGATGGAGACCCGGGGGAACCGACGCCGGGCTGCGGAAAAGCTCGGCATCGGGGAGCGGACCCTCTACCGCAAGATCAAGGAGTACGAGCTGGGCTAACGGGGGCGGCCTCCTCCCCCGTGTACTCCAGCAACTCTCCCGGCTGACACTCCAGCTCGCGGCACAGCGCGTCCAGGGTCGAGAAGCGCACGGCCCGCGCCTTGTTGGTCTTCAGGATCGACAGGTTCGCGATCGTGATGCCGACGCGCTTCGCCAGCTCGGTGAGCGTCACACGGCGCTCCACGAGCAATCGGTCGAGGTGCACGATGATGGGCATGTCGACCGTCCTAGACCGTGAGGGCCTGGTCTTCGCGCATGCCCGCCCCGATGCGGAACACCTCCCCGATGACGAGCAAAGCGAGGCCGAGGAAGATCACCTCGACCGTGAAGCCGAACTCGATGCGAATCTCGACGCCACTGGTCGAGAGCGCGCTCCGGAGGTAGAGCGACTGGCCGAGGCCGAGCACGGCACGGCCGATGTCGAAGGCGATGACCACCAGACCGATCAGCCGCAGGCGGGTGGCGTTGGCCCGGACGAAGGGATCGCCAGCCGCCAGGGTCGCGAAGATCTTGCGGAGCTGATGGATCACGACGAGCATCCCGCCCGCCCAGAGGAAGGCCATCCCCATCCAGGCGATCACCAGGAGCCGGCTCGCGGAGTGCAGCGCCAACGTGCCTTCGGTCCCCCGGATCCGGGCGCTCTCCAGGCCGAGCCGCGCCGACTCGATGGTGTAGGCAGCCGGGTCGAGGCCGAAGGGAACGGCGAAGTCGAGCCTGGCGGCGGCCGGGTTACCCACCAGGGCGAGAGCGGTCTCGATGGCCACGGCGGCCAGCGCCAGGATGGTCAGGTACCAGGCGATCTCCAGGATCACCCTGAGGGCTGCCGCGATGGAGTCCTTCCCAACCGGCTGCATGATGCCTCCGTGGATGCCGCTGTGAGGCCCGTGAGGCCCGTTTCCGGCCCGTTCCCGAGCCGGTGGGAGCCCCAGGGCGTCCCACGAAACGTGATTACCGCTAAACGATAAACTTTTATCGTAACACAATCAAGTATTGGTGGAGTCGGGTCGCATTCTGGGGGGCCGGGCGACTCGTCGGATTTGGTGATCTTCCTCACAGACCGGGTTTGCCCTTTACCCGAGCAATAGGCTGTAAACAGTGCAGGTACGGCCAGGGCATCCGGGGGGCCGAGCGACCCTGTGGGGACCGGGTGCGATTGGTGGAGGCCTCCGGATCATCCGGGACGTGAGAGTCGTCCACGCCTTCCCTGGCGGCTTTCCGGACCCTCAATGCCCGACCGGCCAAGCTGTTCACGGAGTGTCACTTACGCCATGGGTGCGCCATGGCGGCCAGAACCTCCACAGGCCCTGCGCCCGGGCCGGTCTACAGGTGCGATTCGAGATCAACGATCGCTGCGTCAGCTGCTTGGCATGCGTGCGGGTGTGCCCCGCGCGGGCCATCGCGGTTGACGGAGAACGGGTGCACATCGTCGAGGACTCGTGTATCCGAGCCGGGTCCTGCGTCACGGCGTGTCCCCACGAGGCGATCGACGCGGTTGGGGACCTGGCGGAGGCCCTGGCGGCGGCCGAGCGCGGGGACGCGGTGATGGTGTTGAGCGTGGAGGCGGAGGTGCACTTCCACCCGCACACCCCGGAGCAGCTGGTCAATGCCTGTTACCGTGCCGGGTTTCGGACCGTGCACCGCGGGGTGCTGGGAGACGAGCTTGTCGCCGAGGAGTACCGGCGGCTGTTCCACGATCCCGGGTGGGGCACGATGATCCGCTCCACCTGCCCGGTCGTGGTGGAGCGCGTCCGGCATGAGTACCCGGAGCTGGTGCCGTACCTGGCGCCGGTGAAGACCCCCCTGGCGGCCGAGGCCGCCTACCTGCGAAGCCAGCACGGGCCTGACGTTCCCATCGTCTATGCCGGTGTCTGCGTCGCTGAGGCCGGCCACGTGGACGCAGTCGTGACGTACGAGGAGCTCGGCCAGTTGCTGGAAACACAGGGCGTGGATGTGGCGAGCCAGCCGCGCCACTTCCGGCGCATCCCGGAGGTGCGCCAGCGGTATGTGAGCACTGCCGGCGGGCTGCCGCTGCCGGTGCTCGACTTGGAGCCCCAGACCAGCCGCCGATTCCGCAAGGTGCGGGGGCTCGGTGCGCTTGACGTGATCGCCAGGGCGGTGGCGGTGGACCGGCTCGACCTAGGCTTCGTGGACCTGTTGCCGTGTGAAGGTTGCCTGGATCACCCGCTCCTGGGCCCCCGGGAGGAGCTCTATCTTCGGCGCCAACTAGCCCAGGACGCGGAGCCCCCCCGAAGCCCCCTCCCGGTGGTGGATCCGGAGGTCGAGGTCCCGGTGGGGGCGGCATTCGAGTTCGTGCAGAACGGCAAGGGGGCCAAGCCCAGCGAGGTGGAGAAGATCATCGCCGAGATCGGCACGGCCCCGGGCGGCGCGCATTGGGACTGTGGGGCGTGCGGCTACGCCACGTGTGAGCGGTTCGCGAAGGCGCTACTCACAGGCCGCGCCACCCTCAGGCAGTGCCCCCCCTGCCAGGAACGGAGGGCTGAGGAGGCCCGCCGCCAGGCGGCCGTGGACGACCTGACGGGGCTCGCCACGTACCGCGTACTCCAGGACCGGCTCCCCCAGGAAATGGCCCGGAGCTTCCGGACCAAGGAGCCCTTTGGGCTGCTGTTCCTCGACCTGGACCAGTTCAAGCTGGTGAATGACGTGTACGGGCACGAGGCCGGCAACAAGGTGCTGTCCTCGGTGGGCGAGGAGCTGAGACGGCTGATGCGGAAGACCGACGTCGCCGCCCGCTACGGCGGGGACGAGTTCGTCGTCGTGCTGGTGGGGACGGGGGCGGATGGGGTGAGGCACGTAGGGGAGGTGCTACGGGAGAACGTGGAGAGCATCGGGCGGTCCCTGGGATTCCGACTGGGGAGCGTCACGGCCTCCGTGGGGGCGGCCACATACGATCCCCTGGCCGGGGGCCCCCTGGATGTGCTGGACGCAGCCGACAAGGCCCTGTACAAGGCCAAGGCCGAAGGCGGCAATAGGGTCGTGGTAGCGGGTCCATGACGTTAAACTGTCTTTATGGTGGGCCCATGGTGGCTTTACCATCCAGCGAACCGATTGTAGGACTAACGGAGAACCCGAACTGCCGGACGGGCGGCGATTTCGGGGTGCTCGCGAGTGAGGAGAAGGAGCTGCTCGTGAATGCCAGCGAAGCGAATCTGCAGCCGAATCCGGCACCCGACCGTCCGGCAGGGGGGCGGGCCGACCCTTGGGGGGTCAGGCGGGCCGAGAACCTGGTGACCAGTCTCCAGGGCGTTCTCTCGGCCCGGGTGGAGGTATCACCCATGGGCGAGGTCACGGCGGTGCACGTGCTGACGCACTCCGGCCTCGCGCCGAAGCAGGTGGTCCGCAACGTCGAGAGCGCGCTGCTGGCGCAGCTCGGGCTCAAAGTGGACCACCGGAAGATCAGCGTCGCGCAGACAGCCGAGGTCAAGCCCATCGAGGCGCTCGAGAAGTCGGTTGTGCGCGAAGAGGCGGCGCGGCGCCACGTGGTCTTCAAGGGAGTCGAGGTGGTCTCATCGGGTGAGAGCCGGGTCGTCGTGCGTGTGACCCTGCTCGCGCAGGGAGAAGAGGCGTCCGCCGAGGAGGAGGTCGCCAACACTCACAGGGCGCGCATGACCGCCGCGGCCCGGGCCTCCTTGAACGTGCTCAACCGGCTGTTGACGTTGGGCACGCTGGACCTGGACGGCGTGAGGCAGGTCGAGGGGTTCGATTCCCGCGTCGTGCTGGTCGCGGTGCACGCCCTAGAAGGCCGTAACAGCCACATGGTTCTGGGCACGGCGACAGTGCAAGAGAGCGCGGAGCGCGCAGCGGTGCTGGCGGTACTGGACGCCACCAACCGCTGGGTGCAGTGGCGGACGTAGACTCGACACGGGTATACGCAGGCCCCACACGAGCAGCGCTGGGGCGCTGAGATAGAGACCTAGACTGGTCGACGTCGCTTCCCAAGCCCTTGTGGGAAGGCGTTCGACCAGGGAAGGAGGAAAGGGAGCCCCCGGGAGAGGTCAAGCACCGTAGCCAGGGGAGCGAAGCGGATCGGTCAGCAGGATGAGCGAAGCCTCGAGCATACCATAGCGGGGTATGCTACTCCACGGCGCAGTCGTTGGCTGCCGAAAGGAGGTGAGGCTGCAATGTCATTCGTCTGGCTCGCCGCTCTATTTCAGAAGCTGGCGTATTTCTTCTTGGCTAACGG
>JBDHDE010000012.1:0-59756 GCA_039591655.1 Gemmatimonadota bacterium
GCGGCGCGACGGGCGCACCCAGGGCGGGTGGCGGGACTCTTCGCCCTTGCCGCCGTGGGCGTGCTGGCCGTGGTGTACCTGCTGGTGCTGCAGCTCGGGTTGCCGACTTGGGTGTTCTACGGAGCGATCGTGCTGCTGGCCACCGGGCTGCCGATCATGCTGCTGACCGGCCGGCATGAGCGGAAGCGCGCTATTGCCCGGGCCACCGGTGTAATGACTGCGACGCCGGCCACGGGGATGCAGCGGCACTTTACGTGGCGCAAGGCGCTCATTGGGAGCGGCGTAGCCTTCGGGGCCCTCACCGTGGTGGCCGGGTTCTACATGGCGATGCGCCTGTTGGGCATCGGGCCGGTGGGGACACTGGTCGCCGCCGGCGTGTTGGACGAGCAAGAGCGCATCGTGCTGGCGCGGTTCGACAACACGTCGCCCGACACGACGCTCGCCGAGACGGTCACGGAGCTATTCCACATCGACCTGACCCAATCCCCCACCGTCACGGTGATGGAGGCGTCCCAGGTGAGTGGAGTGCTGCGGCGCATGGAGCGGGATCCCGAAGCGCCCCTGACACCGGAGCTGGCCCTGGACGTGGCTGAGCGCGAGGGCATCAAGGCGGTGATCACGGGAGAGATCCGGACCCTCGCGGGCGGATATGTGCTGTCCGCCCGGCTCACCGCCATGAGCACGGGCGACGTGCTGTGGGCCGGTCGGGAGACCGCCGACGGCGCGAGTGAGGTGATCGCCGCGGTGGACCGGCTCTCGGCGAGCCTGCGCGAGAAGATCGGTGAGTCGCTGCGGACCATCCGCGGGGATCCACCCCTGGACCGAGTGACCACCCGATCCACCGTGGCGCTGAGGAAGTTGGTGGAGGGCGCGCGGGCCAATGACCTGGGCGACGTCGACCGGGCTATTGCGCTGCTGGAGGAAGCCGTGGCCGAGGACTCCGGCTTCGCCATGGCGTGGCGCAAGCTGGGGATCGTGCTGAACAATACGGGCCGCGATGACGAGCGCAGAGACTCGGCTCTCGCGACGGCCATGCGTCTGGGAGACCGGCTGTCGGAGCGGGAGCGCTACCTAACCGAGGGGACCTACTACCAGCTGGTCGAGGACGACGACCAGGCGGCGATTGCTGCGTACCGCTCGGTGCTCGACAGGTATCCCAACGACCGGATTGCGCTGAACAACCTGGGCAACATCTACTCCAGCCTGGGGCGGCAAGAGGAAGCCCTGGAGCTGCGTATACGGTCAGTGGCGCTGGGACACGCGCCGGCCGTGACCTACCAGGGTGCCATTCTGTCCCTGTACGGGCTGGGGCAGGCCGACTCGGCGGGGCGGGTCCTCGACCTGTACTCCGAGGAATACCCGGGCCAGCCGGTGATGCTCAGGTTCCGCGCTGAGTTCGCCAGTGCGCGCGGCGCGTACGATTCCGCGCGGGCCATTCTGGAGGAGATGCGCTCGTCCCAGCGTGGCAACCCCCAGTGGGAGATGCAGGCGGCGTTCGGGCTGTCGGACATCGCAGCGGTGCAGGGGAAGCTGACGGAGGGGTGGCGCCACCTGCGCGCAGCGCGGGATAACGCCGATGCTCTGGATCTGACCTGGACCCGCGAGCAGCCGCGTGAGTACTGGGAGGGTCAGGTTCGGGCGTGGGAGCTGCTGTGGTTCGACGACGATCCGGCGGCGGCGATCCGGGAGATGGATGCGGCCCTGGCGCGCTATCCGCTGGACTCTCTTGCCCCGGAGGACCGCCAGTACTTCAACTTCGTGAACTTCTACGCCCGGGCCGGCCGGCCGGAGCGCGCCCGGGAGTTCCTGGCTGCCTTCGAGACGGACGTCGATGCCGAGACCAGGGAGGACCGAGTCGAGGGCTGGCACTTTGCCCGCGGGTCCGTGGCCCAGGCGGAGGGGCGCTACCAGGATGCCATCGTAGAGTACCGCCAGTTCCGCGAGGGTCTCCCCGGGTGCGTCATGTGCGGCCTGTTCACGCTGGCCCGGGCATTCGATCGTGCCGGCGAAGCCGACTCGGCCCAGGCATACTACGAGCGCTACCTCGACGCGCCACAACTGTTCCGAGCCGGGAACGACAACAACAACCTCTGGCTGACCCTGCGGCGCTTGGGTGAGCTGCATGAGGAGCGGGGCGAGCGCGAGCAGGCGATGGCGTACTACAATCGGTTCGTGGAGCTGTGGGGCGACGCGGACCCCAAGCTCCAGCCATACGTGGAGGACGTGAGAGGCCGCATTGCGCGGTTGGTGGGTGAAGGATAGGGTGACCGGCCAGCTGCGGCCTCCTGGCCGGTCCCGGTCTCGCCCAGGGGACACCCTCCTGTGAGTAACCTGCCGGACCGTCTGAGCAACGGCCGCTCCGCCCACGACCAGCCACAGCAGGCCCAGGAGAAACAGCGGGAAGCGTGATTCCACGCCCCGCTCCATCTGCTGCATCATTCCGCCCATCATGTCCTGGATGGTCATCTTGCGGTAGCCGGAGGGAGGTTGGAACATCGCGTCGTCGACGCTCCCGGGCTCGACTGCGAGAACCTCCTCGACCTCGTAGTCCTCTTCCCACGAGAGAGTCTGCATGAGCATCGGGAATCCGTGCTCGGAGAACAGCTTGTCGGCGTTCAGCTCTTCCTCGCCCTCCTCATCCCACATGCTCGCCTGCTCCGCCATGAACACCGGAAGGACTCGAGCAGGTCTCCGTGTTCCTTGGTTAGCCAGCCGACGACCCGCTTGTCGTCGGTCTGGATCTCGTAGGCGGCGCACTCCACGCCGTTGACGACCTTGGTGATACCCAGTGGCCGGGGCGTTGCAGCGGGGGCGGGTGCTTCCCCCTCGCCGTACGGTGTGGCGCCTGCCATCGCCCTCATCTGCTGCATCTCTTCCACTGTCCACTCGACGTAGACGCGTTCGGCGGGCTGCACCATGCGGAACAGACCGGAGGCCATGTCCATGATGGCGTATCCGCCTGCCATCTCCTCTTCGGGCATCTCCATGCGCACCAGGGAACCCTTCACATACATGGTCGCTTCTTGGACGGTGATGTCCTCGGGGTATTCCGCGCGGGCGGCGATGACCTGCTCGATCGGGACGTCGAGAACCTCGCTCGGGTTGGTACCCGTTGCGTCCGCGATGGCGTACGCGTTGCCGTAGATCGAGCGCGTGATGATGGTGCCTTCGAATTGCTGGGCCACGGCCGCTGTGGGCCACAGGACGGTCGCGAGAACAAGGGCCGGTACGAGTCTGGTCAGCCTCGGGCGCATCAGGCTTCCTCCGGGGAAGGGATCGGGTGACCGCGAAAGCTATCGACCTATGGGGACCGGGCAAGTCCCGATCCGCTCCGACTAATCACCTTTTCTTGGCGTCAGGCGAGACCACTCAATCGGGGCGGCCCGCGCCTGCGCGCGAGTCACGACGCAACCATTTGTGCGGCTGGCCCGTCTAACAAGCTGATAAACCCACGTGGAGTCCGTCATGTTGCAGCGTGAGACTACCCTGATGAAGAGTGCGGTCCTGGCGCTGGTCCTGGGCGCCGTCCTGGTACCGGGCGCCGCCGCGCAACAGGTCGTGCAGGACGACCAGTGGTGCGACCGCAGTGATCGCGACCGCGGGTGGCACTGCGAGGTGCGGGAGTTCACCCTCTCGGCCCGCGATGCGGTCAACGTCGATGCCAGCCCCAACGGGGGCATCAAGGTGGAGGGTTGGGACCGCAACGAGATCCTGGTGCGTGCTAAGCTCGTGGCACGTGCCGACACCGACGGCGAGGCCCGGGAGATGGTCTCTCAGATCGACCTGGATATGGATGGCACGATCGAGGCCGACGGGCCGCGGCCCGGCCGGCATGAGTCGTGGTCGGTGAGCTACCGCGTGTTCGTCCCGCGGCGGTCGGATCTTTCCCTCAGCTCCACCAACGGTGGGATTGGAATCGCCGACGTGACGGGCGACATCCGATTCCGGACCACGAACGGCGGCGTCCATCTGGAGGCGGTATCGGGCGACGTGCGGGGCCACACCACCAACGGCGGCTTGGACATCAAGCTGACCGGCTCCGAGTGGCAGGGGAACCAAATGGACGTTCGCACGACCAACGGCGGTGTACGGCTGGCGATCCCCGCCGGCTACAACGCCCGCCTCGAGACCGGAACCACCAATGGCGGTTTGCAGTTCGACTTCCCCGTGACCGTGCAGGGGCGCCTGGACCGGCATCTCACGGTGGATCTCGGCGCCGGCGGAAAGCTGATCCGCGCCAGGACCACCAACGGCGGTGTGGTGGTGCGGAGGCGGTAGGGCCTAGAACCCGGGCACGAACGTGAACTGGAGGTGGCCGCCCCTCACACGGTTGAAGGGGTAGACGTAGTGCACCCCCATGATCATGAAGCCGAAGAAGTTCATCCGGAGACCGCCGCCAGCGGCAAACGCGGGCCGGCTCTGCCCGCCCGTCACCCAGAACGGCCGGTCGTCGAAGCTGGGGGTGAGTAGGGTCTGATCCTCCCCGTACCACGCCATGCCGGCGTCCCCGAATATGTAGGCCTCGATGGGGAGGTACCCGAACAGCCCACTGCCGAGGCCCAGGACCCCCAGCGGCGGGAACCGGATCTCCACGTTTGCCAGCAGCATCTTAGAGCCGAACATGTTGTCGTACGTCGGGCATACGACCAGGCCATCCGCGTTCACTCCGCACTCCTGTGAGAAGTTGAACGACCCGTAGTCATAGCCGCGCACCAGTCCGTCGTAGCCGATGTAGTAAGGCTGCAGCGCCAGGTCGTCGGAGTCGGGGCCGTAGCGCCCCGAGTGCAGCAGGCGGAAGGCGATGGTCCAGGGGCGTGCCGGCATGAAGTACTTGCGGATGTCCACGAGGGCCGAGCCGTAGTCCAGCGTCCCGATGGACCCCGCCGCCTCGATGCGGTAGCGCAGTCCGAGCATCGGGCTCGTGATGCCGAACAGCGAGTTGTCGTAGACCAGGGCGAGGCTCGCGTTGCCGAGGTTCAGGGTGCGGTACTGCTCGGGGAGCTCGGCATCCTGCTCGAACTCGTCGACCAGGAACCCCTCGGGGGTGAAGATGCGGAACTGCTCCTCCGCGTCGTAGGTGACGTTGAGATAGCGGGCGTTGGCCTCGACGCGCTGCGCGCGGTTCAGAGGATAGGCCACCACCCCCGACAGCTGCCGCTGCGTCTGCCGCAGGAGAAACGTCCGCTCCACGAGGGTTCCACCTATTCCATCGGCGAAGGACACCTGGCCCGTGAGAAAGGGCGCCTGCTGGAGCGTCACCCCCCAATTGAGACGCCTCGTGAGGTTGGTGTAGCCGACGAGGGCCCCGATGTCCTTGAGACTGCCCCGGATCTCCAGCGCCGTCGCCAGGTTGTGGCCGCCTAGCATGTCGCTCCAGAAGAGCGACGCTCCGCCTGCGATGTACGTCCCGAATCGGTCGGCGCCCACGGCGAGGGACGGCTGCCCGATGTAGTCGAGGGCGAACCGCGGCTTGTAGTCGGCGAAGTCGAAGCTCGCCTGGTCCCGGGGCAGGCCGTAGAAGGCATTGCTGATCAAGCTCGCGACGTCGTCCGTCAGGCGCTCGGCCGGCGGCAGGATGCCCGGGTCGATGGCGAACGGCGGCAGCACGGGGCCGCCCGCCAGGACATCGGGCTGATCGAGCAGGTAGATGGCGTTGACGTCTTCTTCGTACACGCTGACGGCGACCTCGCCGGTGAGGGCCGCCACCGACATCGTGGGGCTCAGAGCCGTGATGCCGCTCACGCCGGTGTACAGGTTGGTCAGCTGGTACAGCTCGCCGGTCGCCAGCTCCAGCCGGTAGACGTTGGAGATTCCGTTCTGGTCGGAGACGAAGTACAAGCTCTGGCCGTCCGGGCTCCACTGCGGGTTGATGTTCTTGCCCTCGCCAAAGCCCTGCACCGGACGAATGCCGGCGGTATTCGGGTCGAGCAACGCCAGTCGGTAGTTCCCATACAGCAGGCTCGACAGGCCCGTGGAGAACCGGTCGGTCACGAAGGCGATCTGGCTGCCGTCGGGCGACCACGCCGGCTGTAGATCGGCATAGGCGTCGTTGGTCAAGCGCTTGAGCACGTCCTCCTGGAGATCGTATACGAAGAGATCCAGGAGGCCGCCCGCGAGCCCGGAGAACGCAATGTACCGGCCGTCCGGCGACCAGGATGGCGTGTAAACCTCGTTCAGGTCCGGGAACTTGATCTCCCGCTCTTTCCGGTTCCGCTCGATGTCGATGATCGTGAGGACCGGACGTCCTTTGGCGATGGCCCCGAAGGCGAAGCGTCTGCCCTCGTAATCCCAGGCACCCGCCGAGTTGATGAACTGGAGGCTCTCGAAGTGGGGGTCCACGTCGGTCCTGGTGAGCTTCCCGATGACCTCGCCGGTCCAGGCGTCGGCCACGAACATGTCGATGGAGAACAGGTCTCGCTCCGACAGGAAGACGATCTTGCTGCCGTCGGGCGAGATGCTCGGTGCGATGTTCACTCGGCCGCCGGAGGAGAGCGGCGTAATGAGTGGACGTCCGTAGTCCGCTGCCCGTCCCGTCACATCCAGCAGCGGCTCGTAGTGGGATCGGAGCGCCCGATGCCAACCGACGACCACCGAGTCTCCCGGCATGCGCAGCACCCGGGCGAACGCGATCTGGGGTCCTCCGGCGGCCCGGGACGCCTTCAGAAGGCGTCCGACGATGTCGTCTCCCCACCGCCCGGCGATGTAGGCCCACAGCGACTGCCCGTAGCGGTACGGGAAGAAGCGTGGATCACCGAGCTTCTCGATCGTCGGAAGCTGGATGCGGACGGCGTCCCGCATCCACATCGCGGTGTTGGCGTCCCGGTGGCCCACCGAAAGGTATTCCGCCATTCCCTCCACGAACCACAGTGGGTAGCGCATTACGGTGGGCACGCCGGACCGGGCGATACCGCCGCCCTCCCCGGTGATGTCGAACTGGAAGGCGTGCACCAGCTCGTGCCCCAGCACGTGGTCCGTCTCGGGTAGCGGCCCCGAGAACGGCAGCACGATGCGGCGCTTCAGGATCTCGGTTACCCCGCCGGTGCTCTCGCCGATGTCGCCCTGCAGCGTGTTGGTCTGACGGAAGTGGGGCCCGGAGGCGTACAAGATCAGGGCTTGGCGGCCCGAGAGGTCGTGGTTCAGGAGCCGCGAGAGGCGTGCATACCACCGCTCGGCCATGAGGGCCGCGAACTCCACGGCGACCTGCTCCTCGGGGTAGTAGTAGATGTCGAAGTGCTCTGTCTTCAGCACCTCGAAATCGAGCCGCTCGTATTGGACCTTGTTCTGACCGAAGTACTGCGCCTCGGCGACGCGACCGGGGACCAGTAGTCCTGATCCCACGAGGGCGACGCTCGCCGAGACGAGCAGGAGACGCTTCAGGCGCATCGGGCCCCCCGACCTGGTTACCGCTAGCATACTAAGACAGTGAAGGGTACCAAAAGTTCCGGGCCCGCGTGAGTCCCAACAGTGGCCCCGTCCTGCAAGGAGGACTCGATGTGCCCCCCGGTTGTTAAGCCGCCGCGGCTCGGCGCCGTCGCCGTCGAGCCGGAGCAGCTCCTCGGGCACTGCGGTGCGCGGGACCCTGGGACCACGCTACGCCATCGAGCGCCTCCCCGCGGCGCGCAGCGGCCGACGGGAAGGGCGGCACGCAGAAGGCGCCCGCGCCGGTCGATGTAACCTATTGTCTGATAATGGGATAGGTGTAGTCTGTGAGGCGCCCCTGGGGAGGGCCGGCCGGGGCCGCGGGTCTCCCCGGGTCCCGGCCGGCCCGATACCGGCGGTGATCGGTGCTCGCCCTCCTAGTGGGCGATTCCCTCCAGGTCCAGCAGGAATGCGTAGATGAAGGCGGACTCCCGCATGCGGCGGAAGCGCCCCGACGCGCCGCCGTGGCCCGCCTCCATGTTCGTCTTGAGCACCAGCCGGTTGTCGTCAGTCTTCATCGCCCGCAGCCTCGCCACCCACTTGGCCGGCTCCCAGTACTGCACCTGGGAGTCGTGCAGCCCCGTGGTGACTAGCAGGTTCGGATAGTCCTTCGCCTCCACTTGGTCGTACGGCGAGTAGGAGAGCATGTAGTCGTAGTACTCCCGCTCGTTGGGGTTGCCCCACTCGTCGTACTCCGAGGTGGTGAGCGGGATGCTCTCGTCCAGCATTGTGGTTACCACGTCCACCCATGGCACCCGGGCGACCACCCCATTGAACAGCTCGGGGCGCATGTTCGTTATGGCGCCCATGAGGAGGCCGCCGGCGCTGCCACCCTGGGCGTAGAGGTGCTCCGGTGACGTGAAGCCCTCGGCCGCCAGGTGCTCGGCGCAGGCGATGAAATCGGTGAAGGTGTTCTTCTTGTTGAGCAGTTTGCCGTCCTCGTACCACCACCGTCCCAGCTCCTGCCCGCCCCGCACATGGGCGATGGCGAACACGAAGCCGCGGTCCAACAGGCTCAGCCGCGACGAGTTGAACGTCGCGCTCATGCTGGAGCCGTAGGAGCCGTAGCCGTAGAGCAACAGTGGGTTGGTGCCGTCGCGTTCGAGGCCCTTGCGGTAGACCAGCGATATGGGGACACGTACCCCGTCCTCGGCCGTGGCCCAGAGCCGCTCGGTCACGTAGTCGGCCGGATCGAACCCTCCCAGCACCTCGGTGCGCTTCAGCAGCTCGCGCCCCCGCGAGTCCATCTGGTAGTCGTACACCGAGAACGGCGTCGTCATGGACATGTAGTTGTAGCGCAGGACCTTGGTGTCGAAGTTGGGGTTGGTCCCGATCACTGCCCAGTAGGTCGGCTCGCCGAAGTCCAGGTAGTGCTCGCCATCGGCCTCCCAGGGCATGATCCGCAGCTGGGGAAGGCCGTCCTTGCGCTCCGAGAGCACCAGATAGTCGGCGAAGATCTCGAACCTGCCGAGCAGCACGTCGTCGCGGTGGGGAATGATCTGCTCCCATGCCTCGCGCCGCGTGTCCGTCACGGGGGTGCGCATCAGCCGGAAGTTCTCAGCGTCGTCGTTGGTGCGGATGTAGAAGTGTTCCTTGTAGTGGTCGATGCTGTGCTCATGCTCACGCTGCCGATCGAGGAACACCTGGAACTCGCCGGCGGGATCGGTGGCATCGAGGTAGCGGTACTCGTCGCTCAGCGTCTGGGACGAGGCGATGATGACGTAGGCCTTCGACTTCGTGCGGAACACATAGCTGGAGAACTCCTCGTCGGTCTCCTCGTACACAAGCACGTCCTCCGACACATCCGTCCCCAAGGAATGTCGGTAGATCTGAAACCAGCGCAGTGTCTCGGGGTCCTGTTTGGTGTAGAACAGCGTCTTGTTGTCGTTGGCCCAGGCGACATTCCCCGTCACGTCGGGGATCACGTCGTCGAGGACCTCGCCCGTGGTCAGGTCCTTGAAGTGGATCGTGTAGAACCGCCGCCCGACGGTGTCGGCGGCGAACGCCACCATGTTCTGGTCGTAGCTCACGCCGCGGGGGCCGCCGGCGAAGAACTCGTGCCCCTCGGCCAACGCGTTGATGTCGAGCATGGTCTCCTCGGGCGCGTCCATCGACTCCCGGCGGCGGGCGTAGATGGGATACTCCTTCCCCTCTTCCCACTTCGTGTAGTACCAGTAGTCGTCGAGCTTGTAGGGGACCGACTCATCGGTCTCCTTGATCCGGCCCCGGATCTCCTCGAAGAGCGCCTCCTGGAACGCCTCCGTATGTCCCATGACGGCTTCCGTGTACGCGTTCTCCGCCTCGAGGTAGGCGATGACCTCGGGATTCTCCCGCTCGCGCAGCCAGAAGTAATCGTCGACCCGCACGTGGCCGTGGGTGACGAGCTCCTGTGGCACCACCTTGGCGACGGGTGGGTCGGGCTCCTGTTGTGCCTGTGCCGCGAGCGCGGCAGGGATTGAAGCGATGATCATACCTGTAACCAGCAGAATCCTCCCAGTGAGCCGCATCTTCCCACCTCCTCGATCGACGACCGCAGCGCACAGGGGCTTGTGCTCCCCCGCGCCGCTCGGCTATGCATTCGTCCCCGCGCGGGCCGGGCCGACCCCGCCCGCGCCGAAGTGTGAAGTATAATAGATCGCAAGAGCGACCTGACACGTGAAGGGTGAGGGGTAAGTGAACCAGTCGAAGACGAGCCGACGGGTGGGAGTCGTGCTGTGGATCGCCGCCGTGATCCTGATGCTGGGTTCCGCCGTGTACCAGCGGCGTACCGGGCCGACGCGACCGGTGCGGGGTGAATTCACCGTCGCTGGTGAGACCCACCGCTACCGCCTCAAGCGGAATCCGTACACCACCGAGGATGCCCGGATCGCGATCCCGAACCCGGGGCACAACGCCTCGGGGGCGGTTCTCTGGCGGCGCTATCCCACGAACGATGAGTACGCCACGGTGCCGCTCGCGGCGGAGGGTCAGGAGTTGGTGGCCCGCCTCCCGGTCCAGCCTTCCGCCGGGAAGCTGGAGTACTACCTGGTGTTGGACACGCCCGATGGCGGCCGTTGGCTCCCGGGCCGCGACGAGACCGTGGTCCTGCGATACAAAGACTCGGTGCCCATCGGGGTCTTGATCTCGCACATCGTGTTCATCTTCTTCGCCCTGTTGATTGGGCTGCGGGCCGGCCTAGGGGCGGCGTTCGACCCACGGGGAGTGCGGCGCCTCGCTTGGGTCACGCTCATGTGCATGACGGTCGGTGGCATGATCCTGGGGCCCATCGTCCAGAAGTACACCTTCGGCGCGTACTGGACGGGCTTTCCCTTCGGTTACGACCTCACCGACAACAAGACGCTGATCATGTGGCTGGTGTGGGTCGTGGCGCTCGCCGTGCTCGGACTCAAGCCCAAGCAGGACGAGCGTGCGGGCCGGGCAGCCGTGGTCGTGGCGGCGCTGGTCGCGATGGTGGTGTACCTCATTCCCCACAGCCTGCGCGGCAGCGAGTTCGACTACTCGCAGTCGGACCAGGGCAGCACGGCTCCCTCGGCCGTCGAATCGGCCGCGCCGTCCCCCTCGCAGCCAGTCGACACAAGCACGAGCTGAGCGCCACGAGGCCTTTACACATCGCCCAAGGAGATTTTGGATGCCCACCAGCACTGCAACGGCCATCTGGAACGGTGAGCTGCGCTCCGGCAGCGGCAACTTCAGCGCCGGGTCGGGCGCTTTCGCCGGCGATTACACGTTTCCCACGCGCTTCGAGGGTGCGGCCGGGACGAACCCCGAAGAGCTGATTGCCGCCGCGCACGCGGCCTGCTTCAGCATGGCCCTCTCCGCCGGTCTGGAGAAGGCGGGGAGCGCCGCCACCCGCATCACTACGACGGCCTCCTGTACCTTGGACATGGTAGAGGGCATTCCGACAATCACGCGGATACGACTCGAGGTGCGTGGCCTGGTGGACGGCATCGACCACGCGTCGTTCATGGCGGCCGCCGAGGGTGCCAAGGACAACTGCCCCGTTTCACGTGCCCTCAAGGGCAACGTGGAGGTCGAGATGGACGCCGCATTGGAGACGTGACGCCGCATCCGATTCCGCAGCGCATTCATCGGGGCGAGCGGGACGTCGTGATCACCTGGACCGAGGATCACATAGGCGTGTTCCCGGCCCGGGAACTTCGGCTGGCGTGTCAGTGCGCGACGTGCCGGGACGAGATGACCGGCCGGCCGCTCCTCGACGCGGCGACCATCGCCGAAGACATCCACGCCCTCGCCATCGATCTGGTCGGGAGCTACGCCATCCGCATTCAATGGAGCGACGGGCACGGGTCGGGGATCTACCCGTACGACTACCTGGTGTCGCTGTGTCCCTGCGACCGCTGCCGCCTGGCGGGGGGAGAGACCTAAAACCTGTGGATCCCGTATGTCATACGCTGGTAGGGGCGACGCTGGCGGAGACCGGGCTGAAGCGCCGTACCGCCCTTGGAGCGGCCACCCTGGTGATCGGGGCGAACCTGCCGGACCTGGACATTCTGGCCTACACGTTCGGCCCTGTCACGGCGCTGTGGTTCCGCCGCGGCGTGACCCACGGCATTCTCGGTCTGCTGGTGCTGCCACCGGTCCTCGTGCTCTTCATGTTGGCGTGGGATCGGTTGGTGCGCCGACGAGGGGGACGACCGTCGCAGCCTGCCGCCCGCCCCGGACCACTGCTGCTGCTCGCCTACCTCGGGGCGGCCACGCATCCGCTGCTGGACTTCATGAACGTCTACGGCATGCGCTGGCTCATGCCGTTCTCGGATCGGTGGTACTACGGCGACACGCTGTTCATCGTGGATCCCTGGATCTGGGCAGCCCTGGCAGCCGGGATCTTCCTGGCGCGGAAACGGGCGGGCCTGAACCGCGGCCGGCTACAACCCGCGGCGATGGCCCTCGTGGCGCTGGTGCTCTACATCGGCCTGATGGGCGTCGCCAACGTGGCGGCCCGCGGCATCGTGACCCGCTCGCTGACGGCGTCCCTGGGACGCGCGCCACAGGACCTCATGGTGGCGCCGGTTCCGGTCGATCCCCTCAGGCGCTGGGTCGTCGCCGATGATGGCGAGCACTACCGGTTCGGCAGCTTCCACTGGCTCGGGCGGCCGAAGTTCACGCTGGACGACCACGTCATCGAGCGATTCCCCGACGATCCCCTGGCCAGCGCAGCCACCCGCGGGCCGACGGTCCGCAAGTTCCTGAGTTGGGCGCGGTTTCCCTATTACGTGGTGGAGCGGCGCCCCGGTGGGGCGGTGGTACACATCGGGGACGCCCGGTACACGCTGGTGGCCGAGGGATCCTGGGCGGGCATCAGCGTGCCGATGGGCGAGTGACGGAGGGCCCGCAAGAACGACGAACCCCGCAGCACCTAACTCGCTGCGGGGCTTTCATTTGCCAATATGTCTAGCGCGCCTCGCCGGGGCCCGCTTCGGTCAGTGGCCGCCTAGCGCCGTGACCCGGATCTGATTCCAGGGTGCTTCCTGCGCTCGATTGTGCCGCTGCACCGCGTCCCGGGCGCTGCGCACGCCGCGCAATACGCTGCGCCGGAAGTCCAGCGGTAGCTCGTCGGTCTTGGCGGGCAGCGAGATCGAGGCGACGAAGTCGTTGAGGTAGCAGCGCCGGTCCGACGGCGCGCCGCCGGGCTTCGCGAGCACCCGGTTGTGGACCAGCTCGACGTCCACACGGACGCTGTCGCGGTAGCGGAACAGCCGGGCCACGAGCTGGCCGCGTCCGATGCCATCAGGGAAGCTCACGGGCACGATGAACCGGTAGCCCCCGTCCTCCGACTCGCTGCGGACGACGTCATCGGGGGCGACGGGCTGCAGCATGGCCTCGACCTGGGAAGCCAGCGACTCGACGGTCTCTTCGAGCTCCCGGTAGAGCAGGCCAACGCTGCTGTCAGTGCATCCGGTCATCTGAGGCTCCAGGGGTTTGGTTCGCCTCACCCACATGCTAAAATTGCGAAAACCGTGCCAGGGTTCCCGTGCTCCGCGTCACGCTCCGAACCCGTTTCAATATAAGCAATTGCAGGGTCGGCTTCCGATGGGGTCCCGACCGGGGCGCCGGAATGGCACCCTGACCTGTCCCAAGTTGAGTACAGTTTGGCGAATCGCGACGATGTGAGGACCGTCACGCCTGGCCCGGAACCCACCATCTTCGTACAATGCACCCCTATGGTCGGACCAACCCTCGACGCCCTCGGCCGTCCGCTGCGGAGTCTCCGCGTTTCAGTCACCGACCGGTGCAACCTGCGGTGCCGCTACTGCATGCCGGAGGAGGAGTACGTCTGGCTCCCACGGCAGTCGCTACTGGCCTATGAGGAGACTGCGCGCCTGGCCCGGATCTTCTCCACGTTGGGTGTCGCGAAGGTGCGGATCACAGGTGGTGAGCCACTGCTGCGGCGCGACCTCGCGCGCTTGATCGCGCTGCTTGCCGGGGACGAGCGGATCACCGACCTGGCGCTGACGACCAACGGGCTGCTACTGGCGCGCCACGCAGCCGTCCTCAAGGAGGCCGGCCTCGACCGGGTGACGGTGAGCCTCGATACGCTGCGGCCCGACCGATTCAAGGAGTTCGCGGGCCGTGGGCGGCTCGCGGACGTGCTGCAAGGGATCGCCGCAGTGCGGGATGCCGGCTTCGTTGGGACCAAGCTCAACACGGTAGTCATCCGCGGACTCAACGACGACGAGATCGTGGACCTCCTGGAGTTTGGACGGGCCAATGACGTGGAGGTCCGCTTCATCGAGTACATGGATGTGGGTGGTGCGACGCAGTGGTCCCAGGATGACGTCGTTCCCCACGGCGAGATTCTCGACGCGGTGCAGCGGCGCCTCGGCCGCTGCGAACCCCGGTTGGAGGGAGCGCCGCAAGGCGCGCCGGCGGAGCGCTTCTCTCTGCCCGACGGCACGACATTCGGCGTCATCGCATCCACCACCGCCCCGTTCTGCCGCAGCTGCGACCGCAGCCGGCTGACCGCCGATGGCATGTGGTACTGCTGTCTCTACGCGGACACCGGGACCAACCTCAAAGAGCTGCTGCGCCGCGGTGCGTCAGGAGAGGAAATCGCCCAGGTGATCGCCGCCACCTGGAGGGGGCGCGCAGACCGGGGGGCTGAACAGCGGCTCGCGGACCCCGAGCGGGGGCCGCTCTATCGGGTGGAGGGGTTGAAGGCGGATCCGCATCGGGAGATGCACACCAGGGGAGGCTGAGCGGAACATGATCTCCGGAATGTACGGGCCCCGACAAACTGTCCTGCTCCTCGCACTGCTCATCACCGCGACCGCCTGCTCCAAGAAGCCTCCTCCCGACTACGCTCCCGACCCCGGACTCGTCTCGCAGATCCGCGAGATCCGGATACTCCCCCGAGTGGCCGCCGTGTGCCCGGGACGGACCATTCAGGTGGACTATCACGCGGTGCTGGCCGACGGTCGCGTCATTGCGTTCGCGCGCAAGTACGATGATGACGACCCCCCGCCGCTCCACGTGATCTTCCTGCGACGCACGAGCCCGGAGGCTGTGAGCCAAGAAGACGGAGACTGGAATACGGCTCCGGCCGCCCTGGTAAGCGCAATGCACGGTTTCCGGCTCAGCGTGGAGCTCAGGGCCGACCCTGCGCTTTCCGCCTCGGCGGTGGTGCCACCGGAGTACTCGTGCTTGCGTCATGCCTATCGATTCGACGGGCGAGCGGGGGCCCGCGGCGAGCCGGGCTTCCCGGGTCCGGACGTGTTGGTCCGGTTGGGCGAGCTGAGCTCGCCGTTCTACGAGCGCCTCCTCGTGGTGGCGATCGAAGTCGGCGACGCTCCGCCCTTCTACCTGCTCCAGGATCCGCTGGCGGTCTCACCGTCGGACTGGCTGAGGATCGACTCCCGCGGGGGTCGCGGCGGCCGGGGCGAGAAGGGCGCTGGGGGAGCACGGGGCCGGCAGGGAGCAGCGGGCTGCCCCGGCACTCAGGGTGGACCGGGTGGCCGGGGGGGTCCCGGTGGCCCCGGGGGTCCTGGGGGATCGGGGGGGCATGTGACGGTAATGGTGCCCGGCGAGCTGCCCTACCTCGCCGGCGTGGTGGAGGCCCGCAGTCCCGGGGGGCAGGGGGGCTCGGGCGGGCCGGGAGGCGACGGCGGCCGTGGGGGAGAGGGTGGAGAGGGGGTAACCGTGAGTGGTCGCCGCTGCGCAGGTGGCCCAACAGGCGAGCCCGGGCCCAGGGGTGAGACGGGGCCGGAGGGTGCCTCCGGGCAGCCCGGACCCCGGGCCAGGGTGATCACGGTCTCCGCCGCCGACGTCTTCGGGCGGCCGGTCCCCCCGGGGTTGCAGGCCCTCTTAGATTATGCGCGCCGCCAGGACTGAATGGGGCAAGGCAATCTTTAATAGGTCGTTCATAGATCCTATCACGAATCTTGGAAGTCGGCTGTTAGGATTGTGCGGGGCGCGGAGCCGGGTGGTAACCCCTTATCGTGTACGCACCTGGGTGCTGGGCGACCGGTGCGCTACATGGGGGAGGCCAACCGCGACTTCTCGCCCCGCTTTTGAGTGAGGTGCCAATCGGTAATCAGGAGCTAGGCTCGTGATCATTTCCGTACCAAAAGAGAGTGGCGCCATTGAGCGTCGGGTCGCGCTGACCCCCGATGTCGTCAAGCGCCTGGTGAAGCAAGGCGTCGAGGTGCACGTGGAGCACGACGCCGGTATGGCGGCCTCCTACACCAACGAGGCCTACACCGAGGCAGGGGCGAAGGTCGTGCAGGATGCCGGCGCGCTGTGGCGTGAGGCGGACATCGTAGTGGTCGTGGGGCAGCCCGAGGGCGAGCTGCCTGCCATGAAGCAGGGCGGTGTCCTAGTGGGGATGCTCTACCCCCTCACGAGGCCCGACCTCGTGGAGAAGCTCGCCCAAGCCAAGGTGACGAGCTTCAGCCTCGACCAGCTGCCGCGCATCAGTCGCGCCCAGGTAATGGACATCCTCTCCTCGATGAGCACGATCGCCGGCTATAAGGCGGTCCTGCTGGCCGCGGCGCACCACGGGAAGTTCATGCCGATGCTGGTGACGGCGGCCGGCACGGTTGCCCCGGCCAAGGTGTTCATCCTCGGCGCCGGGGTGGCGGGGTTGCAGGCCATCGCGACGGCGCGCAGGCTCGGCGCCGTCGTCTCGGCGTTCGACGTCCGGCCGGCGGTGAAGGAGCAGGTTGAGAGCCTCGGCGCGAAGTTCGTCGAGGCCGAGGCGCTGGAGAGCGAGGGTGAGGGCGGCTACGCTAAGGAGCTGTCCGAAGAGCAACACCGGCGCGAGCAGGAGCTGCTGCACAACCACATGAAGAAGATGGACGTGGTTATCACCACGGCCCTGATCCCGGGCAAGCCCGCCCCCGAGCTCATCACGGAGGCGATGGTGAAGGACATGCGGCCCGGCACCGTGATCGTGGATCTGGCAGCGGAGATGGGTGGCAACTGCGCGCTCACGGAGAAGGGTGAGACGGTGGAGCGCCACGGGGTGACCATCATGGGCCCGCTGAACCTGGCGGCCGGCACACCGGTCCACGCCAGCCAGATGTTTGCCAAGAACATGTCCGCCTTCCTCGGCTCGATCATCAAGGAGGGGGCGCTCAACCTCGACTTCGAGGACGAGGTCGTGAAGGGGACCTGCATTACGCATGAAGGCCGCGTCGCGCACGAAGCGACGCAGCAAGCCATGGAGGGAGTGAAGGCGTCATGATAGAGGAACTCGTTGCACTGTTTGTGGTCTTCGTGCTGGCGATCTTCGTCGGCTTCGAGGTCATCACGAAGGTGCCGCCCACCCTGCACACGCCGCTGATGTCGGGCTCCAATGCGATCTCGGGCATCACCATCATCGGCGCGCTGATCATGGCGGGGCAGGGCGATACGCGGCTGGCGTCCATCCTCGGGCTGGTCGCTGTGATCTTCGCGATGATCAACGTAGTGGGCGGCTTCCTGGTCACTGACCGGATGCTCCAGATGTTCAAGCGGAAGCCGGAGGAGCAGAAATGATGGACGCCCTCGTAAAACTCTTCTATCTGCTCGCGGCCGTCCTCTTCATCTTCGGTCTCAAGCGTCTCAGCTCGCCGGCAACCGCGCGGTCAGGCAATTGGCTGGCCTCGCTCGGCATGCTGATCGCGATCGTGGTCACGCTGCTGTTCCAGGACATCTTGACGTGGCGCATGATCATCATCGGGATGATCATCGGGTCGCTCATCGGCGCGACGTTCGCCCGCATGATCAAGATGACGGCCATGCCACAGATGGTCGGCCTGCTGAACGGCTTCGGCGGTGGCGCTTCGGCGCTGGTGGCGTCGGCCGAGTACTTCCGCTACATGGCCCAGCAGGGTGGGGAGATTCCCCTCAACTTCGGTGTCGCTATCCAGCTGTCGGTGCTGATCGGCACGCTGACGTTCACCGGGAGCCTGGTGGCGTTCGGCAAGTTGCAGGAGCTGGTGACGGGCCGGGCGGTCACCTACCCGTTGCAGAAGACCGTCAACGCTATCATTCTCGTGGGCACCATCGGGCTGGCCGTGTGGCTGGTGATCGAGCCCAACAATCCGATGGCCCTCTACGGCGTCCTGGTGGGCGCGGCCCTGCTGGGAGTCACATCGGTGATCCCCATCGGCGGCGCCGATATGCCCGTGGTGATATCTCTGTTGAACTCGTACTCTGGCATCGCGGCGGCGATGACCGGGTTCGTGATCAACAACGAGGGTCTGATCATCAGCGGCGCGCTGGTGGGCGCCTCGGGGCTGATCCTCACCAACATCATGTGCCGGGCCATGAACCGGTCGCTGGCCAACGTGTTGTTCGGAGCCTTCGGCGCTACGGTGGCGGAGATCGGCGGTCCGGAGGGCGCCCCGGGCGACCTGACGGTGCGATCCCTCACTCACGAGGACGCGGCGACCATGCTGGCCTACGCCCGACAGGTGGTGTTCACGCCGGGGTACGGTCTCGCCGTGGCCCAGGCGCAGCACGAAGTGCGGGAGCTGGCGGACATGCTGGAGGAGCGGGGCGTGCAGGTCAAGTACGCCGTCCACCCGGTGGCGGGCCGCATGCCCGGGCACATGAACGTGCTGCTGGCCGAGGCCGACGTGCCCTACGACCAGCTATACGACATGGACCAGATCAATCCCGAGTTCCCACAGACCGACGTTTCGGTGGTGATCGGCGCCAACGACGTCGTCAACCCGGTGGCACGGCACGACAAGTCGAGCCCGCTCTACGGGATGCCGATCCTGGACGTGGACAAGGCGGCGCACTGCATCGTGATGAAGCGCTCCATGCGTCCGGGGTTCGCCGGCGTCGACAACGAGTTGTTCTATCAGGAGAAGACGTCGATGCTGTTCGGCGACGCCAAGGACTCGTTCAAGAAGCTGATCCAGGAGGTGCAGCAGCTGTAACCGCTGGATCGGCCGGTGGCACAGAGAGCGGATGGGGCGCGACCCCATCCGCTCTTCCGTTTAGGGGGAGGGGTGAACCGAGCGCCTAGCGCCCGTACGTCCCGGTCGTAGCTGCCTCCTCCAGGATGTGTCCCTCCATCGCCTGCAACAGCACGGCCTTGGTGGCCGCCGGCGGGAGGTCCAGCGTCGCGTCGAGGGCGTAGAGCGTGAAGACGTACCGGTGCGGCGGGCCAGGGGGCGGGCAGGGTCCGCCGTAGCCCGTCTTGCGGAAGTCGTTGACGCCCTGGCTGGCAGCAACCGGGCGCGTGATCTCCGGTTCCGTGGGGAAGTCGGCTGGGAGCGTCGTGATGGAGACCGGGAGCCCGTACAGCACCCAGTGGACCCAGGTCCCCCCGGGCGCGTCCGGATCGTCCATGATCAACGCCAGCTCCTTCGCCCCCGGCGGCACGCCGGTGACCACTAGCGGCGGCGATCTGTCGGCGGCATCGCAGGTGTGCGCTCGGGGGATGGGGCCCCCATCGGAGAACGCGGGACTCGAGATCTGGAGCATGACGGAACCCTCGGGGGCTGCGTCGTGGTTGATGTGATGGTCGGCGCAATCAGTCGTCGTCGTCCACCGGGCGCCGCCGCCGCTTGAGGTCGGCCCTGCGGCGCTTCTCGGCGAGGCGCTGCTCCTCGGCCGAGCGCGGTGGCCGCGTAGTCTTCCGCGGCTTCCGCTCCTTCAGGGCATCGGCGACAAGGGCGCGGAGGCGCGCGGTCGCCGCCTCCCGATTCCGCCGCTGGCTGCGGCGCTCGTCGGCCACCACGCGGAGGTTGCCGCGGGCGTCGATGCGGCTGGCGAGGCGCTCCAGCAGGCGCTCCCGCTGGCGCTTGGAGAGGCTTGGGGTCCGCGCCACGTTCCAACGCACCTCGACGCGTGTCGCCGCCTTGTTCACATGCTGGCCACCGGGTCCGCCCGCTCGGCTTGTCCGGATGTGCAATTCGTCGAGCGGTACCGTGAATCCCATGGCACAGGGAAAGTTAGCCTGGCGCGCATGCCATCGTGAGGTCACCTTATCGCCCGTGAGTAACGACAGCAGCCCTCCCGGCACAAACCCGACTCTCGCGGTCGTCTTCTCGGGCGGCGGTGCGCGGGCGGCGTACCAAGTCGGCGTGCTCCAGGCCATCGCCGAGTGCGCGCCCGAGCTCGAGGTCCCGATCGTGACGGGCGTGTCCGCCGGCGCCATCAACTCGACCTTTCTCGCAGCGCACCCCGGGGCCTTCCGGCAAGCCGCGGCGGACCTCAAGAGGGAGTGGGAGCGGTTGACCCCGGCTCAGGTCTACCGGGTCGAACCCGTGCGCGTTGGCCGCGCCATGACCCGTTGGGTGTTCAACATGCTTGTGCGCAGGCGCAAAGCGCCGCCGGTGCTGCGCGGCCTGATGGACATGGAGCCGCTGCGGCGTTTCCTCGGCGCCTACATGGACTTCGGAGGCATCGCGCGGAATGTGGAGGCCGGACGGATTCGGGCAGCGGCCGTGAGCGCCACCTGCTATAACACGGGGCAGACAGTGACCTTCGTCCAGGGTGTCGAGGGACTGCCGCTGTGGCAGCGCTACATGCGGGTGGCCGTAGGGGGACCAATCCGCGTCGATCACCTCCTCGCCTCTGCGGCCATCCCCTTGGTGTTCCCCGCCGTGAAGCTCGGTGAGGCGTTCTACGGCGACGGCAGCGTGCGGCAGACGGCACCCCTTGCACCGGCCATCCACTTGGGTGCCCAGCGCATCGTCGCCGTGGCCATGCGGGCGCGCAATCCGGACGAGGTGTGCGCCCCGGTCAGGATGGAATACCCAGTGGCCGCGGAAGTCTTCGGTCTGCTGCTCCACGCGATCTTCCTCGATTCCCTGGACGCGGACGCGGAGCGTCTCGGGCGGATCAACGATCTCCTGCGGGTCCTCCCGGAGGGTCATGGTGCTCCGGGTGGGGTCCGGCCGGTGGAGCTCCTGTTGCTCCGACCGTCCAGGGACCTCGGGGAGCTGGCCCGGGGGTGTCGCGCCGAGCTGCCCGCCATGGTGGAATTCCTGGTCCGGTCAATCGGTGGGGCCCAGGCCAAGGGGTCTGACTTCCAGAGCTACCTGATGTTCCAGTCGGAGTACACAGGCGCCCTGATGGAGCTGGGGTATCAGGACGCCAGGGCCCAGGCGGGAGAGATCGAGCGGTTCCTGGCCGGGGGCTAGCGCGCCTTCTTCCTCCCGGCGGCCTTCTTGCGCTTCGGCCTCTTGGTCTTCTTCGTGGCCTTCTTCTTAGCCGCCTTCACCTTCTTCTTGGCACGCTTCGCAGATCTCTTGGCGGGAGCCGCCTTCCCCTTGGCCGTGCGTTGCCGAGTCTTTGCCGGTGCCGACTTCCCCTTGGAGAGGCTGCGCAACACGTAGGGCAGGATGCCGCCGTGCCGGTAGTACTCGACCTCCACCGGCGTGTCGAGACGGATCAGCACGTCAAACTCCACCACGGTGCCGTCTTCGCGCACGGCACGAACGCGCGCGGTGCCTCCGGGCGTCACCTCATTCCCGGCCACGCCGGTCACCGTAAACGTCTCCCGCCCGGTGATTCCGTGCGCGCCGGCGCCCTCACCCGGCTGGAACTCGAGCGGGATAACCCCCATGCCGATGAGATTGCTACGGTGAATGCGCTCGTAGCTCTCGGCGATCACGGCCCGCACGCCGAGGAGAGAAGTGCCCTTGGCCGCCCAGTCGCGGGAGCTCCCCGAGCCGTATTCCTTCCCCGCCAACACCAACAGCGGCGTGGCGTCGCCGCCGTACCGCATGGCGGCGTCGTACATGCTGGCCTGCTGACCGCTGGGGAGATACTCGGTCCAGTTGCCCTCGTGTCCCTCGACGAGCTTGTTCTTGATGCGAATGTTCCCGAAGGTGCCGCGCATCATGATCTCGTGGTTCCCCCGCCGAGAGCCGAAGGTGTTGAAGTCCACGGGCCTCACGTCGTGGTCCCCCAGCCACTTGGCTGCCGGGGAGTCCTTGGGGATCGCGCCGGCCGGCGAGATGTGATCGGTTGTGACCGAGTCGCCAAGCCACGCCAGGATCCGGGCATCGGCAACGTTCTCCCTGGGCGGCGGCGTTGCCTGCATCCCGGTGAAGAAGGGTGGGTTGGCGATGTAGGTCGACGCCGGATCCCAGGCGTACCGTCCCTCGGCCCCCGTGGAAACCTGTAGTGACTTCCATGAAGCGTCGCCCTCGAACACGCCGGCGTACTCGCGCTCGAACATCTCAGGCTCGAGAGACGCGGCTACCGCGTCGTTGATCTCCTCGACCGACGGCCAGATGTCCCTGAGATACACCGGCGTGCCGTCCCGGCCCTCACCGAGGGGCTCGCTGGTGAGGTCGATGTCGACGCGACCGGTGATGGCGTAGGCCACCACCAGCATCGGCGAGGTGAGGTAGCTCGCCCGGACCAGCGGGTGCACCCGAGCCTCGAAATTGCGGTTGCCGGAGAGCACGGAAGCGCACACGAGGTCGTGGTCGGAGATGGCTCGCGCGATCGGCTCGGCCAGCGGCCCGCTGTTTCCGATGCAGGTCGTGCACCCGTAGCCCACGACGTGGAAGCCCAGCGTCTCCAGGTCGCCCATTAATCCCGCCGCGCCGAGATAATCGGTCACGACCTTCGAGCCCGGCGCCAGGCTGGTCTTGACCCAGGGCTTCCGCTCGAGCCCTCGCGCCACGGCGTTCCGCGCGACGAGTCCCGAGCCGATCATCACCGACGGGTTCGAGGTGTTGGTGCAGCTCGTGATTGCCGCGATCACCACCGACCCGTCCCGCAGATCGAACCGGTTGCCGTCGTACTCGATATCGCAGACTTCGGCGAGTGGGAGCGCGGCCGTCGCCGCAGCGGCCGGTGAGCGGCCTCCCTCGCCGCCCCAGCTGGCCCCCTCGCGCTCCGAGACCTCGCGCGTGGCGCCCGCCGGAATGAGGTTGGGAAGTACCTGGAGAAACGACTCCTTCAGCTGTCCCAGGGCCACGCGGTCCTGCGGCCGGCGGGGGCCGGCCAGTGAGGGCTCTACGGTCCCGAGATCCAGCTCCAGCACGGCCGAGTACTCCGGGTCGGGTGCCGACTCGGTGTGGAACAGGTGCTGCTCCTTGCAGTAGCGCTCGACCCGCTGCACGACGTCTCTGGGACGACCGGTGCGCTCAAGGTACACCAGGGTTTCGCGATCGACGGGGAAGAACCCGATGGTGGCGCCGTACTCGGGCGACATGTTCGCCAAGGTGGCGCGGTCGGCCAGCCCCAGCGCAGAGAGCCCGGGGCCGAAGTACTCCACGAACCGGCCTACAACCCCAAACTTCCGCAGCATCTGCGTTGCGGTTAGCACTAAGTCGGTGGCGGTCGCCCCCTCAGGGAGGCGGCCCGTGAGCTTCATGCCCACCACCTCGGGGAGCTGCATGAAGTAGGGCTGCCCGAGCATCACCGCCTCGGCCTCGATACCACCCACGCCCCAGCCGACGACGCCGAGCCCGTTGATCATGGTCGTGTGGGAATCCGTGCCGACGAGCGTATCGGGGAAGACCGCCGTCTGGCCGTTCTGCTCAACGGCGCGGACCACGCTGGCCAGGTACTCGAGGTTCACCTGATGCACGATGCCCGTGCCGGGGGGAACCACGCGGAAGTTGCGGAATGCCTGCTGCGCCCATTTGAGGAGTCGGTAGCGCTCTCCGTTGCGCTCCATCTCCCGCTCGACGTTGAGCCGGAACGCCTGCGGCGAGCCGAAGTGATCCACCTGTACCGAGTGATCGATGACCAGGTCGGTCTGCACCAGCGGGTTGATCCGGTCCGGATCTCCGCCTAGCTCTGCGAGGGCATCGCGCATCGCCGCCAGGTCAACCACGGCGGGTACCCCTGTGAAGTCCTGCAGCACGACCCGTCCCGGCATGAACGGGACCTCGAGGCTGCGGTCCGGCTCCGGCCGCCACCTTGCCACTGCGGCCACATGGTCCTCGCTCACCACACCGTTCCCGGCGTGCCGCAGGACGTTCTCGAGCAGAATGCGGATCGAGAACGGGAGGCGATCTATGTCGACCAGGCCGGCGTCCACGAGCGCGTCGAGCCGGAACAACGTGACCTTGCCCTCGGGGAGCTCGAGGGTGGATCGGGAGTGGAAGGGATTCGCCATAATCGCGGTCAGGTTTGGGTTGCGGTTGGCAGGCCTGCGTAACAATAACACCACCGGGTGGAGGGGCGCGTCGCCGGCAGGGGACTGGTAGCGCGACGCCCATGAGTAAAAGGCGACCTCCGGATCCGGTTTCCCGAAACTGGAGGCCGCCCAGCGGACAGCAGTCCGCGAAAATCCCTTCGTCTCCGCAAGCCCAACCCGTGCCCGGCCTCTCACAGAGGCCGAGGGGTTCGTGACCCACAGCCTTGCCAGGCGCCCGGAGTAGGTGTTGGGCCACCTGCCGCTGCGAGTCGCGGGAGGATCACCACCACGCCGATTCCGGACACGGGCTCCTCCCGACCGCTTGCTACACTAGCAGGGGGCGGCTAAAGGGACGATGAAGTCACCGTGAATGCGAATCGCCGGGTGCGCTATGCGGGTTTCGGTAGGGGCCGGCGCCGAACGGCGCGGCGACGTCGACGTCGGTGTCGGAGGGCAGGTTGGCGTTGACCAGGCGCCACAGAGGGCAGTCCTCGCGCCGCAGGTCCGCGCGGAGCAGGGGGCAGCGGCCGTCGGGGAGCCGGCACTGCTCCAGGCAGAAGCGTTGGGCGGCACCCGCGAGTCCGCCGGTGGTCCGCCGGGCCATCCACCTTCCCGTCCAGAATGAGACGAGGGCGATGGCGCAGCCGGATGCCACCATTGCGAGCACGCCCACCACTGTCATGGCTTCTCCCGCGGGGGACGTCTCCAGACTGCCGGCCCGGGGCTGAAGAGAGGGTGAAGCCAACGTGAACACGGGGGTGATACTGTTGGCGCGTATCGCGTGCTATCTTGAAGTTCCAATCGACGCGATCAGATGGAGACCCCCGACATGCCGCAAGCCGCAGTGGCGCGGTCCGCTGCACTGGACCAGCTGTGCGTCAACACCATCCGCACGCTCACCATGGATGCGGTCCAACAGGCGAACTCAGGGCACCCCGGCGCCCCGATGGCGCTCGCCCCCCTCTGCTATGTGCTGTGGACCCGGCACCTGCGGCACAATCCGGCGAATCCCGAGTGGCCCGGCCGCGATCGCTTCGTGCTCTCCTGCGGCCACGCCTCGATGCTGCTCTACAGCCTCCTCCACCTAACGGGCTATGACCTCCCGCTGGAGGAGATCCGGAAGTTCAGGCAGTTGGGGAGCAGGACGCCGGGACACCCCGAGCGCGGCGTCACGCCGGGGGTGGAGACCACCACCGGGCCGTTGGGGCAGGGCGTGGGCAACGCGGTGGGCATGGCTCTGGCCGAGGCTCACCTGGCGGCCCACTTCAATCGGCCGGAGCACGAGATCATCGATCACCGGGTGTACTTCCTCGCCAGCGACGGCGATCTCATGGAGGGTGTCTCTCACGAGGCAGCCTCGCTGGCGGGCCACCTCCGGCTCGGGAAGCTGATCGGGTTCTACGACGACAACCACATCACGATCGACGGGTCCACCGACCTCACCTACAGCGACGACGTGGCCAAGCGGTTCCAGGCCTATGGCTGGCACGTGCTGCGCGTGGAGGACGGTAACGATCTGGCGGCGCTGGATCGAGCCATGGCAGCGGCCAAGTCCGAGACCGGCCGCCCATCCCTCGTCATCGTGCGGACCCACATCGCCTACGGGAGTCCCAACAAACAGGACACGGCCGCCTCCCACGGCGCTCCGTTGGGCGAGGAGGAGGTGAGGCTCACCAAGCAGAACCTGGGGTGGACCTACGGCGAGCCCTTCACCGTACCCGAAGAGGCTCTGACGGAGTGGCGCCGCTGCGTGGACCGCGGCGCCGAGCTGGAAGTCCGTTGGAAGCAGGCCTACCAGCGGTTCGCGGCGGCACATCCGGACTCGGGGGCGGAGTTTGAGCGCCGGATGGCCGGGGAGCTGCCCGAGGGTTGGGACGAGGCCCTCCCGGCGTTCGGATCCGGCGACGGGCCGATGGCGACGCGTGCAGCGTCTGGCAAGGTGCTCAACGCCTTGGCGCCCAAGCTGCCGGAACTGCTGGGCGGGTCCGCGGACCTCGGCTCTTCCAACAACACCGTCATCCACGGCGCTCCTAATCTGGGTGCCGAGCGGATCGACGGCCGGAACATGTACTACGGTGTGCGGGAGCACGGCATGGGCGCCGTCATGAACGGCATGGCGCTGCACGGTGGGCTCCTCCCGTACGGCGGCACGTTCCTGGTGTTCTCCGACTATATGCGCCCTCCCATTCGGCTGGCGGCCATGATGGGTCTCAAGGTGATCTACGTGTTCACCCACGACTCTATCGGTCTGGGGGAGGACGGGCCTACTCACCAGCCCGTGGAGATGCTGGCCGGTCTGAGAGCCGTGCCCAATCTGATGGTGATGCGGCCGGGTGATGCTGCCGAGACCGCCGAGGCGTGGCGGGCGGCCCTCGAGCACCAGGGAGGGCCCGTGGCGCTGGTGCTCACCCGCCACAAGGTGCCGCCCGTCGACCGCCGCCGGCATGCATCGGCGAGCGGGGTAGCCCGGGGCGGTTACGTGCTGGCGGACGCCGAGGGTGGTGGCCGGCCCGATGTGGTGCTGATGGCCAGCGGCTCAGAGCTCAGCCTGGTGCTCGAGGCCCGCGAGCGCCTGGGGACCAAGGGCGTGCGTACTCGTGTGGT
Source organism: Gemmatimonadota bacterium (assembly GCA_039591655.1). GTDB lineage: Bacteria > Gemmatimonadota > Gemmatimonadetes > Gemmatimonadales > GWC2-71-9 > WVYX01. The sequence goes on from JBDHDE010000012.1 coordinate 26,591, forward strand.
GAGCATGCCGAGCCTGGAGCTCTTCGCGGCCCAGCCGCAGGCGTACCGCGACGAGGTGCTGCCTCCGGGTGTGGCTACCCGGTTGGCGGTGGAGGCGGCGCACCCCCAGCCGTGGTATCGCTGGGTTGGGAACGCGGGCGACGTCCTCGGGATCGAGCGGTTCGGGGCCTCCGCTCCTGCGTCGCGGCTCTTCGAGGTGTACGGGTTCACGGTGGACCGCGTAGTGGAGCGGGTTCGGGGACTGCTGCGGAGGTAGGGGCATGGTGCAGGCGATCGGGGACGCGGTTGCGCGCCGTCTGACGGCTCTCGAACGGGCTGATGCCATCCGGCGCCTTTGGGAACGCGACCCGACCCTCTGGAAGCACGATCCGGCGACCCCCGAACTGAGCGATCGGCTCGGCTGGCTCACGGTGACCTCCGAGATGGAGCGTCACATCGGCCCGTTGAGGGATTTCGCCGAGGAAACGCGTCGGGAGTTCGACCGGGTCGTGCTCCTCGGGATGGGGGGCTCGAGCCTCGCCCCGGAGGTCCTGTGGCGCACGTTCGGTCGCCGGCCGGGCTTTCCCCCGCTGCAGATGCTGGACAGCACCGACCCCGGGGCCGTCACCGCGGTGAGGGACGGCGGTGATCCGGAACGGACCCTGTTCATCGTGGCCAGCAAGTCGGGCACGACGCTGGAGACGATGAGCCTCTACCGCTATTTCTGGAGAGCCTTGGGTGGGCTTGGCGAGCAGTTCGTGGCCATCACCGATCCGGGAACCACCCTCGAGCGGCTGGCGCTCGAGCAAGGATTCCGGCGGGTGTTTCTCAATCCCACTGACATCGGGGGGCGCTACTCGGCGCTGTCCCTCTTCGGGCTGCTGCCGGCGGCCCTCATCGGAGTCGACATCGAGAAGCTGCTGCGGCGGGCACAGGTGATGGCGGACAAGTGCGCTCCCGATGTCCCGCTCTCCCGCAATCCGGGAGCCTGGCTGGGCGCAGTGATGGCGGAGGCTGCCCTGGCGGGTCGGGACAAGTTGACCATCCTCAGCTCGCCACGCATCGAGAGCTTCGGGTTGTGGGTGGAGCAGCTGGTCGCCGAGAGCACCGGGAAGGAGGGGAAGGGCATTCTACCGGTGGCCGACGAGCCGCTTCGTCGGGTGCGCGCGTACGGGTCCGATCGCCTCTTCGTGGTGTTGACGCTGGCCGACGAGCGTGGTGTGGGGATGCAGGGCTTGGCGGAGGCCGGCCATCCGGTGGTCGAGATCACCCTTGCCGACGAGTACGACCTCGGGGCAGAGTTCTTCTGCTGGGAGTTCGCTACGGCCGTCGCCGGGGCGGTGCTGGGCGTGAACCCTTTCGACCAACCCAACGTGGCGGAGAGCAAGCAGAACACCAAGAAGGTCCTGGCGGATCCGGCCGGTATCGAGCCCGAGTATCTGCGGCGACACGACATTGGGGCGTTCTTCGAGGCCGTCCGCCCGGGGGATTACGTTGCGGTGCTGGCGTTTCTTCCACCGAGCGAGGAGAACGACCGGCGGATTGCCACCCTCAGTAAGGCGCTGCGAGATCGACTCGAGGCAGCGGTCACCTTCGGCTATGGGCCGCGTTTCCTGCACTCCACCGGGCAGCTGCACAAGGGCGGGCCGCCCAAGGGGCACTTCATCCAGCTCGTACCGCCCGAGGGCGATGATCAGGCCATCCCCGGGGAGCCGTATACGTTCGGGGAGCTGATCGCGGCACAGGCACACGGGGACCGCCAGGCGCTGGCGGCGCGCGGCAGGCCGGTGCTGCAGGTAACGGATCTCGACGCGTTCCTCGAGCACCTGTAGGCGAATCGCTTCATCCTCTCACTGCCATGACCGACCAACAAGAGCTCAAGCGACGCGCCGCCGAAGAGGCGGTGGCACATGTCTCCTCCGGGATGGTGTTGGGCCTGGGGACCGGCTCTACGGCCGCTCTGGCGGTGGAGGCCATCGGCCGGCGACTGGAGGAGGGGAAGATCCGGGACATAGCGGGGATCCCCACGTCTGCCCGCACGGGCGAGTTGGCTCAGTCCCTGGGCATCCCCTTGACCACCCTGGAGGACCACCCGGTCGTGGACCTCACCATCGACGGGGCCGACCAGGTCGATCCGCAGGGCAACCTCATCAAGGGCGGCGGCGGAGCACTCCTCTGGGAGAAGATCGTCGCCGCGGCGTCCCGGCAGTACATCATCATCGTGGACGAGTCCAAGCTGGTGGACCGTCTGGGCATGAGATTCGCGGTCCCGGTAGAGGTGATGCCGTTCGGGTGGACCACCCACGTTGAGGCGATCCGGGAGTTGGATGGCGAGCCGGCGCTCCGAGCCGCGGCCGACGGGAAGCCGTATCTCACCGACGGGGGGCACTACATCCTGGACGTGCTGTTTCGCGGCGGCCTGACGGATCCGGCGGCGGTGGACCGGGCGATCCGGAACCGGCCGGGCGTGGTGGAGACCGGGCTGTTTCTCGGCATGGCCCCCCGGGTGATCGTGGGCCGCCCCGCGGGGGCGTGAGGCAATACGCCGTCCTGGTGATCGGGCTCATCGCCGCAGCCCTCTTCATGCGGCTCGGCGTGTGGCAACTCGATCGCCTCGGTGAGCGCCGCGGCCGGAACTCCCGGTTGGCTGCGCGGCTCGCAGCGCCGCCGGTGGGGCTGGGCGATGCGGGATGGGACACCGGCGAAGTGGACTCGCTGCGCTACCGGCGCGCCCAGGCGGCAGGAGTCTTCGACTTCACACGCGAGATCGTGGTGACCGGCCGGAGCGTGCGGGGCGCGCCGGGCGTATCGGTTGTCACCCCGCTCGTCGTGGCCCCGGACCGGGCGGTGCTGGTGGAGCGCGGCTGGACGGCATCGGCAGACGGCAGGACCGTCCAACTCGCCTCGCTGCGGGAACGTGACACGGCGACAGTGGAGGGTGTGCTGCTGCTGCCGGCGGAGCCGCGAGTACCCGGGGCTGGCGGTACGGCATGGCCGCGGTACCTGCGCCGACCCCTCCCTCGTGCACTCCAGGGGGCATACCCCTACCAGCTTCACCCGCTGCTGTTGCGGCGCACGGCCCACCCGGTAGAAGCACCGGTGGCGCTCCGGGCGGTGCCGGCTCCACCACTGACGGAAGGACCGCACCTCTCATATGCTGTGCAATGGTTCGCATTCGCGACCATCGCCATCGTGGGATCTGTCCTGCTGTACCTCAAGACCCGTCGCGAAGCGGGTGCCGAGGGAGGTGTCGCTCAGTTCTATTGACATCCCCCGCACCGCGCGGCACACTCGCCCTGGTTCATCCCACGACACACGCATACGAAGGAGCCTCACCGTGTACACGCGTCGTGACTTCTTGCGCTCGATGGTCGGCACGGCCGCCGTGACGCTGCCGGCGCTCAGGAACGACGGCCTGGAGCGGATCCACTCGGTTGCGGCAGGGGCCGGGGGGCGCAGTCCTCAGGAGGTGGCCGAGGACGAGGACTTCTGGTTCGGCATTCAACAGGCGTTCACCGTCGATCGATCGCTGGTCAATCTGAACAACGGCGGGGTCTGCCCCAGCCCGAAGGTGGTCCAGGACGCCATGCGGCGATACCTGGAGTACTCCAACGAAGCGCCGGTCTACACCATGTGGCGCATTCTGGAGCCCCAGGTGGAGAGTGTGCGGGTCCGCCTCGCCCGGACGTTCGGCTGCGATCCGGAGGAGATGGCCATCACGCGGAACGCCAGCGAAGCGCTCGAGATCGTGCAGTTGGGACTCAACCTGCAGCCCGGTGACGAGATCCTGACCACCGACCAAGACTACCCCCGCATGAACACCACGTGGGACCAGCGGCGGCGGCGCGAGGGCATCGTCGTGAAGACGGTCGCGTTCCCGACACCACCGCCCAGCATGCAGTACCTGGTGGACATCTTCGAGCAGGCGATCACCGCCCGCACGAAGGTGATCCACTTCTGCCACATCACCAATCTCTCGGGTCAGATCTTTCCGGTACGGGAGATCTGCCGGCTGGCTCGTGATCGCGGTATCCACTCGATCGTGGACGGCGCGCATGCCTTTGCCCATTTCCCGTTCACGCGGGACGGGCTGGAGTGCGACTACTACGGCACGTCGCTGCACAAGTGGTTGCTGGCGCCTCACGGCACCGGCTTCCTCTACGCCAAGCGAGACAAGATCCGGGACGTGTGGCCCTTGATGGCGGCGCCGGAGTCCATGAACGACAACATCCGGAAGTTCGAGGAGATCGGCACGCACCCGGCGGCCAACCACAACGCCATCGCCGAGGCCATCACGTTCCACCAGGGGATCGGACCCGAGCGGAAGGCGGCGCGTCTGCGCTACCTGCGAGATCGCTGGATGAGGCGCCTGGAGGGCCAACCCGGCGTTACGCTGCACACGAGCTTCGACCCGGCGATGAGCTGCGGTCTAGCCAACGTGGCGATCGAGGGAGTGGAGCCCGGCGCGCTCACCAGCCACCTGTGGAAGCAACACCGCATAATCGTGACTCCGATCGGTCACCCCGCGTGTACGGGCATACGCGTCACGCCCAACGTGTACACCACGCTGGGCGAAGTGGATCGGTTCGCGGAGGCGATGGAGGTGGTGATCGAGAAGGGGCTGCCGGCGCCCTAACCATCAACGAGTCAATGGCTTAGCGACATACCTCCCTTGACCCGGCGGCTCCGCCCGACGATCCTTCAGGAGTGACTCAGGCGGGAGGGGACCGGTGGCCAAGTATTACAAGGAACGTGTGAGCGGGAAGATGAAGCAGCAGCCCGAGACCATGCGTGTCGGGAAGAAGCAGCTTCAGCCCGAGAGCATGATGATGAGCTACGGGTACGATCCGTCGCTCTCCGAGGGCGCCATCAAGTGCCCCATCTTCCAGACCTCTACCTTTGTCTTCAAGGACTCCGAGGCCGGTAAGGCCTTCTTCGAGGTCGCGCTGGGCATGCGGGAGAAGGGCCCGACGGAGGAGCTAGGGCTCATCTACAGCAGGCTAAACAACCCCGATCTGGAGATCCTCGAGGATCGACTCTGCCTGTGGGATGGGGCCGAGGCGGGGGCGGCATTCCAAAGCGGGATGGCGGCAATCGCCACCAGTCTCCTGACCTATCTGCGGCCCGGCGATGTGCTCGTGATCAGCGAGCCGCTGTATGGCGGGACGGAGTACCTCATTCACCACTACCTGCCGGAGTTCGGGATCGACATCGTGGGCTTCCCGGCGGGGGTGCCGACGGCCGAGATCGAGGAGAGCGTGCGGGATCGCGTGGCAGGGCGGCGGGTGCCCGCCGTGCTGATCGAGACCCCGGCCAACCCCACCAACGGCCTCGTCGACATCGAGAGCACCGTCGAGCTAGCCCGGTCACTGGCCAAGGGGGATGAGCGGCCCGTGGTCATGGTGGACAACACGTTCCTCGGTCCGGTCTTCCAGCATCCCCTCAAGCATGGCGCGGACCTGGTTATCTACTCGGCTACCAAGTTCATCGGCGGTCATAGCGACGTGGTTGCCGGCGCCTGCGTGGGTAGGCGGGGGGTGGTGGAGAAGATCCGCACGCTGCGGACGTTCATGGGCACGGCGGCGGGGCCGTGGACCGGCTGGCTCCTCATGCGCAGTCTCGAGACCTTGAAGATGCGGATGACCGCCCAGATGAAGAACGCCCGGTACGTGGCCGACTATTTGAGCGACCATCCGAAGGTGAAACGCGTTCACTACCTGGGGCTGCTTCCCGAGGAGCACCCGATGTTCCCGGTCTATCGCAGGCAATGCGTGGGTCCTGGTGCGTTGATCGCCTTCGAGATCCAGGGAGGGCAAGAGGCCGCGTTCCAGTTCCTGGACAATCTCAAGCTCATCACACTGGCCGTGAGCCTGGGTGGCACCGAGTCGCTGGCGGAGCACCCGGCCGCGATGACCCACTCCGACGTCGAGCCGGAGGACCAGGCGAGAATGGGTATCACTCCGGGCCTGATCCGGCTTTCCATTGGGGTGGAGCACTTCGAGGACCTAGTGGCGGATGTGGAGCAGGCCCTCGAGTCGGTGCACGCCGGCGGAGAGGTCTCCGGCGCGGCCGATGATGAGGTGGCGCCGGCTAAGGCCGGCCGCTGAGTCGCACGAGTCCTCCGTAGGGAAAGCGGCGGGACGGCCATGGCCGTCCCGCCGCTTGCTACTTCCCGTGGCGCCGCGGCTCACTCCGGTGCCGGCACCCCCTCCTCCTGGAACAGCACTTCGTTCGACATCACGCGCTGCGCGGTCTTGTAGATCTTCACGTCGTCGTTGTCGAACAGGCGGGCAAACCGCTCCTCGATCCGGCGGCGGGCGATCCGGCAGAAGGTATCGGCCAGATCACCGGCGATGTCGGCCTGCGCCCGGTCCTCGGGCGACTTGCTGGTCTGGAGGGCCTGCGCCCGGGAGATGCTTGCGCACATGGCGAACAGCTCCGCGCTGATCTCGACCATCCGCGCGAGGACTGCCTGACGCTTTTCGAGCTTGGGGCCGAAGCGCACGATGGCGTGGAACAGCTTGCGGGCGAGGCGCCGTGATGCGCGGTTCACGTATCGCATGTGCTTGGCGAGGGAACCGAACTCGGCATACCGGGGCCAGCGACCCCAGCCGAACCACCGGGCGGGATACCAGGCCGCGTAGTAGAAGCCGGCCTTGACGACCGCGGCGAGCTTGGTCCCGAGCGAGGCATCGGGGTCCAAGATGGCGCCGGCCACCTTGAGGTGATCGTCCACGGCCTCGCGGGCTATGAACAGCCGCATGATCTCGCTGGAGCCCTCGAAGATCTGGTTGATGCGGAAGTCCCGCATGATGCGCTCGACCGGCTCCGGCCGCTCGCCGCGTTCCCTAAGGCTTGTCTCGGTCTCGTAGCCGCGGCCGCTGCGAATCTGCATCGTATCGTCGATGATCTCCCAGCCCCGCTCGCTGTTCCACATCTTCGCCATGGCCGCTTCGAGCCGGACGTCGAACTTGGCCTGATCGGACATCACCGCCGCCAGCTCGGCCACCGAGTCCATGGCGAACGTCGTCGCCGCCATATTCCCCAGCTTCTGCGCCACCGCGTCGTGCTTGCCGATGGGGTGGCCCCACTGCACGCGCTCCTGGCAGAACCGGCGCGCGATCCCGAGGCAGATCCTGGCGGCGCCGGCGGCCGCGGCGGGAATCGTGAGCCGTCCAGTGTTGAGTGTGATGAGAGCGAGCTTGAGTCCTTTGCCCATCCCCCAGAGGATGTTCTCCTTCGGCACGCGTACGTTCGTGAACCGCAACAGGCCGTTTTCGATGCCGTGCAGGCCCATGAAATGGCATCGGTGCGCGACTTCCACGCCTTCCCAATCGGCGTCCACGATGAACGCGGTGATCTTCTTGTCTGGCGTACGGGCCATGACCGCGATGACGTCGGCGATCGTGCCGTTGGTGCACCAGAGCTTCTCGCCATTGAGGATGAACGCCTCACCGTCCTCCGTCGGCACAGCCGTAGTTGCCATGCGGGCGGGATCGCTGCCCACATCCGGCTCCGTTAGGGCGAACGCGGATATCTCGCCTCGGGCGAACCGGGGGAAGTACTTCTGCTTCTGCTCCGGCGTGCCGAACAGCTTCAGGGGCTGCGGAACGCCGATGGACTGGTGGGCCGAGAGCAGCACGCCCACCGAGCTCTCGTAGCAGGTGGCCAATGAGATGGCCCGGTTGTAGACCGCCTGCGAGAATCCGAGGCCGCCGTACTCCTGTGGGGCCTTGATCGCCATGCAGCCGAGCTCGGCGAGCCCCTTCACCACGTGCTCGGGGATCTTGTAATCCCGGTCGATGGCCTCGGGATCCACGTTCTCCTTCAGGAACTTTGCGAGCTTGTCCAACCAGGGTCTTGCCCGGTCGAGCTCCTCCTGCGGTATCTCAGGATACGGGTGGATCAACTCCAGATGCACCCGGCCGTTGAACAGCTCCTTCAAGAAGCTGGGTGCCGTCCATTCGGTCTGACGGGCCGCCTCGACAACACGGCGCGCCTCCTGCTCACTGACGTGCCGCTCCCCCGCCGGAGTCGCATCGCCCTTCCTGTCGGTGACGGTAGACATTGGGACGTCCAGTGTGGTCGTGTATGTGAAATGCGGTGGGAAGCCCCGCCGCCCCTCTCTTACCCCTTGACCACAATATGACGGGGGCAGGTTCCCGACGCCACTGCGGGCGGTTGCGCGGGCGGGCGCGCCGTCGCAACATTCGGCGGCGGCAGATCGCGGGAATCTCGCAATGCAACGAGTACTGCTCACGGTCCTAGCAACGGGAATGGTCGTTGCGCCTCGGCTCAGCGCCCAAGAGGGCGTGCGGCCGCTCCAGATCGAGGAGTTCTTGAGCCTCGAGCGGGTCTCCGACCCTCAGATCTCTCCGGACGGGCTCTGGGTGGTGTACACGGTCACATCCACCGATCTCGAGGCAAACGGACGCAGCAGCGACCTGTGGCTGGTGTCGGCCACGGGGGGCACTCCGCGCCGCATCACGGGACGGCGCGGTGGGCGCCACCCGCGGTGGTCCCCTGATGGTGAGACGATCGCCTACGTGACCTCCAGAGGAGGTCCGTCTCAGATCTATCTTTTCTCGGTGCCGCGGGCGCGGGCGCGCCGGATCGTCTCCCTCTCCACGGGCGCCGCCGGCGCGATCTGGTCTCCAACCGGGACCCACCTCGCCTTCGTGTCCCGGGTCTATCCGGACTGCCCGGACGACGCCTGCAACACGGGTCGGCTCGAGGCCGAGGCAGCTCGGCCGAGTCGCGCCCGGATGTACGACGAGCTGCTGTACCGGCACTGGACTGCCTGGGATGACGGTAGGCGGAGCCATCTCTTCGTGGTGCCGGCGGGCGGCGGCCCCCCAGTGGACCTGACGGTGGGGCGCGACTACGACGTACCCGTACCCCCATTCGGCGGGTCGTCGGACTACGCATTCCTCGCCGACGGGCAGGCGCTCGTGTTCACTGCCAAGGTCGGAGACGACGCGGCGTGGCACACCAACTCCGACGTCTTCCGCGTGTCGCTGGAGGGAGGCGAGCCGCGCAACCTCACCTCGGGTTTCCGGGGTGCCGAGCAGCATCCGGCTCCCTCACCGGACGGCCGGTACCTGGCGTTCCTGTCGCAGGAGCGGGCCGGCTTCGAGTCCGACCGCTGGCGCCTGATGGTGCGGGATCTCACGACCGGCCGGTCGCTGGAGGTGACGCCGGACTTCGACCGCTGGACTGCCGACTATCTGTGGCTGCCCAACTCCCGGGAGATCGTGTTCACCGCGCAGGACGGCCACCGCAACGTGATCTACCGGACGAACCTGAGTGGCCGCGTGGAGGCGCTGCTGCGATGGGGCAACAGCAGCCAACTCTCCATCGCGGGAGACGGCAACACCCTGGCGTTCGTCAACGACGCCATCGATCGGCCTGGGCAGGTCTTTCTGTGGACCATCAACGCCGGTGGGGAGCCGCAGCGCCTCAGCGACCTCAATGCCGCGCTGATGCAGCAGGTCAAGATGTACTCTGCCGAGGAGATCAGCTGGGTCGGCGCCGACGGCAACACGGTTCGGGGAATGCTCGTCCGGCCGCCGCAGTATCAGCGGGGCCAGCGCTATCCCCTGTTGGTGCTGATTCACGGCGGGCCGCAGGGTGCGTGGCGCGATAACTTCCATTCGCGCTGGAACGCGCAGATGTTCGCTGCGCCGGGATACGTGACCGTTCTGCTGAACCCGCGGGGCTCCACGGGGTTCGGCCAGCGCTTCGTGGATCAGATCTCCGAGGATTGGGGCGGTCGTGTGTACATCGACATCATGGCGGGAGTCGAGCACGCCGCCAGACTGAGGTTCGTGGACTCCACGCGTATCGCCGCCGCCGGAGGGTCCTACGGCGGGTACATGATCAACTGGATCAACGGCCACTCGGATCGGTTCGACGCGCTCATCTCCCACGCGGGGATCTACAACCTCGAGTCCTTCTACGGCGCTACCGAGGAGCTGTGGTTTCCGGAGTGGGAGTTCGATGGCCCACCGTGGGAGAACCGGACCTACTACGAGCAGTGGTCGCCCCACCGCTTCGCCAACAACTTCGGTACCCCGACGCTGGTGATCCACGGCGCGCGGGACTTTCGAGTGCCGGACACCCAGGGACTTGAGACGTTCACGGCGCTGCGCCGGCAAGGCGTGGCGGCCCGACTGCTCCACTTCCCCGATGAGGGGCACTGGATCGGCAGGCCGCAGAATCAGCTTGTCTGGTGGACGGAAGTCCACGACTGGCTCGCCCGGTTCCTCCGAGCCGCCGGAGGCTCGTGATCCCCGATACCGAGCTATCGCGCCGGCCGAGGCCCATTCTATATTGGCTGATCGCGTAATCCATGGCTGAAACCGAACAGCAGCCGCTCTACACGTCCCGCTCCGGGGCCGGCGCCCAGTTGGGGCGCCAGGTGTACGAGCGCGTCATGCAACCGATGCTCGTGCTCGGTGTGACCCCGGGCGGAGTGGAGATCGCCGCGAACGCGTCCAAGGCTTTGGGCTGCGCCTTCGATGTGATCGTGGCTGCCCACGTGCGCCTCGATAAGGATGGGATCGTCGGCGCGGTGGCGGAAGACGCCGACGCGGTGCTGGATGCCCAGTTCCAGCCCGGCTTTGGGCAGATCGAGCAGCTCGACCAGGCGATCGACAAGGCGCGCCGGGCGGTGAAGACAGAACGGCTGCTGTTTCGCGGGCCCAGGCCGTTGCGGGCCGTGGAAGGGCAAAACGTAGTGGTCGTGGACGGCTACATGACGACGCCTTGGAAGGCGCTGGCCGCCGTGGAGGCGATCAGTCAGGCTGGCCCGCTGCGCGTGATCGTGGCCTCACCCATCAGCACCAAACCGGTGCAGGACAGATTCCGCGCTCGGAGGATCGAGCTGGTGTGTCCCACCGTTCTCATGGATCCGGAGGGTCACCCCCGTCCCTTCGGCGATCCCATGGATCCCAGCGCTGAACGACTCCGCAGCATTGTTGTGGCGCGCGAAGCGGCGTAGCCTCGTCGCCCTGCTCGCGTGCTCAATGTTGGGCGGCGGCTCGGCCGCGGCCCAACTCGCGCCGCCGTCCACCGGTGGGCTGCCGGAGCTGGACCGGCTGCTGCACCGCCTCGCGGTGCCGCACCGGGTGTTGGTGATAGGAGCCCATCCCGACGACGAGGATACCAGGCTCCTCTCCCTGCTGGTGCGCGGTGAAGGTGCCGCTGCCGCGTACCTGTCACTCTCCCGGGGTGAGGGCGGCCAGAACCTGATTGGCGGCGAGCTTGGCATCGCCCTCGGGCTGCTGCGCTCCCAGGAGCTGGTCACCGCCCGGACGCTGGACGGAGCCCGGCAGTTCTTCACCCGCGCCTACGATTTCGGCTACTCCCGGAGCCTCGAGGAGACGGCGCAGTTCTGGCTTCCCGACTCGGTGCTCAAGGACGTGGTCCGCGTGGTGCGTCGCTTCCGGCCCCACGTGCTCGTGTCGGTGTGGTCCGGCACTCCCCGGGACCGTCACGGTCAGCACCAGATCGCGGGTGTCGTCGCCCACGAGGCCTTCGAGGCTGCCGCTGACCCCACCCGGTTCCCCGAGCTCGCTCGAGAGGAGGGACTGCGTCCCTGGCAGCCGCTGAAGCTCTACCGCTCGACGCGCTTCGACACCGCTGCCACCACACTCACCCTCGAGACAGGGGGGCTGGACCCGCTGACCGGTCGCTCATTCCAGCAGATAGCCATGGCCAGCCGCAGCCAGCACCGCTCTCAGGACATGGGGCGGCTCCAGCTCACGGGACCGGCCCGCACGAGCCTGCGCCTGGTCGAGGACCGAACGGGCAGGGACGGGCTGCCAGGGGGAGAGGGCCACATCTTCGATGGCCTGCCCGGCGACACCTCGTGGCTCGCACATCTGGCCGACTCACTGCGCCGCGCCATCTCCGCGGCGGCGCTGGAGCAGGCGGCGCCGCACCTGGCCGGTGCGCTCGGGCGGGCGCGGGCGGACCAACTAGGGGTGCGCCGCATCGACCTGCTGGAGCGGGCCCTCGGCGTAGCGGCGGGCCTGGTGGTGGACGGGACCGCGGCCGCGGTCGAGGTGGTCCCGGGAGCGAGCTTCGAGGTCGCTGTACAGTGCTACAACGCAGGGCGGAACGACGCCCGCGTCGAGCGCGTCTGGGTGGCGCCGCCGCCGGGCTGGCGCGTTGTCCCCCTCGACCCGGCACCGCCGGTCTTGGCGTCCGGTGCGGAGTTCACCCGCCGCTTCACCGTGACGGTGCCATTCGATGCCGCGCCCACGCAGCCCTACTTCCTGGAGCGTCCGTTGACCGGCGCGCTCTACGACTGGGGCTATGCGGTGTCCGAGATCCGAGGCCTTCCCTTCGCGCCGCCCCTGCTCCGGGCGGCGGTGGACCTCACGGTTCTCGACGCCCCGGTGAGCCTCGCAAGGGAAGTGAGCCACCGGTCTCGTGACCAGGCGCTTGGGGAGATCCGGCAGCCGGTTCGTGTGGTCCCGGCAATCGAGGTGGTGCTGGAGCCCGAGCGCGTGGTGTGGTCGTCCGACGGGCCTGCGGCACAGCACTTCAGCGTGACCATCGCCTACAAGGGAATGGAGCCTACCGCAGGACACGTATGGCTGGAGGCGGGTGGGTGGGCGATGCCCGAGCCGCAGCGCTTTCGCTTCCGTGGGCGCGGCGAGACCCAGACCTTCGAGTTCCTCGTCCGGCGGCCGGCGGACGTCGAGCGTGCGTCGGTGACCGTGTGGGCGGTTGCCGGGACCGAAGACGGGACGGAGTACGACCGTGGCCTCGCCCACGTCACCTATTCCCATGTGCGCCCCACTGCGTGGGTGCGTCCGGCTGCCGGCGAGGTGCGCCTCGCACCCATCGAGCTCCCGACACTCGAGGCCGTAGGATACGTGCGGGGGGCGGCCGACCGTGTCCCGGAAGCGCTGACGCAGGTCGGGCTCCCGGTCGTGCTGCTCGACGGCGAGGCGCTCGCCGGCGCCGATCTGTCGCGGTTCGACGCCATCGTGGTGGGAAGCAGGGCCTACGAGACCGACTCGGCCCTGGTGCGGCACAACGCCCGGCTGCTGGACTACGTGCGCGACGGCGGCCTCCTCCTGGTGCAGTACCAGCAATACCAGTTCGTGCGGGGCGGATTCGCTCCCTACGCAATCGACATTGCGTTCCCCCACGATCGGGTGACTGACGAGACCGCCGCGGTGACGCTGCTCGAGCCCGAGCATCCCGCCCTGACCCGTCCCAATCGCCTGGGGCCGGAGGACTGGAGGGAGTGGCCCCAGGAGCGGGGGCTCTACTTCGCCTCCCGGTGGGATGACGCGTTCCTACCACTCCTCCAGATGGCGGATCCGGGCATGCCCGGACTCCAGGGGGGGCTGCTCATCGCCCGGTACGGCGGCGGCACGTACATCTACACGGGGCTCAGCTTCTTCCGCGCCCTGCCCGCCGGCGTGCCGGGGGCCTACCGGCTGTTCCTCAATCTCCTGGCCCTGAATGAGTAGGAGCGCGCCGCGCCTGCTCCTTGTGGTGATCCTCGTGGGCGTCGTCGCGGCATGCGGTGAGCGCCGCACGCCGCTGGTCGTATACTCGCCCCACGGGCGGGACCTGCTGCTGCTCTCCGAGACCACGTTCGAGGCGGCGAACCCCGACATCGACGTGCGGTGGTTGGACATGGGGTCGCAGGACGCGCTGGACCGGATCCGCTCCGAGCGGGCCAATCCGCAAGCCGACGTGTGGTTCGGCGGGCCCTCCACCCTGTTTCGGCGGGCGGCGGGAGACTCGCTACTGGCGGCGTATCGTCCCGACTGGGCCGGGGCGGTGCCACCCCGGGGACACGGACCGGGAGACTTCTACTTCGCTGTGTACGAGACACCGGCGGTGATCGCCTACAACCGGGATGCGGTGTCGCCGGCGGCGCCGCCATCCGATTGGGAGGAGGTGCTGGATCCGCGGTGGACCGGTCGCGTCGTCATTCGGGATCCCCTCGCTTCCGGCACGATGCGCACGATTTTCGGGATGGTGATCGAGCGGGGCCTCACTCTGACGGGGGACACCGGCTGGGGGTTCGGTTGGCTGCGGCGGCTCGACGCGCAGACGAGAGAGTACGTGTTCAACCCCGCACTGCTGCATCAGAAGCTGTTGCGCCAGGAGGGCTGGCTGACCCTGTGGGACCTGCCCGACATCTTGGTGGAGCAGTCTAAGGGCAGTCCCTTCGACTACGTCCTGCCCGAGAGCGGGACGCCCGTCATCGAGGACGCCATCGCGGTCGTGCGCGGCGCACGGCATCCGGAGGCGGCGCGTCGGTTCGTGGAATGGGCGGGATCGCCGGCGGCGCAGCTGTTGGCGGCCCGCGAGGCCTTCCGCCTGCCTGCCCGAGTCGATCTACCGTCAGATTCCCTCCCAGAGTGGGCCCGGTCGGTGAAGGCGGATCTCGTTGTTGCCGAGATCGACTGGGAGCTCCTGAGCGCTCGGGGCGCGGAATGGATGACCTACTGGGATCGCCACGTGCGCGGGCGCGGCGCTCCGGGCCGCTGATGACCCAGGCCTTACTTCGGCTCCACGGTCTCACCAAGCGCTTCGGAGGCCAGGCGGCAGTGGATCAGCTCACGCTCGACGTGCCGCAGGGTGGGGTGTTGGCCCTGCTCGGTCCCAGCGGCAGCGGCAAGACCACGACGCTCCGGCTCCTCGCCGGCTTCGAACACCCCGATGACGGCACCATCACGGTGGACGGAAAGGACGTCACGCATCTGGCGCCGGCCCGGCGGCGCTTCGGCATGGTGTTCCAGCACTACGCCCTGTTCCCCCACCTCACTGTAGCCGAGAACGTGGCGTTCGGCCTGGTGGGTCGGGAGGACGCCGGCGAACGGGAGCGCCGCGTATCCGAGATGCTCGCGCTGGTGGATCTCGACGGGTTCGGCGGCCGACCGGTGAGCGCGCTCTCGGGCGGGCAGCAGCAGCGCGTCGCCGTAGCCAGGGCCCTGGCGCCCGAGCCCCGTGTGCTGCTGCTCGACGAGCCGCTGTCCAACCTCGATCCCGGGCTGCGAGAGCGCACGCGGCGCGAGCTGCGAGCGGCGCTCGGCAAGATCGGCATCACCACGGTGTTCGTGACCCACGAGCAGGAAGAGGCTTTCGCCTTGGGCGACCGGGTTGCGGTGCTGAACCGGGGGCGGCTGGAGCAGGTGGGCACCGCAACAGAGCTGTACGAGCGCCCGGCCACCCTCTTCGTGGCCACCTTCGTTGGCCGCGCCAGCGTGCTGGGCGGTGTCGTGACGGCAGGCGATGGGGCCCGGCTCGACGCCGGGGTGGAGTGGCCCGTCGAGACCCCTGGCGCGTTGGCGGTGGGTGAGCGGGCTGCCGTCGTCGTGCGACCCGAGGCGGTGCGATTTGCAGAGGCCGGGCTCGGGGGGACGGTGACCGAGTGCCGCTACTTGGGGGCACGCGCCTTCTTCACGGTCGACGTGGGCGTCGGCACGGTCGAGGTGGAGGCGTCGGTCCGGGCCGCTCAGGTGGGGGCGACCGTGCACCTCGCCGTGGAGCGGGCGCTGGCGTTTCCGGAGGATGCCCCGTGACCGGGCGGTACCGGGGGCTGCTGCTCACGCTGATCCTCGGGTGGGTCGTTGTATACCCGGTGGCCCTCGTGGTGCTGGACAGCGTGCAGGGCCCCGGTGGGTGGACGCTGGAGTACCTGGCGGCCTTTGCGAGAGAGCCGCGGGAGTGGGCGGCGCTGTGGGGGAGCCTCTGGATCTCGGTGGCCAGTGTGGCGCTGGCGGGGCTGATTGGTGTGCCCCTGGGCTTCGTGTTCGAGCGTCTCGAATTCCCGGGCCGGCGGGTGCTCGGTGCGCTGGTGGCCCTCCCCGCCGTGCTGCCCCCTCTCGTGGGTGTGATCGCGTTCCTGTTCCTGTACGGCGAGAGCGGTTTCGTCGCCCGTGCGATCATGCAGCTCTTCGGCCTCGACGAGTCGCCGTGGCGGCTGTATGGGGCCGGGGCGATCCTCCTGGTGCACGCGTACTCGATGTACGTGTACTTCTACCTCTTCACGCGGGCGGGCTTGGCCAAGATCGACGCCTCGATGATCGAGGCGGCGCACTCGCTGGGATGCGGAGCGTGGCGCACGTTGCGGCGGGTGACCCTGCCGCTCCTGCGGCCGCAGCTCGCGGCCGCCGCACTCCTCACCTTCATGACGGCGCTGGGATCGTTCAGCGCCCCCTACATCTTCGGCGGTGGCTTCCGCGTGATGACGACGCAGATCGTTGCGAGCAAGTTGAACGGCGACCTGCCTATGGCCATGGCGGAGACCACGGCTCTCGCGCTGGTGGCCCTGGTGGGCTTGTTGGTGCTGCGTCGCCAGGGCGAGGCGCGGTCGGTCGTGGCAGTGGGGAAGGGCACGCCACCGTCGGCACGGGCGCTGTCCCAGCCCATTGCCCGGTGGGGCGCAACGGCCCTGGGATGGGTCTTCGGGATCCTACTGCTGCTCCCGCACGTCACACTAGTGGTGGTGTCGTTGGTGCCGCTCGGCACATGGACGACACAACTGGTGCCCCCGGCATACACGCTGGCGAACTATGGGACCCTCATGACCGAGCCCGAGCGCCTGCGGCCGTTGGTGAACTCGGTGTGGATGGCGAGTGCCGCCACGGTGGGCGCGCTTGCCGTCGCGCTCTGGGCGGGCCGGTTGGTGGTGCAGCGTCGCGTGCGGCTGC
This sequence comes from Gemmatimonadota bacterium, assembly GCA_039591655.1. Classification (GTDB taxonomy): domain Bacteria; phylum Gemmatimonadota; class Gemmatimonadetes; order Gemmatimonadales; family GWC2-71-9; genus WVYX01. The sequence continues at coordinate 43,261 of JBDHDE010000012.1, forward strand.
GTGGCGTGATCGAGACCCTCGTGTCGGTGCCCTGGGCGGTGCCCGGAACGGTGCTGGCCATCGCCCTAGCAACGGCGTTCTCCGTCCGCGCACCGTGGGTGGGCCGGTGGGTGCTCGTGGGGACGGTGGTGATCCTCCCGCTGGCGTATCTGGTCCGCAACATTCCGCTGGCGGCGGGCTCGGTCCTGGCGGGGTACCGCCAGCTGGACCCGTCGCTCGATGAGGCTGCGGCCTCACTCGGTGCGGGGCGCTGGCGCACCCTGCGCGCGGTCACGGTGCCGCTCCTCAGACCGGCCATCTTGGCCGGCGGGGCGCTGGCGTTTGCTACCGGGTTGGGTGATTTCGTGACCTCCATCGTGCTGTACACCTACGAGACCCGACCCATCTCCATCGAGATCCTCTCGTCGCTGCGCGCCTTCGACATCGGTGCCGCCGCCGCGTATGGCGTGGTGCTGATGATGATCTCGGCGGGTGCCATGGTGGTGGGGACCAGGCGATGAGACGCCTCGCGGTGCTCATGGCCACGGCCTTCGTGGACATGCTGGGGTTCGCGATGGTGTTCCCGCTCCTGCCGTACTACGCCCTGCGGCTCCAGGCCGACGAATGGCTGATCGGATGGATGATCGCCTCCTTCTCGATCGCGCAGCTCGCCTCCGCGCCGCTCTGGGGACGGCTGTCCGACCACTTCGGGCGACGGGCATCGATCCTGGTGGGTCTCGGGACCTCCGCGGTGGCATTCGCCGTGTTCGGCTTCGCCGTGAGCATCTGGATGCTGTTCCTGTCGCGGCTGATCCAGGGGCTCGGCGGGGGGACGACCGGAGTGCTGCAGGCATACGTGGCCGATGTGACCGAGCCCAAGGACCGGGCCAAGGCGCTGGGTTGGCTCTCGGCTTCCACCGGGGCCGGGGTCATGATCGGTCCGGCCATAGGCTCCCTAGCATTCAAGTTCGGGACCGAGGCGCCGGGACTCGTGGCGGCCGGCCTCTGTCTGGTGAACATCGTCTTCGCATGGCGCCTCCTGCCGGAGTCGCACAGCGGTCGCCGCCACCCCCAGGTAACCGAAGGAGGGACGCCGATCCCGGGGCGCTCTATCCGCTCGATGGTGATGGAAGTGCTGCACCACCCTGGGGGAGAGGTGCCGCAGCTGATCTGGATCTACGCCGTGGGGATGTTGGGCTTCATGTCGATGACCGGCGTGCTGGCCCTGTACCTAGCCAGTGACTTCGGAATCACCGAGGAGTCGATCTTCATCTTCTTCGTTTACGTGGGTGCCATCGGCGTGGTGATGCGCGCGGTGATGCTGGGCAAGCTGGTGGACTGGCTGGGGGAGGTGAAGCTCATGCGGGTAGGGGCGGCGTGCCTCGCGCTGGGCCTCTTCGTGATCCCCCTCCCGAAGTCGGTGCTCACCCTGGGGCTCGTCCTGGGCCTGGTCCCCATCGGCACCGCATGCCTCTTTCCCGCGGTCTCGGCCCTGGTCACGCATCGTGCGGCGCGACACGAGCTGGGGCAGACCCTGGGCGTGCAGCAGGCCATCGGCGGGGTGGCCCGAGTGATCGCGCCGATCTGGGCCACGGCCGCGTTCCAGGGCTTCGGCACCGCCGTGCCGTTCTACATCTCGGGGCTGGTGGTCGCCGTGGTGACGCTGCTGGCGTTCAAGGTCAAGCCGGCGGCCGTGGTGGCGGAAGCGGTGTAGCGCTCGCGTCGCCCCCCTAGGTGCGCTCCCGGTCTTTCCGGTACACCACCTGCCCGCCCAACACCGTCAGCAACACCTGCGTGTCCAGGATCCGCTCCGGCGCGATCTTCATGATGTCCTGGTCCAGCACCACGAAGTCGGCGTACTTGCCCGGCGTTAGAGAGCCTGCGACATCCTCCATGAACGCGGCGTACGCCGGCCACAGCGTCATGCTCTTGAGCGCCTCGTCGCGAGTGGTGCGCTGGTCGGGGAACCAGCCGCCAGCCGGCCACCCGTTGGCGTCTTGCCGGGTGATGAACGCCTTGAACGAGATCAGGGGGTTGGGTGACTCCACCGGGAAATCCGACCCGTTGGGGATTACGACCCCGGTATTGAGCAGAGTGCGCCAGGCATACGCACCCTGGACCCGCGTCCACCCGAGCCGGTCGATGGCCCAGTACATGTCGCTGGTCTGATGGCTTCCCTGCATCGAGGGGATTACATCCAGCTCAGCGAACCGCGGAATGTCCTGGAAGTGGATGTTCTGGGCGTGCTCGATGCGGAAGCGGTGGTTCGCCACGGGCACTTCCTGGAGCGCAGCCTCGAAGGCGTCCAGGGTCAGGCGGTTCGCCGCGTCCCCGATGGCGTGCACGTTCACCTGGAAGCCGTTGCGCAGGGCGCGCTGCGCGATCTCCTGCACGCGCTCCGGTCCGGTGATCACCAGCCCGGTGTTGTGGGGATCGTCAGAGTACGGTTCGATCAACGCGGCGCCCCGGCTCCCCAGCGCACCGTCGGCCACCAGCTTGATGGCGCGAATCCACAGCCGCCCATCGTACAGTCCGTCCTGCGGCCCCTGTTCGAGATACTGATCCAGGAACTCGTCGAGCACGCTGTCCACCGCCGCGACCATCACGTAGTTGCGCAGGTTGTAGCGGCCCTCCCGGGCCAGCGCCTCGTAGACGGCGATGGTGGTGTCGCTCACCCCGGCGTCATGCACGCCGGTGAGACCCCACTTGTTGGCCTCAGCGATCGCCGCGAGGACCGCTTCCCGCCGCTCGCGCTCGGACAACGGAGGCATGACCGAGCTCACCGCCCGTCGGGCCAGATCGATCAGCACGCCGGTGGGGTTGCCGTCCGCGTCACGGATGAACCGCCCCCCGTCGGGGTCCACGGTGGCCGCCGTCACGCCGGCGAGCTCCAGCGCCTTCCGGTTCACCAGCACGGCGTGTCCGTCCACCCGCCAGAGGTAGACCGGATGGTCCGGCACGGCCTCGGAGAGAGCCTCGTGCGTGGGAAACTCGGTCACCGCCCAGTCGTTCTGGTCCCAGCCGCGGCCGCGGATCCACTCTCCCTCGGGGACATCGCGGGCCCGCTCCACGACACGCGCGATCACCTCTTCGTAGGAGCGCGTGCCCACGAGATCTATGATCCGCAGCGCGCGGCCCAGCCCCAGCAGGTGGACGTGCGCGTCCACCATTCCGGGGATCACGGTCTTCCCCTCCAGGTCTAGACGCCGAGTCTGCGGTCCGGCGAACACCTCCGCGCCGCGCGCGCTGCCGGCGAACACGATCCGCCCATCGCTGATCGCCATGGCCTCGGCGAGGGGGCGGCCTTCGTCCACGGTGTAGATGTGGGCGTTGGTGACGATGAGGTCGGCCGGCGGCTGCTGCGCCCAGGCCGTCGACGACAGCATCAGTGGGATGACTACCAGGGTTGCACGTCTCATGCTCGTGTTGTCCTCAGAGAATGCGCTCTGCGGCGGTGTGGGAGGATGGGCTTCGCTGCGAGCGGGGTGATTGATGTCCGGAATCGGCTGGGCCACTCCCGGCCGCCACGGCAAGAAACTACGGCAGGGAGCGTGAAAGGGCGAGGGCCGAAGGGTGCCGTCGTTCTATGGTGCCGGCGTGCTACCTTCCCCCTCCCGCTCCATCGCTTCGCCTAGCTCCACGACCGTGTCCGCCGCCAGGCGCGCGTCGTCCGGCGTGCTCCGGAAGTTGATGATGCACGCTCGGAGATAGAACGACTCCTCCAGCGTGGTCCCGGAGATGAACAGCCGGCCGTCGCGATGAATCCGGTCGAGCAGTCGGCGGTTGAACTCGGATGGCTCGCCCGAGCCGGGGCGGTAGCGGAAGCAGCAGACGCTGAGATCGGTCGAAGGGACGAGCTCGAGCCGGGGGTGCGCGTCCGCCAGCCGGCGCAGCTCTGCAGCGACAGCGAGGTCGCGGCGCCACAGCTCCCGGTAGCCATGGAGCCCGATGTGTCGCATCACCGCCCACACCTTCAGCGCGCGGAAGCCGCGGGAGAGCTGCGGCCCCCGCTCGTGGAACCAGACCGGCCCGTTGAAGTAATCTTCGTCGCCCACCTCGAGGTACTCCGCCCGGGTGGCGAACGCGCTCTCAAGATTGGCGAGCTCCCGCACCAGCACGGCACCAGCCTCGTACGGCACGTAGAGCCACTTGTGGGGGTCCACCACCACGCTGTCGGCCCGTTCGAGCCCGCGGTAGCGGTCGGCCAACTCGGGCAGGGCGGCGCCGATGGCCCCGTACGCGCCGTCCACGTGGAACCACAGCCCCTCGCGGTCCGCCACGCCGGCGATCTCTTCGAGGGGGTCGACCGCCCCGGTGTTCACCGTCCCGGCCGTCGCCACCACACACACCGGGGTGGCACCCAGCTCGCGGTCCTCCGCGATCATGCGTGCCAGCGCGCCGGCGTCCATCCTCCGCTCGGCGTCCAGCGGCACCCAGCGCAGCGCCTGTGCGCCGAAACCGAGGAACTCAACTGCGCGCGTGATGCAGGAGTGGACCTCGCCGGATGCGTACACCAGCGGGCGCTCCTGCCGCCCGAGCATCCCCACTGCCCGCGTGCCCGGGAGCATCCGCTCCCGCATGGCGGAGAGCGCCACGAAGTTGGCGGCCGACCCACCGCTCATGAGCAACCCTCCCGCCTTCGGCTCGTACCCCACCAGCTCGGCCAGCCACCGCAGTACGGTGAGCTCCAGATGGGTGGCCACCTGAGCGCTGCCGGCGCAGTTGCTGTTCATGGTGGTGGCGAGCAGGTCGGTGGCGATCCCCAGCGGGCTCGCCGAGGCGCGCACGAACCCCCACCAGCGCGGGTGGCCGATGCCGAGGGAGTACGGCAGGATGTCGGAGTCGATGTCGGCGAGGATGCGCTCGGTGGGCTCCCCCTCCAGCGGAAGAGGAGCGCTGCACAGCCGCTCTGTGAGCTCGTCGGGCGGGCGCCTGAACGCGGGCCGCTCCGGCAGGGTACGGAGATACTGGACAGCCATACGGCTCACGCGTGCGATGGCGTGCTCGAAGGCCTCCGGAGAGAGATCGAGTGGGGAGGTATCGCCGGCAGAGCGCTGCGGCGCAGCCATGTCAGTCGAGATGGTCCCGTAGGAAGGCGTGGAGTCGGTCGCGGTATGATGCCCCGCCGACTGCGTAGGTATCGTTGTGGCCTGCGCCGGCGATCACCACGAACTCCTCGGCCCGTCCCGCCTGGGCCACGGCGCGGCCCATTGCCAACGGCGCGATCCAATCCTCGCTTCCGTGGAACATGAGGAGGGGAGCCTCTAGTTGCCGGGCCCGCTCGAGGTTGTCGAGCCCCAGCTCCACCAGCACGCTGGGCATGGGTGCGTAGTGCTCCTGTGCCATGTCCTTGCCGGTGGTGAACGCAGACTCCAGGACCAGGGCGCGGGCGGGACGCTCCGTCGCCAGGTAGAGCGCCACGGCGCCGCCGATGGACCGGCCGTAGATGGCGATGCGTGTGCTGTCGATCTCGGGGCGCGCGGTCAGCAGTTCCCACGCTGCGTCCGCGTCCCGGTAGACACCCTCTTCCGATGGAGTTCCCTCGCTCCGGCCGTAGCCGCGGTAGTCCAGCACCAACATCCCGATGCCGGGAGGTCGGAACTCCCGGAGCACTGGAGCGATGCCGCCGATCGTCTCCATGTTCCCGTAGAACCACAGGAGACCGGGCGCCTGTGCGCCTGCGGGAGGCGCGGGACGGGGTGGCAGGTACCACCCCTGGAGCACCTTGCCGTCCGCAGTGGTGGCCTCGACGAGCTCGCCATCCGGAATCCCCACGGCTGCCGGTGCCGGCAGGGGGCCCCGTTGGCCGGGAAGTGCCACGCGCTCCTGGAAGCGCCAGGCCAAGAAGACGACCAGCGCGTAGACCACGACGAGCACTGCGAGCAGTTTGAGTGCCACCGAAAGCATGGGGAGTAAACTAACTAGCGGGTCTCGCTCAGGAGGTAGCGTGACGCGCAGGTGCGTCGCGCCGCCCCGATCCACACCCTGACCTCGGCCGGGGTGGGACGGTCGCCCGGCGGTGCGGTCAGTGAAGATCTGGTGCTCCCCGGCGGTGGGTCTCCGCCCCGGGTCTGGACGGCCCGCCACAGCGGGATGGGCTGACGCCTCGCCAGCGCGCACACCGTGCGCACGTCCAGCGCGTGGAGGGTCGCGGCGTGGCGTGTCCCGATGCCCCGCAGCGTGACGAGGCGACTGGACTCCACGAGGTCACGGGCCGCGGTGGGTGCCAACCCGGTTCGCTCGGCAACGGCCGTGGCGCTGTGACGCGCGAGCCGAAACGGCGTCGCGATGCCGGACGCGGAGAGCCGCGCCGCAGCGTCGCTGGAGATCCCCGGGATCTCTGCCAGCCGCGGCACGGTGGACGAGATGGTCCACCGCTCCATACTGGTAAGCACGGCCGCCACGAACACGACGGCGAGCGCCACCGTCGGCACCACCCTGCGCGGTGAGTGTCTCGCCTCACCGGTCAGCGGCACGCCGACGCCCGCGGCGCACAGGGCGTGATACAGGGCCCAGGCCTCCAGCGCGAAGAGCGGGAATCCCACGAACCCCAGGGGCGGCATCTCGAAGAGCTTGGTGTAGTCGAGCCAGGGCACCGTATAGATCCACTTCCCCCGGGCCCAGAAGTTGTAGAACTCCCAGAGGAGACCGATGGCCAGGCCGCCCAGCATGAGTCGCCCGGGACGTCCCCACTCCCCCCGCTCGATGTCTTTGAGCAGCGACCACTCCGGCCGCCGGCGGTATACGTAGGGGTCCACCAGCAGCCATACGGCACCCCACACGAGGGGGAAGAACACGCGGGGGAACGCCAGGGCGAGGACCGCCGTGGCGAGACCGGTCAGTGTGGCGGCGTGCAGGTGCCAGGGCCGCGTCGCCACACCACGAGTGCGCCATCCCCGCCCGATCCCGATCCCGTCGAGCACGCGCGCGGCCAGCACCAGAGCCGGCACGACGGTGGCGAACGAGAGGAGAATGCCCGCCCAGCGCTCCGCCGGCACCCGCGGCAGGAACACGTAATACCAATTGCGCAGCCGGAGATTGGCGGCCTCGAACAGGAGCCAGATGACGGCGGACCAGGCGAACAGGGACACTGCCCGGCGCCCGCTGTGCAGCAGGGGTGCGCTGCCCAATAGGCGGCTGGCGAGCCGGTCGAGCAGCAGCAGCGTCGGGTACCATACGAAGACGTAGAACCACGTGGGCACCGGATCCACCTGGAGGAGCAGCAGCACCCACGCCGCCGCAATCACGATCAGTGACAGTGCGACCACCATCGCTCTCAAGCTCGCGTACGGAAGAGTCGAACGCCAGCGTCCAGGGAACTGCCACGCACTGACTTGCTTCTGCGGTGAGGGGGCGGTTTGATTGCCGCTATGCCTGACGCTGCCATTGCGTGTCGCGATCTCGTCAAACGGTACGGGGAGGTCACCGCCGTTGCCGGGATCGACCTGGAGGTGCCCCGGGGTGAGTGCTTCGGCATGCTGGGGCCGAACGGTGCGGGCAAGACCACCACCATCGAGATCCTGCAGGGGCTCAGGCAGCCCGACGCGGGCGACGTCGCGGTGCTGGGGCTCACCTGGGATGCGCACGAGGGAGAGCTGCGGCAGCGCATGGGGACCCAGCTCCAGGAGACGAAGCTCCCGGAGAAGTTGAAGGTGGAGGAGGCCGTACGCCTGTTCCGCAGCTTCTACCACCGCGGGCGTGACGCCGACGAGGTACTCGAGATGGTCGGGTTGGTGGAGAAGCGCGGCGCCTGGGTGGGGAAGCTCTCCGGCGGGCAGCGACAGCGGCTCGCCGTGGCCTGCGCGCTAGTGTGCGAGCCCGATCTCCTGTTCCTGGACGAGCCGACGACGGGGCTCGATCCTCAGTCGCGCCGGCAGGTGTGGCGCATCATCGCGGAGTTCAGCAGTCGGGGCGGCACCGTGCTGCTCACGACGCACTACATGGAGGAGGCCGAGCGGCTGTGCGATCGAGTGGCCGTCGTGGATCACGGCCGCATCATCGCTTTGGGCACGCCCCGTCAGCTCATCGCGTCCCTGGGCGCTGAGCACGTGGTGGAGTTCGCGCTGGAGGACGGCTCGGTGCCCGCCGACGACGAGCTGCTACGGCTCCCCGGTGTGGAGCAGGTTGCCCGGGAGAACGGTAGAACCCACCTGACTGTGAGCCGGGTGCATCAGGCGGTGCCGGCCCTGATGCGGCTACTGGGTGAGCGCGGCGCGTCCCTGAGCGAGCTCACGACCCACCACGCGACGTTGGAGGATGTGTTCCTGAACCTCACCGGCAGGCACCTGCGCGATGAGTAGGTCCCGCATCGCCCCGGTCGTCGAGCTCACGCTGTGGCGCATCCGCGAGTTCACCCGCGAGCCGGAGGCGCTGTTCTGGGTATTCGCGTTTCCCATCGTGCTGGCGTTCGCCCTCGGGCTGGCGTTCAAGAGTCGGGGCCCCGAGGTCGTGCGGGTGGCGGTGGAGTCGGGAGCCGGCGCCGCGGCGCTGGCGGACGCGTTGAACGCCGCAGACCGCGTGGAAGCCGTGCTGCTCGACAGCGCGGACGCGCACGAGCGGCTCCGTACCGGGCGCGTGGCCATAGTGGTGCGCTCCGGGGACCCTCTGGTGCTGCGCTACGATACGACGCGGACCGAGAGCGACGTCGCGCGCTTGGTGGTGGGGGACGCGCTCCAGGAGGCGGCTGGACGCCGCGACGTGGCGGTGATCAGGGACGTGCGGGTCACCGAGCCCGGCGCCCGCTACATCGACTTCCTGATTCCGGGCCTCATCGGCCTGAACATCATGGGGACGGGGATGTGGGGCATCGGCTTCGGCATCGTGAAGGCCCGCAACGACAAGCTGCTCAAGCGGCTGCTCGCTTCGCCGATGCACAGGAGCGACTTCATGCTCTCTTTCATGCTGGCGCGCCTGTTCTTCCTGGGGTTCGAGGTGGCTGCCGTGCTGCTGTTCGGCTACCTGATATTCGACGTGCCGGTGCGGGGATCCCTCCTGGCCATCGCGACGATCGTGGTGCTCGGAGCCATGGCCTTCTCGGGGCTGGGGCTGCTGGTGGCGAGTCGCGCCAAGACGATCGAGGGGGTATCGGGTCTGATGAACCTGGTGATGGTCCCGATGTGGATCCTGTCCGGCGTGTTCTTCGCCTACTCCCACTTCCCCGAGGGCCTGCAACCGTTCATCCGCCCGTTGCCCCTCACGGTCCTGAACGACGCCCTCCGAGCAGTGCTGCTGGACGGGGCGCCGCTGCTGACCACGGCAGGATTCCTGGGCCTGCTGGTGGCCTGGGGCGGCGTGAGCTTCGGGGTGGCGCTCAAGATCTTCCGCTGGCAGTGAAACCTCTCCTGGTTGACGCCGTAGGGTCCACAAGCTAGCCTTAACACCGTTAAGTTAACGGCGTTAACCCAGCCAAGGCCGAGCCCTGGCACCCCCGGGCCGGTCTCTCTGTCGCTGAGGAGAAGATGACGGCCAACGAACCCAACGGTCGGGCGACCGGCGCCAGCGAGGTGGCGATCCTCGAGGCGGCTCGGGACCTGCTGGCGGAGAAGGGTCTCCAGGGACTCTCCATGCGCACCGTCGCCCAGCGCGTCGGCGTGTCCGCCACCGCGATCTACCACTACTTCGAGAACAAGGACGAGCTCGTCCGACGCGTCGTGCAGGGCGGCTTCCGCCGCTTCGGTGAGTACATAGAGGATGCCATGCGGCGCCACCCCCGGGGCTCGCTGGAGCGGGTGCGGGCGGTGGGCGAGGCCTATCTCCAGTTCGCGCTGGAGAACCAGGCGTACTTCCGGGTGCTGTTCAGCCTGCAGCATCCCGATCCCCACACCCTGGAGGACCTCCCCGAGGGAGGCGGCTATGGGCTGCTGCGGCAGGCGGTGGTGGACGCGATGCAGGCGGGGACCATGCGGGAGATCGATCCCGATCTGATGGTGATGTTCCTGTGGAGCCTCACGCATGGATTGCTCACCATCAGCATGGCGTGCCGCATCGAACAATGCCCGGAGTTCGAGAGAGAAGCGGTGTCGCACACGCCGCTGGAGTTGTTCCAGGCGTTCGGCCCGCTGGTGCGGGAGGGCGTGCTGGGACCGGCCGGCGTCGCGTCGGCTGCTGACGAACAGATCGTGTCGGGAGGAGAGTGAGGTGATGCAGGTGAATCGATTGCGGGTGTTCTCGACGGCCGCGGCGCTGCTCGCGGTCACCGTCCTGGCAGGTCCCCTTGCCGCTCAGGAGCAGGCACAGGTCGAGACCTTCGGCCTGGTAAGGGCGGTCCAGGTGGGCCTGGCAAACAGCCGCGTGATGGCCAATGCCGAGTACCAGCTGCAGGCGGCGAATATGCAGGTGAAGGACGCGTGGGGCAGTGCGTTCCCGGACATCTTTGCCTCGGCCTCGTATTCGCGGAGCGTGATCAAGCAGGAGATCTTCCTGCCTGCTGAGTTCTTCGGGGGCCCGCCGGGCGAGACGCGTCCCATTCCAGTGGGCTCGGACAACAACTGGAACGCCCACTTCGAGATCAGCCAGCCCCTGTTCGAGTACGGCATCGTGGTCGGTGTGGGCGCCGCGAACCGGTTCCGGGAGCTCAAGGAAGAGGAGCTGCGCGGCACCGCGCAGCAGGTGGTGTCGGTGATTCGGGATGCTTACTTCGCCACCCTGCTCTCCGTTGAGCAGCTCAGGTTGGTGGAGGAGAGTCTGGAGCGGGTGGGCGCGACCCTGGAGGAGACTCGGGCCCGGCATCGGGCGGGTCTGGTGAGCAGCTACGACGTGCTGCGCCTCGAGGTCGAGTTCGCCAGCGTGGAGGCCAATCTCCAGCTGGCGCGCAACAGGGTGGAGGCCCGCAAGCGCACGCTGCTGGTGGAGATGGGGCTCGACCCGAAACTGGTGATCGACATCGAGGGTGACCTCAACGCGATGGATCTCGAGGACCCGAGCGCGAACGACATCTACAATGCCGAATTGCTGCGCCTGGCGGGTCCGGCGGAAGAGGAGATCCAGGATGAAGAGCGGCTCCTCGAGCTGGCGTACAACCAGCGCACCGACCTGCGCCAACTCCGCTCGGCAGTCAGCCTGGAGGAGTCGCGCGTTTCCGGGGAGAAGTCGGAATTCTATCCCAAGCTCTCGTTCTTCTCCAATTACGACATCATGGCACAGCAGAACGACCCGGTGAAGTTCTTCGGCACCGGCGGGCAGACGCGCACGAGCTTCGCGAACGCCGGGCTCCAGCTCGAAATCCCGATCTTCCAGGGCGGGAGCCGGTTCGCCCGGGTGCACGAGGCCGAGGCGATGGTACGGCAGCAGGAGACCCTGCTCGAGCGGGCTGAGCAAGAGGCGATCAACCAGATCCGCACCCTGGTAGACGGTGTGTCCGAGGCGCGCCAGCGGGCGGCCAGCCAGAAACTGGCAGTGCAGTCGGCACAGCGGGGCTTCGACATTGCCACCGCCGAGTACGGCGAGGGCATCGGCTCGCAGTTGCAGGTGACCGACGCTGAAGAGGCTCTGCGGCAGTCCCAATTCGCCTACGCGCAGGCAGCCTTCGACTATCTCAGCGCCCGGTCGCTACTGGACCTGGCGCTCGGAACCGTGCCGGAAGTCGACGAGATCCTTCCGGAAAACGACAGCTGATGGAGACCGCGAGCATGCAGATGGAGACGAGGTGGGGGAGAGCGGTGCGGCGGGGCCGGTGGGCGCCGGTGGTCGCGCTGGGAGCTGTGGCGGGCCTGGTGGCGGGCGTGGCGGCCTGCCAGCCCTCGGACGGTGGGGAGGTGCAGGCGGAGCAGCGCGACGTGGCCGATACCACCGGCGCGCGCATCGTGAACGTCGAGGTCACACCTGTCAGCCTGACCGGTTTCGTGGACTACATCCGGATCACCGGGGAGGTCGAGGCGATGTACGATGTCACCGTCTCGGCCGAAGAGTCCGGTGCCATCCTGCGGTTCCTCGCGGAGAAGGGCGCCCGCGTGGGCCGCGGCCAGGTGCTTGCCAAGATCGACGATGCGCTGCTGAGCGCATCGGTGAGCGAGGCAGAAGCGCTGGCGGACGTAGCGCGAGAGCAGTACGAGCGCCAGCGGCGCCTCTGGGAAGACGAGGGCATCGGCAGCGAGATCGCGTTCCTGCAGGCCCGGTCGAGCGCCGCCGCCGCGGAGGCGCGGCTCGAAACGCTCCGCGCACGGCTGGCCAGGACCGAGATCAAGGCGCCGGTCGCGGGGATCTTTGACGAGAAGTTCGCCGAGGTGGGAGAGATGGTGGCTCCGGGCACGCCGGTCGCCCGCGTGGTCTCGGTGGACCGGGTCAAGATCACCGGCGGGGTGCCGGAGCGGTTCGCGCTCTTCGTGCATCCCGGTGACAGTGCCCGGGTGACGTTGGACCCCCTCGGTGACCGCGAGTTCGTCGGGACGATCCGGTTCGTCGGCACCAGTGTCGACCCGCGCAACCGCACGTTTCCCATCGAGATCGTGCTGGACAACCCCGGCAACCTGATCAAGCCGCGGATGGTCGCGAACGTGCAGGTAGAGCGGGAGCGGATGGAGGACGTGGTCGTGGTGCCGCAACAGGTCGTGCTGCGCACCGAGGGCGGCTATCAGGTGTACGTCGTAGCGGACCGGAACGGGCATCTGGTGGCGCAGGCGCGGGCCGTGGAGCTCGGCCCCTCCTTCGCCAACCGGACGGTGATCGCCTCGGGCCTCGCGGTCGGGGACCGGCTGATCACGGTGGGTGGCCGGCTGGTGGACGACGGAAGCTTCGTCAGGATCGTCGCCAGCGCCGGAGGTGAGGGATGACCGACCGTAAGGGCGACACGGGCGAGTTCCGGACGCCGGGGGCGGGTGACAGCGGCGTGCACCGCAAGGCGTCCGCGACGGATCCCAGCCGGCTGAGCGGCGCACACCTCAAGTCCGGGCAGGCCACCGACTCGCGCCACAAGCGCAAGTTCAAGGAATTCCGCCTCACTTCGTTTGCGATCGACCATCCGACGAGCGTGATGGTGATGACGCTGATCCTGGTCCTGATGGGGCTGATGTCCTACATCCGGGTCCCGAAGGAGATGGCGCCGGAGATCGTCATTCCGTTCATCCTCGTCAACACGATCTACCCCGGGGTGGCGCCGGGGGACATCGAGACGCTCATCACCGAGCCGCTGGAGGACGAGCTCAACACCATCGGCGACATCAAGACCATCACGTCGATCTCGGCCGAGAGCTACTCGATGATCACCATCGAGTTCGTGGCCGGGATGGACATGAACGAGGCGCTGCAGCGCGTGCGCGAGAAGGTGGACATCGCGAAGCCCGAGCTGCCGCCCGCGGCGGAGGAGCCGGAGATCATCGAGATCAACTTCTCCGACTTCCCGATCATGCAGGTCAACATCGCCGGGGATTACAACGAGGTACGGCTGCGCGAGGTCGCCGAGGATCTGCAGGACCGCCTGGAGCAGATCCCCAGCGTGCTCGAGGCCCGCTTGGCGGGCGGGCTGGAGCGCGAGGTGCACGTCGACGTGGATCTGGCCAAGCTCAAGTTCTACGACGTCACATTCGACGATGTGATCGATGCGGTCCGGTTCGAGAACGTGACCGTTCCGGGCGGCTCCATCGACGTGGGCGACGTGAAGTTCCTGGTGCGGGTACCGGGAGAGTTCGAGGAGACCGCGCCGATCGCCGACATCGTGGTCGTCACGCGCAGCGGGCGACCGATATACCTGCGCGACGTGGCCACCGTGGACTTCGGCTTCAAGGAGCGCGAGAGCCTGGCACGCCTGGATGGCAACCCGGTCATCTCCCTCGCCATCATCAAGCGCGCGGGCGAGAACATCATCGCGGCCGCCGACGCCGTGCGCGAGGTGATTGGTGACAGGGAGCGCGACTTCCCGCCGGGCACGGTGGTGAAGATCACGTCCGACGTGTCGCAGGACATCCAGGACATGGTGAGCAGCCTCGAGAACAACATCATCTCGGGGCTGATATTGGTGATGGCGGTGCTGATCTTCGTGCTGGGCGTGCGCACGGCTCCCTTCGTGGGACTGGCGATCCCGCTCTCCATGCTGCTGTCCTTCTCCATCATCCGGTTTGTCGGGTTCTCGATGAACATGGTGGTGCTGTTCAGCCTTATCCTCGCGCTCGGGATGCTGGTGGACAACGCCATCGTGGTGGTCGAGAACATCTACCGCTTCCGGGAGCGGCGGTTCGATCGCGTGCGGGCGGCGAAGTACGCCACTGCGGAGGTGGCTGTGCCGATCATTGCATCCACGGCAACGACCCTCGCGGCGTTCTTCCCGATGACTTTCTGGCCGGGCATCGTGGGCGAGTTCATGAAGTACCTGCCGCTCACGCTGATCATCACGCTGAGCTCCTCGCTGTTCGTGGCCCTGGTGATCCTGCCTACGTTGGCTGCACGGATGCTGGACACCGAGGACGCACCGGTCGGCATGACGCAGGGGCTTCGTCGAGTGCTGATCGGGGCAGCAGTGCTCACGGGCGTCGTGCTCATGTTCGTGAACCCGCTTACCGCGACGCTGCTGCTGGTGACGGGCGCGGCGGTGTACGGCTTCCACCATTACGTGGGACACCCCGCGGGGCACTGGCTCATGACCAAGGGACTGCCGCGCTTCATCGAGCGGTACGAGGTGGTGCTGCGCTGGGCGCTGAATCACCGCTGGCGCATGGTGGGTGGCGCCGCGGGTGCACTCATCGTCGCGGTGATGCTGTTCGGTGTGTTCAACGCGGGGGTGGAGTTCTTCCCCGAGAACGTCCCGCCCACTACGGCCTACATCCAGGTCGAGGCACCGCTGGGAACGCGCCTGGAGGAGGCGGACCGGATCGCGCGCCAGCTCGAATCCGAGGTCGCGGGCATCGAGGGGCGTGAGGATGTCGAGTCGGTAGTAGCGACCGTGGGATCCCGGCTGAGCGGGGGGTTCGGGGGCGGGCAGGGGACCCACCTCGCCACGGTCGCCGTCAACTTTGTGGACTTCGAGGACCGGCAGGGCGACGTGTTCGCCACCGTCAACCGCATCCGGGAGACTGCGGGCAGGAACCTGGCGGGTGCCGACATCTCCGTCGAGGAGCCGGAGATGGGGCCGCCGACTGGTTTGCCCATCGCGATCGAGATCACCGGCGACGATGCCAGGGTCCTGAAGAGGCTCGGGGACGAGGTGGTGTCGATCCTCGAGGCTTCGTCCATCTTCGCCAAGCTGGACGGACTGGAGAGCGACATGGCGGAGGGCCGTCCGGAGCTCGTCATCGACGTGGATCGCGAGAAGGCGGCGCTCTACGGACTGACCACACAGGACATCGGCTGGACCATCCGTAACGCCATCAACGGCACGGAGGCGTCCCAGTACCGCGACGGCAAGGACGAGTACGACATCACGGTCCGGCTGGCCAAGGAGTACCGCGAGGATCTGAGCTCGCTCGGAGATCTGACCGTCACGAGCGACATGGGAGACCAGGTCCCCCTCTCGTCGGTGGCCGCCTGGCGCGTCGACAAGGGTTACGGCGACGTGAACCGCAAGGACCTGGATCGGATGGTCACCGTCTCTTCGGACGTGCGCTCGGGCTACAACGCCAACGCCGTGCTGGGAGAGGTGCAGGCGGAGCTGGCGGACTTGCAGGCGGCGCTGCCCACCGGCTACCGGCTGCGCTACGCGGGGCAACAGCAGGAGCAGGAGGAGTCCCAGGCGTTCCTCACCGGCGCGTTCTTGATGGCGCTGTTCCTGATCGGGTTCATCTTGGTGTCCCAGTTCGACTCGATAACTAAGCCGTTCATCATCCTGAGCTCCATCTTGCTGTCCACGATCGGCGTGCTGATCGGGCTCATGCTGTTCCGCATGCCGTTCGGCATCATCATGACGGGCGTGGGCGTGATCAGCCTCGCCGGCGTGGTGGTGAACAATGCCATCGTGCTGATCGACTACATCGACATCCTCCGCACGCGCGACAAGCTAGAGCGGCGCGAAGCGATCGTGCGGGGCGGCAAGACTCGTTTCCGTCCCGTGATGCTGACGGCGGTGACGACGATCCTCGGGCTGATCCCGCTCGCCATCGGGCTCAACATCGACTTCAACGGGCTGTATACGCGGCTGGCACCGGACTTCCGCGTTCGCGACCTTCCTGACGCTGGTGCTGGTGCCGGTGATGTACTCGCTGCTGGACGACTTCGACAACTGGCTCAAGCGCAATCTCACCCGACCGGAGGAGCCGGAGGCCATCCCCGGGGCCAGGCGGCCGAGGGCGGAGCCGACGGACTCGAAGGCGTCAGGCGAGCCAGTCGCCGTATAGCTCGGGGCGGCGGTCGCCCCAGAACAGCGTGCGCGCCGGAGAGGAGGCGCACGCCGCGAGTTCGAGATCGGCCACGAGGAGGTCCTCCTCGAGGCGCCGGCCCTGGGCAACGATCCGGCCGGTCGGATCCACTACGAACGACTCACCTGCAAAGGTGAGTCGTTCTTCTTCGCCCACCCGATTGCACAGCGCGGCGAAGTAGCCGTTCTGGAAGGCCGCGGCGCGGACCTCCGCCTCGTACATCCCCTCGGGCCACTCGTC
>JBDHDE010000013.1:0-56270 GCA_039591655.1 Gemmatimonadota bacterium
ACTACCAGGACAGCGAGTGGGACGCCCTCAGGCTCATGTCCACCATCCAGCTGTCGGCGGGCACCTACACGAACATGGGGCCGCGGCTCGACGGCGGGGGTGACTGCGACGTCACAGACCCGATGAACTGGGGCGATCCGTTGAACGCCGGCACGCCGTGCGCGGACTACTTCCCCATCATCTACGTGAACGGCGACGCGCACCTGAGCACGGGGGTCGGGCAGGGGCTGCTGCTGGTGAACGGGGACCTCGAGGTCCAGGGGAACTTCGAGTTCTACGGCATCGTGGTGGCCCGGGAAGAGTTCGAGATCGCCGGCAACGGCAACAAGTTCAGCGGCGGCGTGCTGGCGGCCAACGTCGACCTGGACGACAACAGCCTCATCGGGACCGCCGACCTGGTGTTCTCGAGCTGCGCCGTAGCCCGGGCCCAGGCTGCGGGCGCGGCAGGGAGCCCGCTGCGCTCCCGCGGCTGGGTCCAGCTGTTCTAGCTTGAGAGCCCCCTCCGAGCAGACCGCCAACAAGACGGGCCGTCGCGGGATTCACCCGGCGGTCCGTCTCCTGTTTCCCCCACACGGAGCTGATTGCGGGCGAAACCCGCACCCGAAAGTCACCCGAAGCTGGGTTGTCCCCCGCCCCGGTTCTCCCAAGCTTTAGGATCGACCGCGACAGCGAGTTGAGTCATGGCGCGGATTCTAGTCATAGATGACGATGAGGTCAGCCGGATCGCTACCGGCGCCGCCATTGAAGCCCAGGGACACGAGGTGGGCTACGCCGCCGATGGGGAGATCGGGATCACGCTCTACGGGCGCTCCCCCTATGACGTGGTCATCGTCGACCTTGCGATGCCGAAGATGAACGGGGTCCTGGTCATCAAGGAGCTGCGCAAGATCGACCCGGCGGCACGGATCATCGCCGTCTCCGGCGTGGCCCCCGAGCAGCTCGAGTTGGCCCAGCAGGCCGGGGCGCTCGGGTCCCTCACCAAGCCGGTGGACCCCACCCAGCTGCAGCAGATGCTGGACGGGGCGCTGCGCCGGTCCATGGGCTGGGAGGGCGTGAGCGACTGACCAGTCGCGCTCCTGCGGGGGCGCCGTTGGGAAAGCGACCACCACATGGCCGGGAAGCGGCCCGCCGCAACTCAACGGCCCGGCGGCGCCGTCACCCTGCTCCTCGCGGCTCGCAATCCTCCCATTTCCCTATTAGCATGCCCGGAGCCAGGGCGGCATCTCCGCTCGCTGGCCCCTCGTCCAACGGTAGGACGCCGGACTTTGGATCCGGAAATGATGGTTCGAGTCCATCGGGGCCAACTCGGCAGAACCCCCGAAACTCCTCGAAGACCTCCTGACCACCCCTTGCCATAGTACACAAATATCTGTAATTTCAGTAGTAACAGAAACAACAGGAATCTCATGTTGAACCTGACACCGGCGGCCGAACGCTTCATCCTGCACTGGGGCGAAATGGGCTCTCGGTGGGGTGTTAACCGCACCGTTGCCCAGATCCACGCCCTTCTCTACATCGCCCCACAACCTCTCGACGCCGAACAGATCGCCAGCACGCTCTCGGTGGCTCGCTCGAACGTGAGCACGTCATTGAGGGAGTTGCAGGCGTGGGGGCTGGTGAAGGTAGTCCACACCCTGGGGGGCCGGCGGGACTACTTCGAGGGCATTAGGGATGTATGGCAAATCTTCCGGGCAATCGTGGCTGAACGATTCCAGCGAGAGATCGAGCCGACGTTGGGTGTCCTCGCTGAGTGCGTAACCGACGCCGAGCGCAGGAAGGAGGATGATCCCGACACCTGGACGCGCTTGGGCCAGCTCCACGACTTCTTCAAGACGCTGGATTCCTGGCGCAGGCAACTTCTGGAACTGTCGCCCCGCGAGATCAAGCGGGCGTCAACGATTGGGAGCAAGGTGAAGAACCTGCTCAGGACTGGGTCGTGAGGACTATTCGGAGCGTGCTTCTCGCAGCGGTGCCATTGCTGATTCTCGCCGTCACCCTGGTCTGGTTCGTGTATCGTCCCTGGGCACTGAACTGGGGTTCCACCGACGATGAGATTACTCGTGCGATGCCCGGGGATAGCCTACTTGGAGACCCGACGTTCAGCGCCACTCGAGCGGTTACCATCAACTCCAGGCCGGAGCACGTCTGGCCCTGGGTTGTCCAGATCGGCTATCGAAGAGCCGGTTTCTACAGCTACGATAGACTGGACAACGACGGTATCCCCAGTGCCGAGCGCGTCATCCCGGAATACCAGGACCTGCAGGTCGGGGACTCCGTTCCTCTGAGCAAGCACTCCTACGTCAGGGTAGCGGCACTCGAGCCCAACCGCTCGATGTTGCTCGTGTTTGAAACCACCGGTGACTGGGCGGAGGCCACTTGGGCGTGGGGGATCTACCCGGACGGCGCTCGACAGACACGCCTGGTGACGAGGTTACGAGTGCAACCGCCGACCGTGCGGGCACGGATGATGTTGGACCTTTTCGAGATCGTGATGATGCGGAAGTGTATGCTTGGAATCAAGCGACGGGCCGAGACCCTGGCTCACGCTCGGGGGAGCGAGAGCGCCATGGGGCGGTGATCCCCGAGGGACTACCCGCTGCAGTGGAGCCCAGCCTCTTTGGTGAGCGGCTGGGCTCCTTGGCTCCAGCGGATGCTGGATCAAGCGTCACTGACCAGCTTGGGGGGTCCACAACATGGCCCGCTCTACTCCTTTGGCCATGATCCACCCGACGATCCGGCCTTCGCGGTTGACCTCAAGAGCGTAGCCGGGTTTGCCGGTCAGCAAGGTGGCCGCGCCGCTCACCACGTCCCAGTGTACCGGCTGGCCCTTGCCTGCCGACATTCCAACGGCTTCCCCGTTGACGGAAACATCGTGGGCATCGGCGCTGGGAACCTCCTGGAGCACGGTGATCGCACAGTCCGTCGGGTTCACCTCCCAGATGACCGCATCGCGCCAGCCCCCTGCCACAAGGATCTTCCCGTCAGCCGTCACATCCGAAATGCCGATTGCGATGCTCTTGCTGTCCTCTCCCCAGCCGGCCGCCTCGTGCAGATCGCAATAACTGCCGTCGGGCCGCCACAGCATCGCGTGCCAAGGCGGGCCGTTCGGGTACGCCGTCGTCCCGAAGCCCACCACGTACCCCTGGCTGTTGATCGCCTTGCCGTCGCTGTGGGCGTAGGGAGACGGATCCCATGATAGAAGCTCCGCGACCACGGCGCCGGTCGTCGCGTCCCAGAGAGTGGCCTTGGAATCTCCAGAGTGCCACGTCGTCCCGACGATGGTTCCGGCGTTGACGTCTCTGGCCCAGCCGGCAACCTCGTACCCTGGCAGTAGTTCCGTTGCCCAGCCATCGCCCGACCGCGTCCACATGACCGGGATCTCATCCGTGATATGGCCGAGAACATCCACACCGCTGCCGCCAACCCCGACGATGACGCTGCCGTCGTCGTTGATGCCAATGGCGGCAGATACTGCGAATCCGTCGCCCAGCGGCAGCTCACTGGACGCGACCACATCGGTTCCGCTGACTGTCCACACTGCCGCGACCGGATCGCCGTTTGCCATCTGGCTCACGCCCGCGATGAGGATGCTTCCGTCCCCTAGTGGCTCCGTGAGATCGCGAGCCTTGCTGGTGACTTTCGTTTCACCCAGCGTGGTGGGTATGTACTCTCCGCCGCCACCACCCCCTCCATCCTTGCACGACGGGTGGTCACTTGGGCAGGTGGGCTTGGCGAACTGCGGACCGTCCGTCGGGACAGTCGGACCGTCTTCCTGGCACGCCGCTATCACGAAGGCCAGGATCAGCAACGGAATGATTCGCTTCATTAGTATGCCGCTCCTTTTGCGAGCAGGCGCTTCGACACCGGGAGTTACTGGGCTCGACCAGATGCTACCGCGGTGCCCGTCGCCGGCTCTGACTAGCGCTTCCATTCTGTCTGTCGCGCGAGACGGCTCCACGTGACACCCGACTCGGGACGACCGCCCCCGACGTCCCGAGAGGGCCCACCGATGCAGCGGAGCCCAGCCTCTCTGTGAGAGACCGGGCTCGATGGCTGCCGCGAAAGCGTTGATCGGTGCGCTACGGCGCAGTCGTCGGGACCCACAAGACGGCGCGCCGCAGGCCCTTGTCCACTCTGTAGCCGGCGATATCCCCCTCGCCGTTCACCACGAATGCCCTGCCCTCCCGGTCGGTCAGCAACTCGCTCTCGCCGGCCGAGGTCCACAGCGCCGCCTGTCCGCCGTGGTTGGTGTCGTCCGCCCCGACGGCCTCCCAGCCGGACCCGAGACTTCGCACATCCCTGGCCACGCCGGCCCAGATGTCGACTACCTCGAGAGTGAACTCGCAGTTGGTCAGGTCAACCGTCCAGATTGTCGGCCGCATTTCCGGCAGCGTGATCCCCGCGGCCAGAACCGTGGGTGCACCGCCCACCATAAGCACATCGTCCACGCGATAGACGTAGCTCTCCGCCTGGCCGTCCGGGTGAAGATCGCAGTACTCGCCGGTGGGCCCCCACAACACCGCCCTGGTGGAACGTTCCACGTTCGGGTCCCTGACCACACCCACGACCCAACCCTGGTTGTTCAGACCCCGGGCCGCGCTGACGAAGCCCGTGGGTGTGGGGAGCAAACCCAGCTCCGCCGTCGGCGAGGACCATACCGCGGCGGCCGTATACCCGCCGCCCTCCACCGTCCCGACGATCTTGCCGTCATTGTTGACGTCTCTGGCCCGGCCGATGACGTAGGTACCCAGATCCAGACGGTGCCCCATGCTCCAGTCACTACCGCTGCGGAGCCATGCGACGGGCGGGAAGATCGTGCCGTCCTCCCTACCTACGATGATGTCACCGGCGTCGTTGATTCCCAGCGCCCTGCCGAGGTTCCGGTCCTCAGTTAACAGGTGCACCGGTTCCACATCACCGATATCGTTCAGTGTCCCCGTCCAAACAACGGCGAAGTCTCCGCCGCCGAGCGGCAGATCGAGCCAGCCCACCACCCGCAGCACGCCTCCGTCCGGCTCACTCACATCGTAGGCGATGTCATCGCTCTTGTCGCTCTTCCTGTGGCGGATGGAGCGCAGATCGATGGTCGTGTACTGCCCGCCGTCGCCATTGCCGCCGTCCCGGCATTCGGGCCACGGCTCGCACTTCTCAGGCTTGAGGAGAGGCCCCGCTACGTCTCCGGCCGGGTTGCCCCTCTCGCAACCCCACAAGACGAGCGCCGTCGGGACGGCCAGCATCAGAAATGGAATGATACGCTTCATTGGAACCTCACTGTTCGCGGTGGGAAGTCATCGCCCCTTGAACGGATTCGGCCCGGACTCAGACTCCCACAGCCGCTCCTACCCAGCCCGTGGATCCGGCCGCCGACTCGCGTCCGCTCATCCCTTTTGTCGGGCGAGGCGGTGGAGCGTGACACCAACACCGACCGTTTCACTCCAGTAAGCACCGGCAAGGTGGCGAGAAACGCTCTTCCCTTGGCTTCTGGGAGGTTGCGCTCCTCCCTCGCGGGGGGGAGCTTTCAACCGGCGGCCCGATCGTTGCAGCTCACGTTCGCAAGGTCGGGATAGCGGGCGATCTTCCCGCGCTCCGCGTGCCAGACGGGAGCTGGTGTGGGTTCTCCTGAGGGGGAGCCCGGGCTGGAGGTACTCGAGCGGCTGCGGCTCGGGCTCCAGATCATGGCGCTGCGCGCCCTGCGGGACCCGGATGCCGCCGAGGAGGCGGTCCAGGAGACGCTGGTCCGCGCCGTGGAGGCCCTGCGGGACGGCCGACCCGGGAACCCGGAGAAGCTAGGCGCCTTCGTCCGGGGCATCGCCCGTCACGTCATCGCCGACGTCCATCGCACCCACCAGCGCACCACCCACCTGCAGGACACGCCCCAGGCGATGCACCCCACCAGCGGCGACGATCCCCTCGCCGCACTCATCACCGCGGAAGAACGGGACCACGTCCGTGCCGCGTTGACGCAACTGTCGGCCGGCGACCGCGAGATCCTGCAACTGTCGTTCTTCGAGGGACTCACACCTGTGGAGATCGCCGAGCGGCTGGGGGAGCCGCCGCTCCGGATCAGGAAGCGGAAATCCCGCGCCCTGAATCGGGTGCGCCGGGCGCTGCTGCGTGGAAGACAGGTGTCACGAAACGAGGTCGTCCACGACAGGTAAATGAGTAAGGGACAACCCGACCGCCCAGGTCCGGAGGTGAGTTTGGGCAAGACGTTGAGCTGCAACGCGATTGTGGACGAGGGGCTTGTCGAGCGCTACCTGGCCAGGACGCTCTCTGAGGCCGAAGTCGACGCCCTGGAGTCCCACTACCTCACCTGCGCTCGCTGCCAGACCGACCTGCGGCTGGGGGCGGCGATTCGGGCCGTGCTTCCCGAAGTACAGCAGGCGTTGCGGAACGCCAATCAGGAATCCGTCGCACGGCCACGGCTTGGCCGGCGGGTGCGGATCGGCGCCGTGGCCGGGGCGCTCGCCGCCGTCCTGGCCGGGATTCTGCTGGTGCGGCCGGCCGATCTGGAGAGCCCGCAGCACCGGCAGATAGACTCCGAGACAGAGATCATTCCCAGCGCCGAGACACCCGTCGGCGACGTCGCGACCCTCGAGGAGTTCCGCTGGACCCCCGTCATCTCCGCCGACCTCTACGAGGTCACGCTCTATGACTCGGCGGGCGGCGCCCTCTGGCAGGCGGAGTCCCGGGAGACGCATGCCGCCCTCCCCGACTCGGTGCGGCTCGAGGCCGACGTCCTCTATCTCTGGCAGGTGAACGCCCGAGTGGGCTGGGATCGGTGGGTGGCCTCGGAGCTCGTACGGTTCAGAATCGCCGCACGGTGATCGGCACCCGGCCATGAAGAACTTCCTCGTCCTGACTCTACTCTCCGCGCTGGTGGCTGCCGCGCCGGCGCCCGCAGCGGCGCAGCAACCGGCGAGCAACTCGCCGGACATCCTGGCGCTGGTGGAAGCGGGTCACGAAGGCAGGCTGGTGACCGAGGTTCGTGCGCGACCCGACGATGCGCGGAACGCGCTGGCGAGCCTCTTCGAGCTCACCGCCCGAGCGACCGACTCCAACGAGCGCGTGCGGCTGCTCGACCAGGCCGACCACCTGGCACGGGCGTACGCCCGGGCGTGGTCCGATTCCTTCCTTGTCCGTAAGGTCGGCCAATTCGCCCGCTGGTCTGCTGGCGAGCGCGCCGAGAAGCTGGAGGCCGACAGCGTGCGGCGAGCCGGGGCGGAGGCCTTCTACCGCGAGGGACCCGACGCCGCGATGCGCCTCTGGGAGCGCAGCCTCGCGCTGTACCGCGCCCTGAACGACCTGGCGGGGCAGGCCGCGGCGCTGGGCAACCTGGGCGCCGGTCACTACGCCAGGGGCGACTTGGACCGCGCGCTGCGCTACTACACCCGGTCCCTCGAGCTCGCTGAAGCGGCAGGCGATTACCGCACCCAGGGCAACGCGCTCGGGAACATGGCGAGCGTCCACAAGGACCGTGGCGAGCTGGCGGTCGCCGCCGAGCTGTACCAGCGCACCCAGAAGACCCGGGCGCTGACGGGGGACCGCCGGGGGGAGGCAGCAGACATCAACAACCTGGGGCTCATCAACGCGGCTCTGGGCGATCTGCAAGGCGCCGACGAGCACTTCCGTCGCGCGCTCGAGCTCAACCGGCACGACGGCCGCCACCGCGTGGCCGCCAACAACCTGACCAACCTGGCCAACCTCGCCGCGCGGCGCGGGCGGTATGAAGAGGCGCTCGACGTTTACACCGAAGCCCTAGCGCTGCGGCGGGAGACCGGTGACCGGCAAGGCGAGGCGCTGGATCTTTTCAACCTGGGCCTGCTCCATCTCGACTGGGGCGACTATCCCGCGGCGCTCGCGTCGCTGCAGGAGTCGGCGGCCATTCTCGATGAGCTGGACATGCCCGTGCGGCGCGCGGAGGTCCGCGGCGGCATCGCCGCCGTGCGAACCGCCATGGGACATCTGCAGGCCGCCCGCACGGATCTGACCGAGGCCGTGGCCGAGGCCGCCGGCGATGCGTACCTGGGGCCAAGCCTGGCAATGCAGCGGGCCGACCTGCTCACCGAGCTCAACGAGCTCGACCAGGCCGCGGCGCTCTACCGTCAGGCGCAGGCCGGCTACCGGCGGCTGCGCGATCCGACAGGGCAGGCCGAGGCCGAGGCCGGGCTCGCCTATCTCCACCTGGCCCGCGGCGACCACGAAGCCGCGGAGGAAGCTCTCAGCCGCGCGCTGCGGATGCACCAGAGCATGGGCGATGTGCGGCCGGCGGCGATGACGCAGGTGCTCCTGGGCGACGTGCGGCTCCTACGGGGGGACACCACTGCCGCGCTCGAGGCATATCGCAGCGCCCTGGACGCATACCAGACCCTGGACGATCCGGTAGGCACCGCAGTCGCCGAGGGGGCGTTGGCCGATCTCCATCTGGAAACCGGTGCATTCGGCCGCGCCGAGGCCCGGTACCGGGCGGCCCTCGCCCGCCTGGAGGGTCAACCGGTGGGGCCGGTCCGCTGGCGACTCAGGCTCGGCCGCGGGCTCGCACTGCGGGAGCAGGGCAGGCTCGACGACGCGGCGGCCGAGCTCCGGCGGTCCATGGACGAGGTCGAGACGATCGGCGCCACGCTGCCGGTCTCGGAGCGCCGCTACGGCTACATGGACGACAAGTGGAGCCTGTACGCGGAGCTGGCCAAGACGGAGGTGGCCCGCGGTCGACCGGCGGAGGCGTTCGAGATCAGCGAGAGGATGCGCGCCCGCCAGTTCGTGGATCTCCTGGCCCGGGGCCGGACCGGCGGCCGGATGCCGGAACTCGCGCTGGTCCGGGAGGAAGAGAACCTCCGCCGGCAGATCACGCATCTCAGCGACGAGCTGTACGCGGCGGCCGGCACAGGCGGCGAGCGCCGCGAGACACGCGAGCCAACCCCCGCCGTGGAGCAGCTCCGGGAAGCCCTGGCGGACGCGCGACAACGCTACCAGCGGTTGCTGGCGAGGCTTGAGGAGTCGCGCCCGGCGTACGCCGCCCTCGTCACGGGAGCCGTGGCCTCGGTGCCGGACGCGCAGCGCCTCGTGCCGGCGGGCGCGGCGCTCATCGAGTACCTGGTGGCCGAGGAATGGACGCTCGCGTTCGTGGTCACGAACCAAGGTCTCGCCGCCTTGGAGCTGCCGGCAGACCACGAGACGCTGCGCCAGCTGGTCCGGTTCCTGCGCGGGACACTGGGGCCTGGCGACGACGAGCTCTGGCGCGCCCCCCTCCGGCGACTCCATCGGGAGCTGATCGCTCCGCTGGAGGAGGCCGGATATCTCGAGGGCAGGACGCTCCTGGTGATCGCGCCGCACGCGGAGCTGCAGTACCTGCCGTTCCAGGCGCTCCTGGGGCCGGGTCCGGACGGCGAGCGGTTCCTGGTGGAGCAGTACGACATCGCCTACACGCCGTCGGCCTCCGCGTGGACCCAGCTGGCCGCGCGAGGCCGCTCGACCGTGGGGCGCGGGCTGCTGGCCATGGCGCCTCAGCCCGAAGCGCTCATCCACTCCACCGGTGAAGTGCGCGGGATCGGCCGTGACGATGCGCAGGCCGAGGTACTGGTCGGCTCACAGGCGACGGAGGGCCGATTCAATCGCGTTGCCCCCGGGCGCGCGGTGGTGCACCTCGCCACCCTCGGTGTGCTGAACACCCGCAATCCGCTCTTCTCACATGTCCAGCTCAACGCGGATGAACTGACCGACGGTCGGCTGGAGGTTCACGAGGTGTTCGGCATGACGTTGCACGCCGACCTGGTCGTGCTGAGCGCCTGCCAGACCGGTTTGGGGAGCGGCCTGCGCCACGACGTGCCGCCCGGCGATGACTGGGTCGGGCTGGTCCGCGCGTTTCTCTACGCGGGGGCCCACTCGGTGGTGGCCAGCCTATGGACGGTCGATGATGCCGCAACGGCCGAGCTGATGGAGCGATTCCACGCGGAGCTCCAAAGTAGTGGTGGCGGCTCCAATGCCCGGTCACTGGCGGAGGCCCAGCGGGCACTGTTGCACGAGCCGAGGTACGCGAATCCGTTCTACTGGGCCGCGTTCAGACTGACCGGTGGAGTGGGATGAGCGAACAGCGGACACTGAAGTAATCGCTAGCGCACTTGCTGGCCAGCCGGGAGGCTGTCATGACTCCGGCAACATCTTCGATTCGGACCAAGCGTAACGGCGGCATCTGGCTCTCGTTCCTGGCGCTGGTGCTCGCCGCAGGCCTCGCGACCTGTGACAGCGGGCCGACGGATCTCCAACCCAACACCTACACCCCGGAGCCGGAGGGCCTCACGGTCTCCGACCCGGTCGAGGCAGGCGGCAGCCCCAGCGCCGGCGCCCTCGCCTCCTCGGCTGCACAGGTGACCTACATCTCCGCATGCCCGGGCACCTTCTCGGACCGGCAGGCGACGATCACCATCACCAACTTGGCCACCGGTGAGACCCGGAGCGTCACACCGATCGATGGCGGCTTCGATCCCGTGGGACTGGCAGCGTCGGCGGACGACGAGATCGAGATCGTGGTGCTCCACTCCGACGGCAGCAGCACCAGATACCTCGTCCCGGTGCCGACGAAGAAACGGCCGCGGGTGGTGCGTACCCTCCCACGCAGGGACGCCACCGACATCGCCCTGTCGGTCAGCCTGATCGTCATCTTCTCCGAGCCAATCGATGCCGCCACGCTGACGGCGGAGACCTTCCGGCTCGAGCTCGGTGACGACCCCGTGGAGGCGACGCGCCTCCTGAGCCCCGACGGCCTGCGGGCCGAGCTCACCCCGGCCGAGGCGTTGCAGCCGAATACCAGCTACACCCTGGTCGTCACCGAGGGCGTGCTCGACCTGGACGGCAACCCGCTCGAGGAAGAGGTGCAGTCCACATTTGTGACCGCGCAGTCCCCACCGCCCCCGAACCAACCGCCGACGGTGACCATCACATCGCCGTCCGACGGCGCAACCATCGCCCAAGGTCAGCTGATCCAGTTCAGCGGCTCGGCGACTGACCCCGAGGACGGCGTTCTCCGCGGCAGCGCCCTCCTCTGGATGTCGAGCGTGGACGGATACATCGGGACCGATACGGCGTTTAGTCTCCTGGCCCTCTCCACCGGCGATCACACCATCACCCTCACGGCCGCGGATCGCCTCAGTGCCGTCGGGAGCGACACCGTGGCCATCAGCGTGACGCCGGCGGGACCCAGCGAGTACACCGTGACCGAACTCGGAATGCTGCAGGGAACGTTCACCGCGAGTGTAGCGATGGATCTCGCCGAACCGACCGGAGGCACCCTGCTGGTCGTGGGTATGAGCAAGGACATTAGCGGCAACTTCGGCAGTGGCCCTGCCACTCTGTGGACGGTGACGTTGAACGGATCCGGCGGGGTGAGCGGCGTCGACATCGCAGGCCTACCTGTGCCTGCAGGGTTCGACGAGGGTGTGGCCAACGCGATCACTGATGCCGGTGACATCATCGTTGGCATAGCGGGCATCGGCATGGAGACCAACATCCCCGTCATGTGGTCCGGCGCCGGCTGGGCCCTGACCGAGCTCACTCCGCTGCCCGATCAACAAGGCGGCTCCGCCTACGACATCAGCAATGACGGCACGATGATCGCGGGCTGGAGCGAGAGAGTGCCGACCCTCTGGGAGGTGTCAGATCCGACCAGTCCGATAGAGCTTCCCTCGCCGCTGGGGGGCAGCAGCCGGGCCTACGCCGTCAACAACGAGGGGTATGCAGTGGGTCAGAGCGCGACCCCGAACGGCAACTACGACCCCTGGCACGCCATCCTGTGGCGGCCGCCGTATACGGCGGGCCGCGTCTGCGATCTGCACAGCGGGAGCGGCTGGCCCTGGGGCGTGGGAAAGACCCAAGCCGGCGGGATCACGGACGTGAATCCCGCTGACGGAACGGTCCTGGTAACCGGATCGGGCATGGATGACGCGGTGATCTGGCAAGTGGCCGTGGCGGACTGCAGCATCGTTGCCATCACCGAGATCGGCAACATGGTGGTGCAAACAACCAGAGTCCATTCGGTGCGGCGCGTGGCCGGTGGTTGGGAAAGCGCCGGCCGGCACGGGGCATTCAACGCTTTCGATATCCTGCCGCAGTACACGCCGGTACTGTGGCGCTTGAACGGGGGATTAGTGGAGGTGGAGCTCCCCTCCCTGACAGGCTACAGGGGCGAGGCGATTGAAGTGAACGGAGCAGGCCAAATCATCGGGTGGGCCGAGGTCGACGGCACCCAGCGTGCCGCGGTGTGGACCAAGTGACGATCGCCCACTGATGCAGCGCACGAGGCGCATATGAAAAGACTCATCTTCTATCCAATAGGCGCACTGGCAGTCACCACACTGATGGTCGGGTGCGGTGGCGATCCCACCGGAGCGCAACGGGGTGACGTGGCACGGGTCGCGCTATCCCACAGTCTCATCGAGCTGGACGTGGGGGAGGCGTCATCCCTGTTCGCGCAGGCCGTGGACGCTGCAGGGAATGCGCTGAGCACTCTCCCTGACGTGGCCTCCACGAACGCGGCCATCGCCGCCGTCTCGCTCCAGCAGGAGCCGGCCGGACCTCCCCCCCGGCGGGACTTCACGGTGACCGCGGTAGGGTACGGGGCCACGCAGGTCATCGCCAGCGTAGGCTCCATGACGGACACCGCCATGGTGGTGACCTTTCCCGCGTCGCTGGACATCACGGGGGCCGGCGGCACGCTGGCATCGGGCTCGGTCGCGCAGCTCGCGGTCGAGTGCTTCGACATGCAGGGGAACCGCGTGACACCGCTGGACGGAGCGGAGTCGATCTCCTGGTTGTCCTACGACGCCGGGATCGCCGAGGTCGACGACACCGGTCTGGTATTCGCGAAGCGACCGGGGCGAGCGGTCATCGCCGCCCGCCTGCCGAACGGCACCGCAGACACCATTACCGTGCACGTGGTCCCGGGAGCCTTCCAGGGCACCGCATCTGCGGCGGCGGGGCCCTCCGGCACAGTGGTGACGTATACGGTCGGCGCCGGTCAGCCGGATTGGGACCGCGGCCGGCGGGGCCAGGCCACCAGGGTGCGCATTGCGAACCAGTGGGCGTTCAAGATGTCCGGCTCCGACAACTCCAGTCTCATCACAGCGATTCCGTTCGGCCTCGAGGCCGGTCCGACGCGGGTGGCGTTCTCTAGGGTCGGCCCGGATCAGCTGGAGCTGGAGACCACGTTCGATATCAGTGCCCTGGCCACCGAGGACGACCTGGAGCCGAACAACCTGCTCGACGGGACGCCGCCCACGCCGGTGACATTGCCCTTCGAGGACGTGCTCTCGGTGGATTTCGTGGATCAGGATGATTTCTTCGCGTTCACCCTCGTGGATACCAGCTTCATCAGCCTGTACCTCAATTGGGATCCCGCGCTCAACGCCGACCTGGACCTATGGGTAGCGGATGCGGCGTTCACGACGCTCCTATGCTGGCCGGCGGTGAGCCGGGCCAGACCCGAGAAGGGGACCTGCAGGTTGCCGGCCGGTGACTACCTGCTCCGGGTCGACAACTTCGATGCCAGGAGCAGGGGAAACCGCAATGTCACGACCTACCATATTGTCGTGGAGACGTGGTAGCGCGCGGCGGTAGTCTCTGCGGTCGCCGTTGAGAGCGTGAGCCTCTTTGGGGTCAACAGCGCCGCCGAAGCCAGGAGCCCGGCTCCTCACATGAGGAACCGGGCTCCGCGGCCTTCGGTACGCCAACTGAGCGCGAACTCCGTGATAGCGGCTTCCTCGCTAATCGTGGTGTAGTTGAGCCCACCCCGGGCTCCGACGCTGAAGCCCTGTGCTACGGCTGCCCAGCAGTGACCGCGATCATGAGGGCCGCCACGACGAGTGTTCGCTTGTACGTCATCACGTTTCCTCCAGGATCCTGTCCCATCAGAACAGGGCCAGCGTGTAAGTGAGCCCGGCCGAGAACATCCAGGCGCGGTTCTTGACCGTTTGGGTCGAGGTCGGATCGAGGTTGGTCACTCCCAGATCGTACAGCACGTCCAGAAACACCACCGCCGGACCGGCCGCAATCTCAACGCCGCCGCCGAACAGCAGACTCCACTCGGTCTTCTTCCGTTCCTCCGCCTGAATCTGGGGATCGTCACAGTCGACGCCGTCCACCACGGTCACGCCGTCCACCTTGGCGTTCGCCTTGCAGCTGACCTCGAACGCCACGGAGCCGCCTGCGAGGAGTCGCGGCGCCACCCCGCCCAGCGGATATCGCAACTTCGCGAGCAGGGGAATCTCGATATACGCCGGCGTCAGGGTCCCCTCGAGAACCGAGGTGCCCACGGTTTCCTGCACCTTGAAGCCCTTCTGCGTGTAGAGGCCGTCGACCTCGAGCCCGAACACCCGATGGATGTCGTAGGCCAGCACGACCCCGGCGTGAAGACCCGTCTTGTAGTCGATGTCCTCATCCGGGGCCAACTCCAAGCTCATCGTCGAGTAGTTGAGACCTCCCCGCACCCCGACTCCGAACGCCTGCGCCTGCGCGGCGACCGGGCACAGAGCTGCGACCACAGTGACCGTCAGCACGGCCAGTACGAGCCTCCTCATACGCCCACCTCCTCCGGCATGTCGCTGAACTCAATCAGTTCCCCGCAGTCCGCTACCGCCCCCGCGCCTCCGGCCGGACCTGCCACAGCACGTTGATGATCTTCCAGCCGCCATTCCATTGGGCGACGTGGAGGTAATCGATCCACTCGCCCGCGTCGATCCGCACGGCAGCCGTGCCTTCGTAGATGTCCAGGATGGTGACATCCGTGCGCCGCTCCGCGGCGGGGGTGCGGGTGCCGTAGCCGGCCGCCGTAGCCTCAATCAACTGGTCGGCCGTCATGTTGCGCAGCGCGCTCTCGCCCGTCTCCCGGCTCGGCCCGACGATGCGCTTCGCCAACTCTGGATGGAGCGCCCGCTCCATCCGCTCGGCGCTGCCTTCATACCAGCCCTCGATGTAGTTGAGGGCGCACTCTTTGATCGCGGCCGAGTCGGCCGCGGTCTGCGCATGCGAAACGCCGGCAATGGCCGCGCTGCACGCAATGGCAAGTATGATCGCTTTGTTCACGAGTCTCTCCCGGTTGGTCCCAGCATGTGTCCGCCCGTCATTAGCCCTCGGCCCAGCATGGGCGGTCGGATCATGTCCGCACCGTAACTACCGTTGAGCCCGCGCTGCGGTTGCCGCCGCGCGCACTGCGGCAGTCTGCCTCGGCCCCGTCGACGCGGCAGAAAAGCCGAATCAATTGGTCGTATTGGATCTGGTGAGACCCCGGCGGTCAAGGCGGCGCACGCCGCCTCGATGCCACCCACCAGGTGTCGCGGCTACAGCCGCAGCGATGCCCCGAGCACGAAGCCACGGGGACTGGCCACCACCCTCACCCGCATCCGGTCCAGCGACATCACCTGCCAACGTTCGACCTTGATGAGCGCTCCCACAACCGTACCGACCACTCCTCCCACCGCGGCGAAGGCGACGCCTCCTACCAGGGCCTTCTCCCCGGCCGTCATGGCAAACCACTGATTCGGCGGGTCATCTCCAGATGCGGCGCCGAGGGCGAGCCCCACCAGGAATCCGGCCCCTGCCCCGTAGGCGAGCCCTTTGGTCCACTGGGACTCCGTTCCGGTGGAGACCTCGAGCTCGGTGACGTCGGTGAGGGGAACATGCAGCAGCATGGAATCACGCAGGGCCCGGCGGCCATGATCAATGCGCACACGGTCTTGTTGCACCACGAGAGTCTCGGGGTGGACTGCCACCAGTGTTGCCACGGTGGGGGCAGTGCTGAATCCCGGGGCCGTGATCCTCACGCGCCGTCCGGGCTCCAACAGCGGGTTCTGCTGTGCGGTGAGCGCCGCGAGCGGCAGGACGCTGAGCGCGGCCAGGAGTTGAGTGATCCGGCGCATGGGCGACTCCTGTGAGGGACGCCCCTACGGTGCGGAGCCCCGGTCAAGGGGACGTCAAGCCAAGGGCAGCACCGCGCCGCCTTGGCCCCCGCACCCCGCCCACCTCGGTTAACCCGGGTAACTATCGCTGGCTATTGTGGATAGACGATCACTGACTCATTTTATCATGATTGTGCAGATTGCCCGCTGCGCCCTGGTCCGGCCCGTTGGACCCTGCTCGCCATGCCGCGACGGCCTCGAGTCCCGCGATGGGGCTTGCCCCACCGACAGCCCGGTGAGGGGAGCCCAATGACCGGCCGTCGCCGCTCCGACCCCCACCCCCGGCTGGACGAGAGCCTCGCCCGCCGTCAATCGGCTCTGCTCCGCCTCAGCGCCGAGATCGCCGCCGCCCTCGAGGAACAGGAGATCTGCGACCACGTGGTCCACGGTCTGCGGGACGAGTCCCTGGGCTACAAGTTCGTCGGGCTCTTCCTGGTGGACGGGGAGACCGGCGACCGGGTGATGCGGGCCGCGGTCGGCTGGGACGATGTCGCGCCAGGCTGGCGGGTCCCGGCGGGCGAGGGCCTCAGCGCCCGGGCGCTGCAGGACGGGCGGCTGCACTACACCCCCGACGTCACCAAGGAGCCGCTCTACATCCCCGGACTGAGCACCGGGTCGGAGGTGGACGTCCCCCTGGTGATCGACGGCGAGCCGGCGGGCGTGCTGGTGGTGGAGAGCGATGAGCCCGAGGCGTTCGCGCGGGAGGACCTGGACATCCTGACCGCC
Organism: Gemmatimonadota bacterium; assembly: GCA_039591655.1. Taxonomy (GTDB): domain Bacteria; phylum Gemmatimonadota; class Gemmatimonadetes; order Gemmatimonadales; family GWC2-71-9; genus WVYX01. The sequence goes on from JBDHDE010000013.1 coordinate 16,671, forward strand.
GCGGCCACCCAGGCCAGCATCGCCATCGCCCGGGCCCGGCTACTGGAGAGCCAGCGGCAGTTGTTGTCCGCCGAGCGGCGCCGCGCCGACGAGCAGGAGGCCCTGCTCCAGACGATGGCCGACCTCTCGGCCGAGCTGGAGCTGGCCAAGCTGCTGCAGGCGGTGCTGGGGCGCGCCGTGGGGCTCCTCGGGGTGAGCGGCGGCGAGCTGGCGATCTACCACGAGGCAGCCCAGCAGCTCGAGATCGTGGCGATCCACTCCACCGGGCAGGTGTCGGTGGGCACCCGCCTCGCGGAGGGCGAGGGGGCCATGGGACACGTGGCCCGAACCCAGCAGCCCCTGATCATCGAGGACTACGAGGAGTGGGCCGGGCGCTCCGACCGCTACGCTCAGGTGGAAGCCCACGCCGCCGTGGTGCTCCCGCTGGTCGTGCGGGGGAGGCTGGTCGGCGTCATCAATGTGTGGCACTCGGAGCCCGGCAAGCAGTTCGAGCTCGAGGACCTCCGTATCCTCGAGTTGTTCGCCACACAGGCGGCCATCGCCATCGACAACGCCCGCCTGTACACTGCCGCGAACCGCCAACGGCAGTACTTCGGGGAGCTGGTGCGCAACAGTCCCGTAGCCATCGTGACCCTCGACCCCGAGCACAACGTCGTCTCAATCAACCCGGCGTTCGAGAAGCTGTACGGGTACACCGAGGCCGAGGTGATCGGCCGCAACCTGGACGATCTCATCACCACGGAGCAGACCCGGGCCGAGGCGGTGGCGTACACACAGCAGGCCTCGGGCGACGCCGTCCACGGCATCGGTCAGCGACGCCGCAAGGACGGCACTCTCGTGGACGTTGAGGTGCTGGCTGTCCCGGTGATCGTGGACGGCGAGCGAGTGGGGATGATGGGGTTGTACCACGACATCACCGAGCTGCTCAAGGCGCGCCAGGACGCCGAGGCGGCCAACAGCGCGAAGAGTCAGTTCCTGGCCAACATGAGCCACGAGTTGAGGACACCGCTCAACGCCATCATCGGCTATTCCGAGATGCTGCAGGAGGATGCCGAGGATGCCGGCCAGCAGGCGTTCGTCCCGGACCTCGGCAAGATCCACTCCGCGGGCAAGCATCTCCTGGCGCTGATCAACGACATCCTCGATCTCTCCAAGATCGAGGCCGGGAAGATGGAGCTGTACCTGGAGGACTTCGACGTCGCGCAGGTCGTGGCGGACGTCGCCACCACCATCCGACCCCTGGTGGAGCAGAACGCCAACCGCCTGGAGGTTCGCTGCCCGCCCGATCTCGGCGGCATGCACTCGGACCTCACGCGCACCCGCCAGGTGCTGCTGAACCTCCTCTCCAACGCCTGCAAGTTCACCGCGGACGGGACGGTAACCCTCGAAGCGGCCAGGGAAAGCGGTGGGCGAGACGGTGACGTGGTCATGCTCCGCGTCGCCGACACAGGCATCGGGATGACACCCGCGCAGCTCGACGGGGTGTTCGAGGCGTTCGCCCAGGCCGACATCACGACGGCCAGCAAGTACGGCGGCACCGGGCTGGGGCTCGCCATCAGTCGGAAGTTCTGCCAGATGATGGGGGGCGACATCACGGTGGAAAGCGAACCCGGCCGGGGATCCGCCTTCACCGTCACGCTGCCCGCGCGAGCCCCCGGATATGGGGCTGGGGCCGCGCAGGCCATCGAAGACGCGACACCTGGGGCCGACGGCGGAGACGGTCGCGCCGGCACGGTGTTGGTCATCGACGACGATCCCGCCGTCCGCACCCTCATGGGACGGTTCCTGGCCAAGGAGGGCTTCCGGGTCCACCTGGCCGCCGGGGGCGAAGCGGGGCTCCAGACCGCCCGTCGGGAGCGGCCGGATGTCATCACGCTGGACGTCATGATGCCGGGCATGGACGGCTGGGCGGTGCTGACGGCCCTCAAGGCGGACCCCGAGGTGGCCGACATCCCCGTCGTCATGCTCAGCATCGTCGACGACAAGAACATGGGGTTCGCCCTGGGCGCCTCCGAGTACATGACCAAGCCCATCGATCGTGACAGGCTCAAGGCCATCCTGATGAAGTACGGTGCCGATGGGCAACGGGGACCGGTCCTCGTCGTGGAAGACGACGACGACGCGCGCTCCGTCCTGCGGCGCGCCCTGGAAAGGGAGGGCTGGGGCGTCGTGGAGGCGCAGAACGGCCGGGTCGCGCTGGAGCGCCTGGACCGGGCGCTACCGGGACTCGTGTTGCTCGATCTCATGATGCCGGAGATGGACGGCTTCGAGTTCCTTGAGGCATTCCGCCAGCGCGAAGGGTGCGAGGTGATCCCGGTCGTCGTGATCACCGGCAAGGAGCTTTCGGATGACGAGCGGGGCCGCCTGAACGGCGGCGTGGAGCGGATCGTCCAGAAGGGTGCCTACGGCCGGGATGAGTTGCTGGCCCAGGTGCGCGAGTTGGTGGCGGATCACGCCGCTCAGAGGCGCACGGGGTAGCGCCATGGAGCCGAGCCTCGCCCGCCAGCAATCGGCACCGGAGTCGCGGCGTGAGCCCGGTGCGGCCATTCAGGCCCGGCGGCAAGCCGCACTGCTCAGGCTGTCCACGTCGATCGCGGCCGCAGACACCGAGGCCGACATCTGCCGCGCCGTAGCCGGCGGTCTCCGCGACGAGGCACTGGGGTACGACTACGTAGCCCTACTGCTCGTGGACGAGGCCACCGGCGACCGCGTCCTCATCGCAAGCGCCGGCTCGAACGAGACCGCCGCCGGACTACGCGTCCGTCCCGGGCAAGGGCTCAGCGAGCGACCCCTGTTGGACGGGGAGCTGCACTACACACCCCAGGTCACCCAGGACACGCGCTATCTGCCTACGCGAAACGAAGGGTCGGAGGTCGACGTGCCGCTGCTGGTCAATCGGGAGCTGGTGGGCGTCCTCGTCGTCGAGAGCAACCGCCCCCACGCCTTCGGCCCCGAGGACTTCGAGATCCTCACCGCCGCCGCCAACCAGGCGGGCATCGCCATCGGCCGCGCCCGCCTCCTCGCTGCCGCGCGACGCCGCGCCGACGAAGAAGAGGCGTTGCGTGCCACCATGGCGGATCTCTCCGGCCAGCTGGAGCTGTCCAGCCTGCTCCAGGCCGTCCTGGACCGGGCTGTGACCCTGCTCGGGGTCAGTCACGGCGAGCTGGCCATCTACGACCCGGCCACCAAGGAGCTGGAGGTGGTCGCCAGCCACAACGTGGGGAAGAAGGACACCACGGGCACCCGCATGCGGCTGGGAGAGGGCGCCATGGGGCACGTGGCTGAGAGCCGGGAGCCGCTCATCATCCCGGCCTACCAGGAGTGGTCCGGACGCTCCGCACAGTATGCGCAGGTGGAGTTTCACGGCGTCATGGTGGCACCGCTCCTCATGGGTGGCCAGTTGGTCGGCGCCATCGCCGTGATGGACAAGGACCCCGCGCGGCAGTTCGGGTCCAACGACCTGCGCCTCCTGAACCTGTTCGCCCCACAAGCGGCGATCGCCATCGAGAACGCGCGGCTGTTCACCGCCGAGCGCCAGCGGGGGGAGGAGCTGACCGCCCTGCTGGACACGATGCAGGACCTGTCTGGAGAGCTCGAGCTATCGAAGCTCCTGCACGGCGTGCTGCAGCGCGCGGTCACCCTGCTCGACGTCACGGGTGGCGAGTTGGCGACCTACGATGAGGTCACACGGGACTTGGTGATCGTGGCGAGCCACAACATGGGCACCGATGCCGTGGGCACACGGATGGAGCTGGGGGAAGGCGCCATGGGTCACGTGGCTCAGACCCACGAGCCACTGATCATCCCCCACTACCAGGAGTGGGCGGGCCGCTCGGCCAAGTACACGCAGAGCACCGTCCAGTCGGTCATGGCTGCACCGCTACTGATCGGCAACAGGTTGGTGGGAGCCATCGCCAGCGTCCACTCCGACCCCGGGCGCCACCTGGAGGAGGCGGACCTGCGACGCCTGACGATGTTCGCCCCTCAGGCCGCCATCGCCATCGAGAACGCCCGGCTGTTCACGGCCGCGCAGCAGCAGAAGCAATACTTCGAGGAACTAGTGCTCAACAGCCCCGTGGCAATCGTCACGCTGGACGTCGCCCACCATGTCGTGTCCTGCAACCCGGCCTTCGAGAAGCTGTACGGGTACACCCGGCAGGAGGTGGTGGGCCGCGATCTCGACGACCTGATTACCACCGAGGCGACCCGTTCGGAGGCCGTGGCCTACACCGAGCAAGCCCTCCACAGCCGACCGGTGAAGGTGATCAGCCAGCGCCGCCGCAAGAACGGGAGCCTCGTAGACGTAGAGGTGTTGGGCGTACCAGTCGTGGTAGACGGCAAGCGCGCGGGCCTGATGGCCCTGTACCACGACATAACGGAGCTGTTGGAGGCACGCCGCCAGGCGGAGACGGCGAACAGCGCGAAGAGTGTGTTCCTCGCGAGCATGAGCCACGAGCTTCGGACGCCGCTGAACGCCATCATCGGCTACAGCGAGCTGCTGCACGAGGAGGCGGAGGATAGCGGCCAATCGGACCTCGCCCCCGACATCGCGAAGATCCAGGCCGCCGGCAAGCATCTCCTGTCGCTGATCAACGACGTTCTCGATCTGTCGAAGATCGAGGCCGGCAAGATGGACCTGCACGTCGAGGCGTTCGAGCTGAAGGGCACGATCGACGACGTCGCGACCACGGTGCGGCCGCTCGTGGAGCAGAAGGACAACGTGCTGGAGGTAAGGTGCCGCGACGATCTCGGCACCGTGACCTCTGACGCCATCCGGATCCGCCAGGTGCTGCTCAACCTCCTCGGCAACGCGAGCAAGTTCACCCAGCAAGGAAGCGTTACCCTCGAGGCGAACCGCGAGCCGCCCGATCGGCCCGGCGCGCCCGACTCTATCGTGCTCCGCGTGAGCGACAGCGGGATCGGCATGACGCCCGAGCAGGTGGACAAGTTGTTCGAGGCGTTCGCGCAGGCTGAGGCCTCCACGGCGAGCCAGTACGGCGGAACGGGCCTCGGGCTCGCGATCTCCCGGCGCCTGTGCCGGATGATGGGAGGAAACATCACGGTAGAGAGCGAAATGGGCAAGGGCTCGACATTCACGGTCCGCCTCCCGGCGGTAGTGACACAGGTCGGAGAGTGACCGTGCCGAGACGTGAGGTTGAGGCGGCGACGCCCAGACGCGACCAGCGAGACTCCGTCCGCACGCTTCCGGAAGACGTGAGGCCGGCCCAGATGCGGGCGGCGCTGCTGAACCTGAGCACGCAGATCGCCCAGGCGCAGGACGAGGGCGGCGTCTGCCGCAGCGTCGTCGACGCGCTACACCACGAGGCGTTCGGCTTCGACGGCGTAGGGCTGTTTCTCGCCGGGTCCGCCTCCTTCGAGCCGGCACTCAAGGCGAGCGCCGGCGCATTCGGCGCCGGCGGAGAGTCCGTTTCCGAACTCAAAGTCCCGCTGCGGATCGATCACTCCGCCATCGGCGAGCTGGTCGTCCAACGCGGGCGCAGCCGCGCGTTCGACAAGGGGGACCTGGAGATCCTGGGGGCCGCTGCCAACCAAGCGAGCATCGCCATCGGCCGCGCGCGGCTCCTGGCGGCGGAGCGGGCCCGCACCGGCGAGCAGCGCGCGCTCCTGGAGACCCTCGCCGACCTCTCCGGCGAGCTGGAGCTGGACAGGCTGCTACAGGCCGTCCTGGAGCGGGCCGTCTCGCTGCTCGGCGTGACCGGCGGTGAGCTGGCCGTGTTCGATGAGGCGGCCAGGGAGCTCGTGGTGGTAGCCAGCCACAACCTCGGCAAGGACTCCACGGGGGCGCGCATGGCTCTGGGCGAGGGCGCCATGGGTCAAGTCGCCCAGACGCACGAGCCCCTGATCATCCCCAACTACCAGGAGTGGGAGGGCCGCTCACCCCAGTACACCGACGACACCGTACAGGCCGTCATGGTGGCGCCGCTGCTCATCGGCAACCGGCTGGTGGGTGCCATCGCCAGCGTCCACTCGGATCCCAGCAGGAAGTTCGGCGAAGCCGAACTCCGCCTCCTGAACCTGTTCGCGGCTCAGGCGGCCATCGCCATCGAGAACGCCCGGCTATACACCGCCGAGCTGGGGCGGGCGAGCGAGCAGCAGGCGCTGCTGGACACGATGACGGACCTCTCAGGAGAGCTGGAGCTGTCCAACCTGCTGCAGGCCGTCCTGGAGCGGGCCATTAGCCTGCTGGACGTCACCGGCGGAGAGCTGGCCATCTACGACCGGGCGAGCGAGGAGCTGGTCATGGTGGCCAGCCACAACATGGAATCCGATGCCGTCGGCAAGCGCATGGCACTGGGTGAGGGTGCCATGGGCCACGTGGCGCGGACCCACGATCCCCTGATCATCCCGCGGTACCAGGAGTGGGAGGGACGGTCCTCCAAGTACACCCAGAGCAGCGTGCAGTCGGTCATGGCGGCGCCACTGCTCATCGGCACGCGGCTCGTGGGAGCCATCGCGAGCATCCACTCCGACCCCGAGCGGGAGTTCGGAGACGCCGATCTGCGGCGGCTCACCATGTTCGCCCCCCAAGCCGCCATTGCCATCGAGAATGCGCGTCTGTTCGACGCGGAGCGCCGACGGGCTGAAGAGCAACAGGCGTTGCTCGACACGATGAAGGACCTGGCCGGGGAGCTGGAGCTCTCGAAGGTCCTCCAAGGGGTGCTGGAGCGCGCCGTCGCGCTACTCGACATCACCGGGGGCGAGCTGGCGACGTACGACGAATCCCGCAACGATCTCGTCATCGTGGCCAGCCACGGCATGGGCTGGGACGCCGTGGGGAACCGCATGGAGCTGGGCGAGGGAGCCATGGGTCGGGTGGCGCAGACCCACGAGCCTCTCACCATACCCCGCTACCAGGAGTGGGAGGGGCGCTCCTCGACGTATGCCCAGAGCACCGTGCAGACTGTCATGGTGGCGCCGTTGCTCATCGGCACGCGCCTGGTGGGAGCCATCGCCGCGGTGCACTCCGACCCGGCGCGCGCGTTCGGCCCTGAAGACATGCGGCTGCTCCAGCTGTTCGCGCCCCAAGGGGCGATCGCCATAGAGAACGCTCGCCTCTACTCCTCGGCGCAGGGGTACTTCCACGATCTCGTCCTCAACAACCCCGTGGCCATCGTCAACCTGGACCTGGACCTCAACATCACGTCCTGCAATCCGGCGTTCGAGAAGCTGTTCGGCTATGGCGAGGAGGAGGTCATCGGCCTCAATCTCGACCGGCTGGTCACGACCGAAGAGACGCTGGCTGAAGCCCAGGCCTACTCCGAGCAGATGACGGCCGGACGGATGGCGGCGGGCATCGGGCGGCGGCGGCGCAAGGACGGCTCGCTGGTGGACGTCGAGATCTTCTCGATCCCCGTCATGGTGGGCGGCGAGCGGGTCGGCATGATGGCGCTGTACCACGACATCAGCGAGCTGCTGCAGGCCCGGCGGGCCGCCGAGGAGGCGAGCCAGACCAAGAGCCGGTTCCTGGCGCACACGAGCCACGAGCTGCGCACGCCGCTGAACGCCATTATCGGATACAGCGAGATGCTCCTGGAGGAGGTGGAGGACAACGGCGACGGAACGTACTCCCCCGATCTCCAGAAGATCCGTCAGGCCGGCAAGCACCTCTTGTCCTTGATCAACGAGATCCTCGACCTGTCGAAGATCGAAGCCGGGAAGATGGAGCTGTACGTGGAGACGGTCGGCGTCCGGGCCGCGGTGGAGGACGTCGCGACGACGGTCCGTCCCCTCGTGGAGAAGAACGCCAACGAGCTCCGTCTGGAGTGCGACACGGAGCTCGGCTCGATGCAGTCCGACGCGACCCGCCTCCGCCAGGTCCTGCTGAACCTCGTCTCCAATGCGAGCAAGTTCACTTCCGAGGGGACCATCACACTGGAGGCTGTCCGGGAGGCGAACGGCGGCGCCGGCGACTGGCTCGTCTTCCGAGTCAGCGACACGGGGATCGGAATGACGACCGAGCAGCAGGCGAAGCTGTTCGAGCCCTTCTCACAGGCCGAGGCCGCGACCAGCACCAAGTACGGCGGCACCGGGCTGGGGCTGGCGATCTCGCGTCGCCTCTGCCAGATGATGGGAGGAGACATCACGGTCGACAGCGAGATGGGGAGAGGGTCCACATTCACCGTGCGCCTTCCGGCGGCAGCTCCGTGACCAAGCGACAACCTCCGACGCGGACCCGGGCCAAGTCCAAGAAGAACAACCTGGCCCGGCGGCAGGCGGCTCTGCTGCGCCTCAGCACCGAGATCGCAGCCGCGCACGATGAAGTGGAGATCTACCGGTCGGTCGTGAGAGGGCTGCACGATGAGGCGCTGGGATACAACTTCCTCGGCGTCTTCCTGCTGGACCCTGATAGCGGCGATCGCGTCCTCCAGACCAGCGTGGGCTGGACCGACGTGCCCGAGGACTGGCACGTGCACCGGGGCGAGGGCCTCAGCGAGCAGGCCGTGCTCGACGGCAAGCTGCACTACACGCCGGACGTGACCCGGGCAGCCCGCTACCTCCCCAGCCTCAACTCCGGCTCCGAGGTGGACGTGCCGCTGCGCGTGGACGGCCGGACCATCGGCGTTCTGGTGGTGGAGAGCGCCGAGCCGAACGCGTTCGGGGAAGAGGACTTCGAGATCCTCACCGCGGCGGCCAACCAGGCGGGAATAGCCATCGGACGCGCCCGGCTCCTGGCAGAGGAGCGCCAGCGGGCCGACGAGCACAAGGCGCTGCTCGACACGATGGCCGACTTGTCGGCCGAGCTCGAGCTGTCCCGGGTACTCCAGGCGGTGCTGGAGCGGGCGGTGAGCCTCCTGGGCGTCACCGGCGGCGAGGTGGCAATCTGGCAGGAGGAGCAACAGGAGTTGGTGGTCGTCGCCAGCGAGAACATCGGCAGGGACTCCACGGGCACGCACATCAAGCTGGGCGAGGGCGCCATGGGCACGGTGGCCCGCACACACGAGCCCCTCATAATCCCGTCCTACTACGAGTGGTTGGGCCGCTCCGTGCAGTACGCCGACCTCACGGTCCACTCAGTGATGGCGGCGCCCCTGCTCATCGGGCGGCGGCTCGTGGGGGCCATCGCCACCATCCACGCCGATCCGGCGCGGGTGTTCAACCGGGAGGACCTCCGGCTCCTCAATCTGTTCGCGCCCCAGGCGGCGATCGCGATCGAGAACGCCGGGCTCTACACCGAGGCCCAGCGCCAGAAGCACTACTTCGAGGAGCTGGTGCAGAACAGCCCGGTGGCCATCGTTACGCTCGACCGGGACCACCGCATCGTCTCGTGCAACCCGGCGTTCCAGAAGCTGTTCGGCTACTCGAAGAGCGAGGCGGTCGGACGCCTGCTCGACGACCTGATCACCACGGAGGCGACGCGCTCCGAAGCGCAGGCGTACACGCGCGAGGCGCTGGATCATGCGGTCCACGGCATCGGACGGCGGCAGCGCAAGGACGGCACGCTGGTGGACGTGGAGGTACTGGGCGTGCCGGTGATGGTGGACGGCGAGCGGGTCGGCCTCATGGGCATCTACCACGACATTTCCGAGCTGCTGCGCGCCCGCCAGGCCGCCGAGGCGGCCAACAGCGCCAAGAGCCAGTTTCTCGCCAGCATGAGCCACGAGCTCAGGACGCCCCTCAACGCCATCATCGGCTACAGCGAGATGCTCCAGGAGGAGGTCGAGGACCTCGGCCACGGGGAGCTCGGCGGCGACCTCCAGAAGATCCACACGGCCGGGCGCCACCTGTTGTCGCTCATCAACAACGTCCTCGATCTCTCGAAGATCGAGGCGGGCAAGATGGAGCTCCACCTCGAGACCTTCGACATCAATGAGATGCTCGACGACGTCGTCACGACCGTTCGCCCGCTGGTGGACAAGAATGCCAACCGGCTGGAGGTCCGACGCGCCGATCAGCTGGGCAGCATGCGCGCCGACCTCACCAAGATCCGCCAGATGCTGCTCAACCTCCTGTCGAACTCCTGCAAGTTCACAGAAGGGGGTGTCATCACGCTCGAGGCCGGGCGCGAGAACGGCGACTCAATTGGCTTCAGCGTCACGGACACCGGGATCGGCATGACGCCCGAGCAGATGGACAAGCTGTTCGAGGCGTTCTCGCAGGCCGAAGCGTCCACCACCAGCAAGTACGGGGGGACGGGGCTCGGCTTGGCCATCACCCGCCGGTTCTGCCACATGATGGGGGGCGACGTCCAGGTCGAGAGTAGCCCGGGGAAGGGATCGACGTTTACCATTCGTCTGCCGGCGGCAGTGGAAGCCCGGGCCGCGACGGGCGCGTCCGCCGGATAGGTTCCCGAAGGAGGAGCGATGGCGAAGATCCTCTTGGTCGAGGACAACGAGATGAACCGCGACATGCTGTCGCGCAGGCTGGAGCGCAAGGGCTTCGAGGTGGCCATGGCCGTGGATGGGCGCCAGGGCGTCGAGATGGCGCAGAGCGGTCAGTACGATCTCATCCTGATGGATATGAGCCTGCCCGAGATCGACGGCTGGGAGGCGACGCGGCAGCTCCGGGCGGCGCCGGACACCAAGGTCACCCCCATCATCGCCCTCACCGCGCACGCGATGGCGGGCGATCGGGAGAAGGCCCTCGAGGCGGGGTGCGACGACTACGACACGAAACCCATCGAGCTCCCACGCCTGCTGTCTAAGATCGAAGCGTTGCTGGGGAAGGCCGGGTGACCCAACCGCGCGAAGCAGGCGCGTCCCTCCCCAGGGAGGCGGTGACCGAGCTGCGGCACGAGCTGCGCACGCCGGTCAACCACATCGTCGGGTACGCCGAGATGCTGCTCGAGGACCTCGGGCCGGACAGCGCGGAGCGCCGCAGCGCGCTGGAGGAGACCCTCGCCGCGGCTCGCGATGTGCTCTCGCTCATCTCCAACTCCCTTCCCACGACGCGCACCGAGGTCGACTCCGCCGAGGTGGCCGCCCTCTACGAGTCGCTGCGCGCGCCGCAACAGCGCATCATCGGCCTCCTCGCACCGCTGCTGGACCGCGGGACGGATGACGAAGAGTTCGCCGCCGATGTGCAACGGATCCTGAACGCGGCGGAGCGACTCGTGAGCGCCGAGCCGACCGCGGCCGCCGCTCCCAAGCCCGAGCCGGCCGCGGAGGCCGATGACGGCGATGCGGCGGCGCGCATCCTGGTGGTCGACGACGTGGAGGACAACCGCGAGCTGCTCAAGCGCCGGCTCAAGCGCCAGGGGCACGCAGTGGACTGCGCCAAAGACGGGCGTGTCGCGCTGGAGATGATCGGCGCGCAGGCCTACGATCTCGTACTGCTGGACGTCATGATGCCGGAGATCGACGGCTTCGAGGTGTTGGAGCGCCTCAAGGGGTCGCCGGCCACCCGGGACCTCCCGGTCATCATGATCTCCGCCATCGACGAGCTGGGCAGCATCGCCCGGTGCATCGAGCGCGGCGCCGAAGACTATCTGCCCAAACCGTTCGATCCCGTGCTGCTCCGGGCCCGGATCAACGCCTCCCTCGAGAAGAAGCGCCTGCGGGACTTGGAGCTGGAGTACCTCGACCAGGTGAAGCGCGTCATACAGGCAGCCACGGCCGTCGAGCAGGGGATCTACGATTCGGGCGTGCTGAAGATGGTGACCGACCGTGGAGATGAGCTCGGACGGCTGGCGCGGGTGTTCGACCAGATGGCCGACGAGGTCCAGAACCGCGAAGAGCGGTTGCGCCGCCAGGTCGAAGACCTGAAGAGCGAGATCGACGCCGTGCGGCAGGCCCCCAGCAAGGGCAACGGCCCCCAGCTCGACTTCGCCAAGCTGCCGGAGGGTGAGCGCTTCGCGGGGCGCTACGAGGTCCTCGCGACCCTGGGCAACGGTGCCATGGGCGTCGTCTACCGGGCGCGAGACCTGGAGCTGGACGAGGACGTGGCGATCAAGACGCTCCGCCCCGACCTGGTCCGCGATCCCACTCACCTCGAGCGCTTCAAGACCGAGATCCGCCTGGCCCGTCGCATCTCCCACCGCAACGTCGTCCGCACCCACGACTTCGGCGAGTGCGCGGGGGTATACTACCTCACGATGGAGCACGTGGAAGGGATCACGGTGCGGGACATGATCGACTCCCGGGGACAGCTCGAGGTCTCCTCCACCCTCGCCATCGCCAGCCAGCTGGCGACGGCCCTGGACGTGGCGCACGAGCAGGGGGTCATCCACCGCGACATCAAGCCCCAGAACATGCTGCTGGACGACGAGGGCATCCTGAAGGTGATGGACTTCGGGGTAGCACGGCTGGCGGAGGGGACCAGCACGATCACCGAGACGGGGCTCGTGGTGGGGACGCCGGCCTACATGTCCCCGGAGCAACTCCTGTCCGACGAAATCGATTCTCGCAGCGACCTGTACGCGGTGGGCGTGGTACTCTACGAATGTCTCACCGGCGTCCTGCCCTTCGAGGCCCGATCGCCGGTATCACTCATCGCGAAGGTGCTGAACGAGGAGCCCTCCCCGCCCGCGACGCTCAACGCCGAAGTACCTCCGGCGCTGTCGGCACTGGTCCTCCAACTCCTGGGCAAGCGGCCCGAGGAGCGCCCCACCGGAGCACGGGAGCTGTCCGAGCGCCTGGCGCAGATCGGTTAGCTGGACCGAGCCTTTGACCTCCTGCATGTGCTGATTCCACGAGGCGGGCGGCAGGGCGGCGAATGACGCCACGGCGCCCGAGGGTGCCGGCGACAGCCGGCGCCTCGCGGTACCCTACTCCGCGGCTACCTTGAAGACCTGATCGTGCGGCCGGGTCCGGTCCACCACCTGGATGGCGATCTCGTCCCCCGTCTTCGCGCTCTCGACCTTCTTGTGCTCCACCTCCATCGACGTCACCCGCTCAGTGAAGTCGGTGGTGTGCCCCACGAAGTGGATCTCGTCGCCAACGGCGATGGAGCCCTCGGTCACCTTGACCACAGCGACGCTCGGGCCCTTGAAGAAGTGCGTTACCATACCGACGAGTTGCTCTGCCATGTTCGCCCCCTTCGCACCGATCCTCGCGGGCCGCCCCGGGGCGCCCCGCTCCTCACGCCTGGTACTGCCTAATATCATTGCGGGACGGCCACCCGCCAGAGCCGCGGCGCCGCGTCCACGTTGAGGGCGGGACTGCCATTGTCCAGCCCGCCGGGGCATCTTTGGTGAGAGGTCACCGCATCAGGGAGAGAGGCAAGACGCATGGCGATGGTCCTGTATCACCGCACGATGATTGGCGAGGCTCGCGGAATCGTGGAGCGCGGATTCCAGGATCAGGACTGGGACTTCGGGCTGAGGGACGCCCAGACCGGCGAGGAGGCCGTCGTCACCGGCGTGTGGCTCGCCGACCGGCCCCTGGGCTCGGCCGAGGGCATCGAGGGCGACGCCGTGGTGGAGGTGACCGTCGACCTGACGGAAGAGCAGCTGAAGCCCTTCGAGCTCGAGGGGATGTTGTGGGACGCTCGGCTGTGGGTCCCGGCCGCCGAGCTGCTGAACGCCCACGGGAAGGCCCGCATCTCGGGGGTCGACCCCCGGACCTCATGGTTCCACGAGGCCTGGGAGGAAGAGGAAGCCGATGGGGAGGACGAGGGAGGCTAGGGGAGAGGCCATGAGCCTGGAGATCCACCACGACGAGAACGGAAGCCGCTTCGTCGCCACCGTGGACGGCCACGACGCCTACGTGGCATACATGCCGGTGGACGACCAGACCCTCGAGTACCTGCGGACCTATGTTCCCCAGGAACTCCGTGGCCAGGGCGTCGCCGGCAAGCTGGTGGCCCAGGCCCTGGATTATGCCCGGGAGCACGGCTATCGCGTGATCCCCACCTGCTCGTACGTGCGGGGCTACATCGAGCGCAACCCGGAGTACCAGGACCTCACCACCACCTAGGGCCGCCGGCCCTCCTTGGCTAGCCACCAGCAACCGTTTAGTTTTTGAGGCTCTTATGGCCGAGATTTCCCTGACGAGCAGCAAGATGCTCCTCATGGCCGGGACGGCGAACGAGCCCCTGGCCGAGGAGATTGCGGAGCAGCTCAACCAGCCGCTCTGCCGGGTCACGCTCCGGCGCTTCGCCGACGGGGAGATCTGCGCCAAGATCGACGAGAACGTGCGGGGGCAGGACGTGTACATCGTCCAGCCCACCAATCCGCCGGCGGAGAACCTGCTGGAGCTGTTGATCTTGACCGACGCGGCCAAGCGGGCGAGCGCGGCACGTGTGACGGCGGTGATCCCGTACTACGGGTACGCCCGGCAGGACCGGAAGGACCAGCCGCGGGTGGCCATCAGCGCCAAGCTAATGGCCAACCTGATCGCCACTGCCGGCGCCGACCGGGTGCTGGGGCTGGACTTCCACCAACACCAGCTGCAGGGGTTCTTTGACATCCCGGTGGACCACCTGTACGCCGCGCCGGTGCTGGTGCAGCACTACCGGCAGAAGCGAATGCACAACCTCGTGGTGGTGGCCCCGGACGCGGGAGCCGCCAAGATGGCCCGGGGGTTCGCGAAGCGGCTGGACGCATCGCTGGCGATCATCGACAAGCGGCGGCCCTCCGCCAACATCGCCGAAGTGGTCAACGTGGTGGGCGAGGTCGATGACCGGGACTGTCTCGTGGTGGACGACATGATCGACACCGCGGGGACCATGACCGAGGGGGTGATGGCGCTGAAGCGGCTGGGTGCCCGGGACGTGTACTGTTGCGCCTCGCACGCGCTGCTGTCGGGACCGGCCGTCGACCGGTTCACGGCCTCCGAGGTCCGGGAGGTGGCCGTGACGAACACGGTCAACCTGCCGGAGGACCGCAGGTTCGATCGCTTGAAGGTACTGTCGATCGCCCCGCTGCTGGCGCAGGCGATCCGATTCACACATAGCGACCAGTCGGTCAGCTCGCTGTTCGACTGACCGCGAGGCAAGAGAGGTAACGAGGGAACGATGGCAGAGACTGTGACACTCGCGGCCGAACGCCGCACGGAGACCGGCACGGGTGCCGTTCGCAAGCTGCGCCGGGACGGGAAGATCCCCGCCGTGATCTACGGCCACGGGCGCAAGCCCCTGGCACTATCGGTCCCGCAGGCCGAGGCCGAGAAGATCCTGCACGACCTCGCGGGGGGTTCCACGCTGATCGAGTTGTCGGTGGACGGCACACCCATCCGCACGCTGATCCGAGAGATCCAGCGGCACCCGACGCGTAGGACAGTTACCCACCTCGACTTTCTCGAGATCCACGCGGGAGAGAAGCTCACTCTAGCCGTGCCGCTCCATCTCGTGGGCTCCCCCGACGGGGTCCGCAACGCCGGCGGCGTGCTGGAGCAGTTCCTCCGGGAGCTGGAGATCGAGGTGCTGCCGCGCCACATCCCCGAGCGGGTGGAATTGGACGTGACCGAGGTCAAAGTGGGGCGCTCGCTCCACGTCTCGGATATCTCGGTCGAGAACGCCAAGGTGCTGACCGATCCGGGGAGGACGGTCTGCGCCGTCGTGCCGCCGCGGGTCGAGGAAGTGCCGGTGCCCGAGGTCGTGGAGGAAGAGGAGGCCGCGGAGCCCGAGCTCATCCGGAAGTCCAAGGCCGAGGAAGAAGCGGCAGCAGAACCCGAGGGCGAAGCCTCCGAGGAGTAGCCCCTGCGCGCCATCGTCGCGCTCGGCAATCCCGGTCCGCGCTACGCGATCACGCGGCACAACGCCGGTTTTCTGCTGGCGGACGTATTGGCCGAGCAGTGGGAGCTCCCGAGGTTCCGCCGCTCCGGCAATGCCCTCGCCACCGAGGGCACCTGTGGCGACGAGCCGTTCGTCCTGCTCAAGCCGCAGACGTACATGAACCTGAGCGGCGACGCCGTGGGTCCGCTGCTCGCGTCGCCCGGGTTCGATCCCACCCACGATCTGCTGGTGCTGGTCGATGACCTGGCGCTACCGCTGGGCTCCCTCCGGCTGCGCGCCAAGGGGTCGGCCGGGGGTCACAACGGCCTGGAGAGCGTGGAGGCGGCGCTCGGCTCGCAGGACTACCCGCGGCTTCGCGTCGGGGTCGGGCCGCTGCCGGAGGATGTGGACGATCAGTCGGAGTTCGTAACGTCGAACTTCGAGCCGGAGGAGCTGACAACCCTGGCGGCTCTGCTGCCCTCACTGGTGGACGCAGTCGAGTGCTGGCTCACGGAGGGCATTGAAACCGCCATGAACCGATTCAACCGACGAGGATCCGAAGAGTGAGCGATTTCGCATATCTCCCCACGTCCGCCATCGCGGCGGGTATCGTCGGCCTGGTGATCGCCTGGCTGATCTTCTTCTACGTGCGCCGGCAGCCCGCGGGCAGCGACCGGATGCGGGAGATCCAGGACCTGATCCACACGGGAGCGATGGCCTTTCTCAAACGGGAGTATTCCTATCTAATCCCGTTCCTGGTCGTCGTGGCCGTGCTGCTGGGCATCATCATCGGCTGGTCCACCGCGATCGCGTACCTGTTCGGCGGCATCTGCTCCATCCTCGCCGGGTTCTTCGGCATGAAGTCGGCCACCCAGGCGAACGCCCGCACCAGCGAGGCGGCCCGGGACAAGGGCCAGGCTGTGGCGTTGCGCGTCGCCTTCAACGGCGGCGCCGTCATGGGCCTCGCGGTGGCGAGCCTGGGGCTGCTGGGGATCGGGATCGTCATCCGGGCGTTTCTCGGCTCTCCAGAGGCGGACGAGGGCTGGAAGGCGTTCAGCGAGATCATCACCGGCTTCGCAATGGGCGCTTCATCCATCGCGCTCTTCGCACGCGTGGGCGGCGGGATCTACACCAAGGCGGCCGACGTGGGCGCCGACCTGGTGGGCAAGGTGGAGGCAGGTATCCCCGAGGACGACCCGCGGAACCCCGCCACCATCGCCGACAACGTAGGCGATAACGTGGGCGACGTGGCCGGTATGGGGGCCGACATCTTCGAGAGCTACGTGGGGGCGATCATCGCCACCATCGCCATCGCGGCGACCAGCCCGGCCATTGCGGACCGGATGGCAGCCGCGGCGCTGCCGCTGCTCTACACGCTGTCCGGCCTCGGTGCGAGCCTCATTGCCATCTTCCTGTTCCGGGTGCTGGAGCGGTTCAGCCCGGCCGGCGCCCTGCGCTGGGCCACGTTCATCGCAGCCGGCCTGTTCCTGGCCGCAGCCTACTTCATCACGCAACGAGTGGACATTGGGATCACGCTGGCCAACGGCGACCCGAGCCCCATGGGACCGTTCTGGGCAGTCGTGGTCGGCACGCTGGCCGGTATCATCATAGGGTTGGCCACCGAGTGGTACACGGCTGCCAAGCCCATCCGTACGATCGCCGAAGCGTCACTGACGGGACCGGCCACCAACATCATCGCCGGCCTCGCCGTCGGAATGCGCTCGGTCGCCATTCCCCTACTGGTGATCTGCGGCGCCATCTACATCGCCTACACGATGTCGGATCTCTACGGCATCGGCATCGCGGCCGTAGGCATGCTGGCCACGGTGGGCGTGACCATGTCGGTTGACGCCTACGGCCCCATCGCCGACAACGCCGGCGGCATCAGCGAGATGAGCGGCCTGGGCTCCGAGGTCCGCAAGATCACCGACGGGCTGGACGCTCTGGGCAACACCACGGCGGCCATCGGCAAGGGCTTCGCTATCGGCTCGGCGGCCCTCACGGCCCTGGCCCTGTTCACCGCCTACGCCAACGCCGTGACCCCCCAGGGCGAGGCGCCCATCATGCTGAACATCTCCAACCCCAAGGTGGTGATCGGCATCTTCCTGGGTGGCATCCTGCCGTTCCTGGTAGCGGCGATGACGATGACCGCCGTGGGGCGCGCCGCGGAGGGAATGGTGCAGGAGGTGCGGCGGCAGTTCCGCGAGATCACCGGCCTCATGGAGGGTAAGGCCCAGCCGGACAGCCGGCGCTGTGTCGACATCTCGACTCGGGCCGCGCTGCGGGAGATGATCGTTCCGGGGCTCACGGCGGTGATCGCCCCGGTCCTGGTGGGCAAGTTCCTCGGCATTCAGACGCTGGGCGGGCTCCTCGCCGGAGCCACCGTCACCGGCGTCATGTTGGCCCTGTTCATGGCCAACGCGGGCGGCGCCTGGGACAACGCCAAGAAGTACATCGAGGGCGGCGCCCACGGCGGCAAGGGCTCCGATCCGCACAAGGCGGCTGTGGTGGGCGACACCGTGGGCGACCCCTTCAAGGACACCAGCGGCCCGTCCATGAACATCCTCATCAAGCTGATGGCGGTGGTGAGCCTGGTTCTGGCGCCCTGGTTCATCGGGTAAGGCCACCTTGGGGTGGTGAAGCGAGCGGGAGTGGCCCGCTGGAGCGAACGTCAGTGTAGCGCATAGGGAAGGATGACCTTGAAATGAGGGAGACCGTTTTGCGAGTGACGCTGAGACCTCCGGGACGCCCGGCGAACTGCAGTTCGCGGAGGTGGGTCACACTCGCGAGCGACTGAGCAATGCTGCGCCTCGGCATCATCGGGCTTCCCAACGTCGGGAAGTCCACGCTCTTCAACGCGCTCACCAGCGCCGGCGCGGCGGCGAGCAACTACCCATTCTGCACGGTGGAGCCGAATGTGGGCGTGGTGCCCGTTCCCGACGACCGCGTCGAGCGGCTGGCGGCCACCATCGGTCAGGAGAACGTGGTCCACGCCACGGTGGAATTCTTCGACATCGCTGGACTGGTCGAGGGAGCCAGCAAGGGCGAGGGCCTCGGCAACCAGTTCCTGGGCCACATCCGCAACGTGGACGCCGTGGTCCACGTGGTGCGGTGCTTCGATGACCCGAACGTCGCCCACGTGATGGGCGCGTTGGACCCGGTGCGGGACCACGACGTGGTGACCACCGAGCTCGCCCTGGCCGATCTGGAAGTGGTGGAGCGCCGCAGAGAGCGGGTCCGCAAGCTGGCCCGCTCCGGCGACAAGGAGGCGCAGGCCGAGGAGGGCGTTCTGGACCGCGTGGTGGCCGTGCTGGATCAGGGCAAGGGCGCCCGGGACGCCGTGAGCGGCGACGACGACCGTCGCGCGTTGGCCGAGCTGGGCCTGCTCACCCTCAAGCCCGTGCTCTACGCCGCGAACGTAGCCGAGGACGACCTCGCCGCCGAGCGGGTGCCGGCGGTGGAGGCGCTGCGCGATGCGGTGCGCGGCCACCACGAGGAAGCCGAGGTGGTGACATTCTCCGCCGAGTTCGAGGCGGAACTGGCGGAACTGGAGCCCGCCGAGCGCGGCGAGTTCCTGGCCAGCGCGGGAATCGGCGAGCCGGGGCTCGAGCGGCTGATCCGGATTGGCTATCGGCTCCTCGACCTCCTCACCTTCTTCACGGTGGTGGGCGACAAGGAGGTGCACGCCTGGACGGTGCGATCCGGCGCCACAGCGCACGAGGCCGCCGGGGTGATCCACACGGATTTCCAGCGCGGCTTCATCAGGGCGGAGGCCATCGACGTCGAGCAGTTCATCGAGGCTGGGTCGTACCGTGCGGCGCGGGAGCAGGCCCTGCTCCGCAGTGAGGGACAGGACTACGTGGTGCGGGACGGCGACGTGCTGCTGTTCCGGTTCAACGTGTGAGGCTGTCTCCGATCCGAAGCCCCCTTCCGTTCGGCGACCGCCCTGGCTACCTTGTGGCCGCCATATCACCTACTCCGCCCAGCACCGGGCGGGGTCGCACAGCCCAAAGGATGGTGCCATGATCCGTCAGTACGAGCTGGTCTACATCTTCGATAGCGCGCTGGAAGAGCCGCAGGTCAACGAGCGGCTCGAGCGCTTCCACGCACTCCTCAAGAGCCCGGAATCGCCGGACCCCGTGACCTCCATGAGTCACTGGGGCAAGCGCACGCTCGCCTACCCCGTCAAGGGCAAGGAGGTCGGCTACTACGTCGTCGTGCAGCTCGACACGCAGCCGGAGCTGCTGGGCGAGCTCGAGCGGGCCATCAAGCTGGACGAAGCCGTGCTCCGCCACCTCATCGTGCTGAACGAGGGCCTCACGCCCGTGGGCACCGAGGCCGGGGAGACGGCCGAGGCGGCCGAGGCGGCCGCCGGCAGCGCCAGCAAGGGCGAGGAGAAGGAAGGATGAGGCGCCCCCGCAAGAGCTGCTCGGTCTGCGAGTCGGGCGTCCGGGTCCTGGATTACAAGGACGAGCGCACGCTCTCCCGTTTCCTCACCGACCGAGGCAAGATCATCCCCAGCCGCCTCTCCGGGATGTGCGCGCGGCACCAGCGGCAGCTGGCCCGCGCCATCAAGCGGGCGCGGCACCTGGCCCTGCTGCCGTTCATTCGGGGCCATACCCGCTAGGCGATGACCCCGTCCGAGCATGCTCCCACGGGCGGGCTCGGGCGATTGGTGTGGGCCACTGTCGCGCTGGTGCTCGTGGCGCCGCTGGCGGTTGTGGCGCTGCCCCTCGCCATGCTCCTGGGTGTCACCGGTCCGCGCTCTCGCGGGGAGGCGGTCACCGCCGGCCTCGCCGGCGGGTTCAGCCTATGGTGGCTGCTCGGCGCGGGGGAGTTCCCCGATCAGCTGGTTCGGGCCGCCGCCCTGCTGTGCGCCACCGCGTTCGTCGTTCTCACCACCCGCACGCGCCTGTCCGTCATCCACCGAGCCCTGGCGGCCACAACCACGGCGGCGGTGGCGGTCGCGGGCCTGGTGCTCACGCTCGGCTCATCGTGGGGGGAGCTGCGTTGGTGGGTGGCGCAGCGGACCGGACTGGCGGCCCGGGCGGTCGTCGGCATGCTGTGGTCTCGGGTGCCGCCCCCCGGGGTGGGAGAGTCGGCACCGACCATGCTGACGCAGCTCGAGGCCGCGCTGACTGCCGTGGTGCGCCTTACCGCTGACCTCTTCCCGGCGATCACGCTGCTGCAGCTCCTCGCCGGGCTTGCGCTGGCCACGGCCATCTATCAGCGGGTGGCCCGGCGCCCCCTGGGCCGCCCCATTGGGAGCTTCCGTGATTTCCGCTTCACGGAACACCTGGGCTGGGCCTTGGCGGTGCCCCTCGTGGTGGTAGTGGTGCCGAAGCTGGTCGTCCTCAAGACGGTGGCGGCGAACGCACTCGTCGTGACGGGCGCCCTCTATGCTCTAAGGGGGGCCGCCGTGCTCGCAACCGGGATTCATTTGGTCGGAGCTGGCGGGTTCTTCCTCTGGGGCTTCCTGGCGGTGATCTTCTTATTGATGTTGCCTCTCGTGGTCGGCGGTGCCATTCTGTTGGGCGTGCTGGACGGGGGCCTGGACCTGAGACGGCGGTGGAGCAGACCGCGAGCGAGTCAGTAGATGGAAGTCATTCTGCGACAGACAATTGCGAACGTGGGCAACGCCGGTGAGGTGGTGAAGGTCAAGGATGGCTACGCGCGCAATTACCTGATCCCCCGCGGTCTCGCCTACCAGGCCACCGAGACCAACCGGCGGCGGGCCGAGTCAGAGGCCGCGCGGCGGGCCGGGAGAACCGCTGCCGAGCGGGGCGACGCAGAGGCCCTGGCTATCCGGCTCGACGAGGCTGAGCTACACTTCACGGCGAAGGCCGGCGAGGGCGACAAGCTCTTCGGCTCCATCACCTCGGCCGACATCGCCGAGCAGCTCGGGGAGATGGGATACACCGTGGACAAGCGGCTCATCGAGCTCGAGGACCCGATCAAGATGATCGGCGTGTATCAGGTGCCCGTGCGCCTCCATCCCGAGGTCCGAACTGCACTGCGGGTCTGGGTCGTAAAGGACGAGTGAACGAAACAGCGGCCGGTATCGCTTATCTCGACGGCCCGCGTCTGAGACGGGTCCTGTTCGCGGCTGCGGATTACGTGGACGCAGGCCGCGAGGAGCTCAATCGGATCAATGTGTTCCCGGTGCCCGACGGGGACACGGGCACCAACTTCGCCATGACCCTCCGGGCCGCGGCGGAGGGGGTGCGCGCCCTCCAGCGGCGGGCGAACCTCCCAACCGTCACCCGCGCCATGGCCGAGGCCTGCGTGTTCGGCGCACGCGGGAACTCGGGCTTGCTGCTGTCGCAGTTCCTGCTCGGCTTCCGGGAATCACTGGGCGATCTGGAAGCCGCTTCCGCTACGGATATTGCCCGCGCCATCCGGTCGGGTGCCAACCAGTTGTACCGCTCGCTCGACGAGCCGGTCGAAGGCACGATCCTCACCGTCTCCCGCGACGTCGCGGAGGCCGCCGAGTGGGCGGCCGGCCATACCCACAACCTGCAGGAGCTGATGCAGCACGTGCTGCAGCGGGCGCACGCCTCGCTGATGCGCACGCCCGAGCTGCTGGAGGTCCTGCGCGAAGCCGGCGTCGTGGACGCCGGCGCCAAGGCGTTCGTCAGGATACTCGAGGGCACCATGCGGCTCATCGAGGGCGACCCGATCCTGGCGGCGACGGAGCCCGTACAGTACGCCGTTCCCGACGCGGCAGCGATGGCGCAGGTATCAGCCGATCAGGACTACGGCTACTGCACGGAAGTGCTGGTGAGGGGCGGTGATTTCCCGCCCAGCACCGAGGTCCGCACAGCACTCCGCAAGTTGGGGGGGTCCATAGTAGTGCTCGCCACCGAGGATCTCCTCAAGGTCCACGTGCATACCGACACTCCGGACGAGGTGTTCGGCCTGGCGGAGACATGGGGGTCGGTGCAGACCACCAAGGCGGACGACATGCGGGAGCAGCACCGGGAGCTCCACGAGGCGCACCGCCGGGTCAGCGTGGTGGTGGACTCCTCTTGCGATCTCCCCGACGATCTGGTGGACGCCCACGGGATGGTCGTGGTGCCGCTGCAGGTCATCGCCGGTGACGAAACCTACCTGGACCGGGTGGAGATCCGCGGCAGTGAGCTGTACGACCGGATGGAGAGCAACGGTGAGATCTTCACCACTTCCCAGCCGTCGCCCGGCGCGTTCGCTCAAGCGTTCGAGGACGCGCTCTCCAGCGCGGACCAGTCCATCGGGCTGTTCGTTGCCGGTGCACTGTCCGGTACGCTGGCCTCTGCCCAAGCGGCGGCCCGCGCTCGGACCGAGGGCAACTCCATCACGCTAGTGGACTCCCGGTCCGCATCCTTCGGACTCGGCATGCTGGCGCTCAAGGCGGCAGAGCTGGTCGAGGCAGGTTGGGAGATTCCTGCCATCGTGCCCGAGCTGACCCGAGTGCGGGATCAATCGGGCGGGCTGTTTACCGTGGACACGTTCGAGAACCTGCTGCGCTCCGGACGTGTGAGCCGCGGGCGGGCGTGGCTCGGCGGCCTGCTCGACATCAAGCCGATCCTCGAGGTGAGTGCGGAGGGCCGGATTGTGCCCCTGGATAGGGTGCGGGGCCGCGACGCCCTCGTCCCCCGGGTGCTGGACCACCTCGACCGCCGCCTCACGCCGCGGCCCAAGTCCCTGCGATTGGCGGTGGCGCACGCCGGGGCGCCGGAGCTTGCAGACGGCATCCGGCAGGAGTTGGTGCGGCGCTACGGGCCGCGGGAGTGCTTCGTCAGCCCGGTGACCGCCGCGCTGGGGGTCCACACCGGACCGCGGGCGTGGGGCATCTTCTATCAGGTCGAGGACTAGCCACCTGCTCACCTCCCAGAACCATTCCCAGTAGAACGCAGCCCGCCAGGATCGCGAACGACGCACAGCGCGATCTCCAGGTCGCCGTGCACGCGCTGGATGAGCACAAGGCGATCGACGTCATGGTGCTCGACCTCCGCAGGATCAGCGACGCCGCCGACTTCTTCGTCATCGCCTCGGGATCGTCGGACACGCACGTCCGGACGCTCGCCGAGCGGGTGCTGGAGGCCGTCGAGGGGGGCGGCCGCCGCCCGCACCACGTGGAAGGAGTCGCGGCCGGCCGGTGGGCGCTATTGGACTTCGTCGACGTTGTGATCCACCTATTCCACCCGACACTGCGGGAGTACTATCAGCTCGAGCGCTTGTGGTCGGACGCCCCGGTGGTTGCCGAGGAGTCGCTTCACTGACCGCAGCGCCATTCGCCTTGCCAGCCCTTCGGACCTCCCCTAGCTTGCCCCAGTGCTACCGCGCTCTGCCCTCCTGACGCTGCTCTTTGGCCTGGTCGCCTGCGACTCCCAGCAGCGCCCCAACCCCGTGCTCGAGGCCCTCGCCCAAGCGCCGCCAGGCTCGGGCGATGGAGCATCGGTCGTCTTCCGGTTTCCGATCACCGGGGAGCAGGACGCCAAGCTGTATCAGCTCCCCGGGCTCGGCGAGGTCGCATGGCGCTTCGAGGCCGGCGACCACTCCGTGGCCTCCACAGTCGGGTTCGCCAGCGATGACGACCTCGCGTACACGCTGACCGGCGACCACGAGCTGGTTGCCCTGGACCTGGCCAGCGGCCGGGCACGGGTGGTCGACACCTCCGTGGCCATCGCGACCCTGGGCCCCACGGGAACGCCATACGTCGTGCATCTCGACGGATCAGTAGCCACGGTGCAGCGACGCACCGCCACACCCTGGCCCAACGGGTTTGCCACGGTGCCCACGCAGCTGTGGGGCGCCGCGCGCAACCGACTCGTCGCCGTGGTCTCCGGAGAGGAAGGCCCGGTACTCACGCTGCTGGCCAGCGGCCAGGAACCCATCACGCAGCACATGCCGGACGGCGGGGTTGCCGTCTCGCGCTGGGGGGACGTCGCCGTCGTCACCACCGACAGCGGGCTGGAGATCCTCGACCCGCTGGGCGCCACCGCACGACGGTTCGTGCCCCTGAACATCGTGCCCCTGGGCGCCGCCTTCTCCCCTGCGGCGCACCACGTGTACGCCGTCGGTGCCATGGGCACCCTGGTGGTTGTGGATCGCTTCGCGCTGGAGCTGCTCGACACCCTCGCGCTGCCCGGTGCCGGGAGAGGATTGCGATCGGATCCCACCGGACGCGTCCTCCTAGTGCAGCCCGAGGCCGGTGGTGAAGTGTGGGTCGTGGACCTGGTCGAGTGGCAGTTGGCGGCAACGCTGCCCGGCGAGTGGGACGAGAACTTGCCGGCGGTGGCGCCGGACGGAACGATCCTGGCGCGCCGCGACGACAGCGTCGTGGCCCTCACCGCGGGATCCTGGACGGCCGCCGGGGAGGCAGAGGACGCCGATGGCGACCGGTGGCTGGCAATCGCCTGGGACCCGCGGCGGCCTGCCTTGGAGTTCGGCGCCGTGACGCCGGAGGTGGCGCAGGATACTTCCCAGATCGTCTACGTCCAGGTGAGCAGCACCAGCAACCGCGATTGGGCCGACGACCTGGCCTCCAACCTGCGACGGGCCGGCATGGAGGCGAGCGTCCTCGAGCCGCAGGAGTTCGGCGAACCCTATCGCGTCGTGCTGGGACCCTACTCCACCCGGGAGGAGGCGGAGGCCACGGGCCGTCGCCTCGGCCTGCCCTACTGGATCTTCACGCCCGACACGACAAGCGCCCAGCCATGAAGCCGGCGGAGCTGCCACCGGCCCGGCTCATCGCCACCGCCCCCGACCTCCTCGCGGGCACCACGGTAGTGGCCATCGTGCCGCTGGGCGAGGCCGAGCCGGTGGCGGCGGTGGCCTGGGAGATCGGTCGCCGTGTCGCCGAGGCCAACCGGCGCGTAGTTCTGGTGGACCTCGGCCTGGAGCGCCCCCTCCTGAGGCCGAGGGCGGAGGGCGGCTCCGTGGAGGGCATTGCCGACGCCTTCCTGTACGGAGCCTCGCTCCAGCACGTGACCGAGGAGCAGGATGTGCCCGGCTTCTTCCATATCGGTGTCGGCACCGAGTTGGCCGAGCCCGGCGAGGTCTGGGCGCACCCGCGCTGGCAGCGGCTGGCCCGGGGGTTCGCCAGCGAGGACGCGCTGCTGCTCCTGGCCATCCCGCCGGAGGGCCTCGAGCATCTGAAGGCGCAGCCCGACCGGGTGGTGGCGTTGGCGCTCACCGGCGACGCCCGGCACCATCGCAGCCTGTCCACCCTGCTCGAAGCCGGTGTGCCGGTGGATCTCGTGGTGGAGGAGCGAGTCCCCGCGAGGGAGCGGCGCGCGACGCCCCCCCCGAGGCGTACGGTGCGACCGGTGGCTCGTCGTGTGCGGCCTCCCCGACCACGGCGCCCCTGGGTCACGGCGGCGATCGCCGCCGCCAGCATCGGCACCGTCGGGATTCTCCTCGCGCTTCCCGGCAACGAGCGCGACTCGGCCCCGACCGGCGCCGCGCCCAGCGACACCGCGCCCCCGACACCCGCCGCGACCGCGGCGAGTCCGGCCTCGCCCAGCGACTCCCTGTTCTATGGAGTGCAGGTGGCGGCGTTCGGGACACTGGAGACCGCCCTCGAGCGCGTGCGCGAGTACGAGCGGGACGGCTGGACTGCGACCATCACTCCGGTGCAGCTGGGCAGGCAGGGGACCTGGCACCGCCTCATCGTGGCGGCCCTCCCCACCGCCGGGGCCGCCGAGCGGGCGCTGAGCCGTCTATGGCAGGATGGCCTACTGGAGCGACCCAACGGCACCATCCTGCGCACGCCGCACGCCATCCGGCTCGGCTCCTACACCGACTCCGCGGCGGCGAGCGCCGCGGCAGAGGGGCTTCGTGCTCGCAGTATCCCGGCGTACATTGTGATGGCGTCCGACGGGACCGCGACACTCCTCGTGGGCGCCTTCGAAACCCCTGAACAGGCGCGCCTGGCGGACTCCATCCTCACGGCAGCGGACCTCGAGGGCACACTCGTAGCACGAGCAGGGATAGCGCGATGAGACTCACCCGGCTAGAGCTGTCGGGATTCAAGTCGTTTGCCGACGCCGTGCAGCTGGCGTTCGAGGACGGCATCACTGCCGTCGTCGGCCCCAACGGCTGCGGCAAGTCGAACATCTCCGACGCCGTCCGCTGGGTGCTGGGCGAGCAACGCGCCCGACTGCTGCGCAGCGCCCGCATGGATGAGGTGATCTTCCAGGGGTCGGTGAAGCGGCGCCCTATCAACCTCGCCGGCGTGTCGCTGGTGTTCGACAACAGCGACGGCGAGCTACCCATCGCGTATCACGAGGTGTCGGTCACCCGGCGGCTCTCCCGCAACGGACAGAGTGAGTACCAGCTGAATCAGTCCCCCGTGCGGCTGCGGGACGTGCAGGACCTGCTGCGGGGCACGGGCCTGGGCAGCGACGCGGGCGTGGTCATCGAAGCCCAGATGATCGACCGGTTGCTGTCCGATCGCACCGAGGAGCGCCGCTCGCTGTTCGAGGAGGCGGCGGGTATCGGCCTGTACCGCGACCGCAAGGCCAGCACGGAGCGGCGGCTGGAGCGGACCGCCGCGGACCTCCAACGACTCGAGGACCTGATCGGTGAGGTTCAGAGCCAGGTGCGCAGCCTCGCCCGCCAGCGCGGCAGGGCGGAGCGGCATCAGCGGTACCTGGAACAGCGGTTCGCAATCGTCATCACGTTGACCCGGCGCGCCCTCGCCGAGTTCGACCGGCAGCACGCCGACCTGGAGCGCCGGCGCGAGACCTTGCAGGTGCAGATTCCCGCGGCGCGGGACACCATCGCCGAGCACGAGGGGCAGCGGGAGCGGCGGGCCCAAGAGCGGGCGGCGGCCGAGGCGCGGCGCACGGAGCTCGAGCGGCAACTGGGCGAGACGCGGGTCGCGCTGGAGCGGCTCGAGGGCGACCTCAACGTCTCCGCGGAACGACTGGAGCACGCCGCGGAGCGGCGCACCCGCGCCCAGGAGGAGCGGGCAGACGCCGAGGGCCGGGCGGCACAGGCCCAGCGGGAGCTGGAGGCGGCAGCCACCGAGCGGGAGGCGGCGCAGGCGGCGCGCCAGTCGGTGCAGACCGAGCTGGACCTGCGCTCGGCCTCCGAGGATGAGGCGCGGGAGCGGCTCAACCAGCAGCGCACCCGGGTGCGTGAGGTCGAGGCCTCGCTGCAGCAGCAGGCGGAAGCGCTCCGGGCGCTGGCCGGCGAGCGCACCGCCCTGGAGCAGGACCTCGAGGAGCTCAGCCGCCAAGCCTCCGCTGCCGATGCCCGGCTGGTGGAGGCGCGCCGCGACTACGAGTCCGCCCGCCAGGGTCTCGACACCACGCGGTCGACCCTCGCCGAACGCGAGCGCGAGGAGCGCGAGGCGGCAGCTGCCCTGGAGCGCGCACGACACAGCTTGGCGGCGGCCCGGGAGAACGAGGCGGCCCTGCGCATCGAGCGCCGCGAGCTGGACGAGGCGATCGCACAGCTGGCCGCCCGGCGGGAAGCCCTGGCGGAGCTGGAGCGGCGACGCGAGGGGCTCGCGCCGGCAGTCCAGATCCTGCTCAACGAGCGGGCCCGCTTCGGCGACGGCGCGGTGCTCGGTCCGCTCAGTGATTTCCTCACCATCTCAGCCGAACAGGCACGGCTCGCCGAGCGGTTGCTGGCGGACTGGCTCCACGCAGTGCTGGTGCGGGACGAAGCCACCGTGGAAGCGGTGCGCCAGTGGCACGCCGCGGCCGAGCCCGGTCCCCTGCTGCTGCTGCCGGTGGAGCCCGGACCGACGGCGGCGCCGGCGGAGCACGCCCTGGTCGCCGAGCTCGACGTGGCGCACCCGGCGGAGCGCTGGGTGGCGGCGCTCCTCGCCGGCAGCCGGCCCTTCGACGAGGCCGGCAGCTTGATTCGCCGGGGCAGCGGGGCGGTCTACCTGCCGGGTGCCGACCAGACAGGGCCGCTGAGCCGCCGTGCCGAGCTCGACCAGCTGGCACACCAGCTGGATGACGCCGACCGCCGCCGCGCCGAGCTCACGCAGCGCGCCGAGCACGCCGCGGAGGAGCACAGTCGGGCGGAGCGGCAGCTGGAAGCCGCCACCGAGCGCAGCACGACGGCGCGCCAGTCGTTGCGGGAGGCTCAGGGAGCGAGCGACGAGGCCAGCCGGCACCTGCACCGTGCCGAGCGGGAGCGGGGCGAGGCCGAGCAGGCCATGAACCGGCTCACCGAGCGCATCACCGAGCGGCAGGCGCGGCTCCAGGCAGCGGCGGAGGAAGCCGCCTCGGGTGAGGCGAGCCGGGCCCGCCTGGCGGAGGACCTGGCCCGCCAGCAGGCCGCGCTGCAGGACCTGGAGTCCGCCCAGGAGGCGGCCAGGGAGCGCCGGGTCCACTGGCAGGTGGAGGAGGCGCAGGTCTCCGCCCGTGAGCAGGCGGCGCTGGAGCGGGAGGCACGCGCGCAGGCGCAGCTCACGGAGGCCCAGGAGGCGAGCCGCCGATTGGGCGACGAGCTGGGCCAGATCGAGGGGAACACCAGGTCCCTCACCCAGCAGCGCGGTGAGTGGACCGACACCCTGGCGGAGCGGCAGGTGGCGGTGCAGGAGATGGAAGACGCTGCGCAGGCGGCGGAGCAGGCAGTGGAGACCGTCGGTCAGGCCGTGGCCGCCCAGGAGCAGGCCCTCGAGGAAGCGCGCCACGAACTGGAGCAGCTCAACGAAGAACTCCATCGGCTGGAGCTCGAGCTCACCGAGGCGGGGGGTCGCCGCCGGGCTGTGGTGGAGCGGGTCGAGGCCGAGTGGCACAAGCCCATAGAGACGCTGCTCGCCGATGCCACCCAGGTCGAGGGCGAGACGGTGGCCCTGCAACACGACGCCGACCGCCTGGAGCAGGAGCTCGAGCGCATCGGGCCGGTGAACCCCCTGGCCGTCCAGGAGCACGCCGACGAGAAGAAGCGCCTCGACTTTCTCGAGACGCAGCGGGACGATCTGATCGAGGCCCGCGCCTCCCTGGTGCAGGCCCTGCGCGAGATCGACCAAACGGCCCGGACAATGTTCCTCGAGACCTTCGCGGCGGTGCGCGAGAACTTCCACTCGGTGTTCCAGACGCTGTTCGAGGGCGGTGAGTGCGACGTGCGGCTCGCCGACGAGAACGATCCGTTGGAAAGCGAGATCGTGATCCAGGCCGCCCCCCGGGGGAAGCGGATCCAGCGCATTCACCTGCTCTCCTCGGGCGAGCGCGCCCTGGTCGCCATCTCGCTGCTGTTCTCCATCTATCTCGCGAAGCCGGCGCCGTTCTGTCTGCTCGATGAGGTGGACGCGCCGCTGGACGACGCCAACGTCATGCGGTTCGTGCGACTCCTCGAGGAGTTCAAGTCCGACACCCAGTTCATCGTGATCACGCACAACCCGCGCACGATGCAGGTGGCGGATGCCGTCTACGGCGTCACCATGCAAGAGCCCGGCGTATCCACGATCGTGGGGGTGCGCCTGAGTGCTCTCGAGCCCACCGGCAGTTGAGACCGGCCTCCCTCCTCATCGCCGCCCTTGCGTGCGCCGCGGCGACGGCGGAGGCCCAGCAGCCAACGGTCTCGCGTAACCTGACACCGCTGCTCGCCCGGGACACCGTGGTGCGGGCGTGGTTCTTCGGCTCCCGCGACCATCCTCTCGAAGCGGTGGCCGCGGCAGTGGCAGATGTCGGTGGGCGAGAGCGCCGCCGCAGCCGCTGGCTCCACGCCGTTTCGGCCGAGGTGTCGACCACCGATCTGGCAGCCGCCGCCGCACGCAGCGAGTTCCGGCACCTGCAACTGGTAGCGCGATTCCGCGGCCGGCCGGAGCCGCCGCGGGAGACTCCGCTCCTCGCGCCGACGGCGGGCGCAACCGCACAGGACTCGCTGTACGGTCCCTCGGCGATGCCCTTCAGGCGGCTCAATCTCTTTCCCTTGGTCGACCAGGGGGTGCGCGGCGCCGGCGTGACCATCGCGATGCTGGACACCGGGTTCGAGACCGGCAACGCGGCGTTCGACTCGGCCACGGTGATCGCGCAGTACGATTTCGTGTTTGACGATTCGGTAGTCGCCAACGAGCCGGGCGACGCCGCAAACGCCTCGCAGCACGGTACCGAGACCTGGTCGCTGCTGGCGGCAAACGTGCCCACGCAGATCATCGGGATCGCCCCCGACGCCGACTACATCCTCGCCAAGACCGAGGACATCCGCTCCGAGACCCGGGTGGAGGAGGACAACTGGGTCGCCGCGCTGGAGTGGGCCGACTCCATCGGGGTGGAGGTGGTGTCGTCCAGCGTGGGGTACCTGGACTTCGACGGTGGGTTCAGCTACGCCCCGGAGGACCTGAACGGCGACGTCGCTGTGACTACGGTGGCGGCGGACGCGGCAGCGGCCCGCGGCATCCTCGTGGTGACCGCCATGGGCAACAACGGTCCTGGATTCCGCTCGATGATCACGCCGGCAGACGGGGATTCCGTCCTCGCCGCGGGAGCCGAGGACTCACTGGGGGTGCTGACGGGGTTCAGCTCCCGGGGCCCCACCGCCGACGGCCGGCTCAAGCCCGACCTCGTGGCGCCGGGACAGGCCGTGTTCGTGGTGACCCCGGTGACGGGCTTCGCCCGGGTGAACGGTACATCCTTTTCGACCCCGATCCTCGCCGGCGCCGCGGCGCTGTACCGGCAGCTGCACCCGCTGCACGCGCCCATCGAGGTGATCGAGGCGCTGCGCCGGACGGGCACCGAGCGGGAGAGCCCCGACTCCAGCCGCGGTTGGGGCAGGCCCGACGGCTCGGTCGCGGCCTACTTCCCGCGGGGCATCATCGTCACCAATCCCGTCGACACGCTGATCAACGAGGTCACCCCGATCTTCGTTTGGTCCGTGCCCGAGCTGCCGCTCATCGCCCAGCCGGTGAGCTACCACCTCCGGGTTGCCACCGACAGCACGTTCAGCACGGTGCTGCTGGACACCGTCACCAATGAGACCACCGTGAGCTGGGCTGAGGCACTTCCACCGGGCGCACGGTTCGTGTTCACGCTCACCGCGACCACGGTGGACTCCGTGAGCATCGGGACGCCACTGAGCCAGGAGTTCGTGGTGCCCCAGTGGGCCACGCTCCTAACCCTCAACGACCCCCAGGGGAGCACCATCCGGGAGGTGCGGCCCACGTTCCACTGGACCTCCCCCCAGGCCGTCCAGCCCCCGGGCCCCTTCGTCTACGACGTCGCGGTCTTCCGGGCCGACAACGGGGAGCTCGACATAGAGCAGCGTGGTCTCACGACCACGACGTACGTGCCACCGCGGGACCTGGAGCGCAACACACCGTACACGTGGCAGGTTACCGCGCATCTCGAGGACGACAGCACGGTGACGGAGAGTCTCGGCACCTTCCTGATCATCGACGATACCGTACCGGCGGTCACTCTCCTGTTCCAGAACTTCCCCAACCCGTTTCCCAACATCACCAACGGGCGCCGCTCCACATGCATCTGGTTCGACCTGGCGACCCGGGGCACGACCACTCTGGACATCCTGGACATCCGCGGTCACGTGGTGCGCAACCTGGTGCCAGGTTCGGCGTTCCCGGCCATCCTCCCGCCGGGGCGCTACGGCCGGCCGGCGGAGGGCATTGGCGGAAGCTGCGACCCGAACCTGGCGTGGGACGGAACGGCCCGCGATGGCTCATCCACGCCGCAGGGCATCTACCTCATACGCCTCACGACGCCGGACGGCACGTTCTTCAAGCGCATCGTCTACATGGGTCCGGACTTCTAGACATGGAGCTCACGGTCCTGGGAAGCGGCACTGTCGCCCCCACGGCCGACCGCACGGCCGCGGCCCACTGGGTCGACGCCGGCGAGGTGCGACTCCTGCTCGACTGTGGGGCGGGCATGCTGCACCGGGCGAGTCGCTTCGGCGTGCCGTGGGCGGCGGTGACCCACGTGGCCGTGACCCACTTCCATCAGGACCACTGGGGCGAGCTCCCCATGCTGCTGTTCGCGCTCAAGTGGGGCATCGAGCCGCCGCGCAGCGCACCGCTCACGGTGATCGGTCCGCGAGGCATGCGCTCGCGACTGACCTTGCTGGCCGGAGCCTACGGTGACTGGGTGCTGGAGCCGGGCTTTCCGCTGGAGACCGTGGAGGTCGCTCCCGGCGAGTCCCGGGAGCTCTCGCCCGGCGTGACGCTGGAGGCATGGGACACGCCGCACACCGACGAGAGCCTGGCCTACGCCGTCCGGACCGGAACACACCGGCTGGTGTACACCGGGGATACCGGCCCCAGCGAGGAGCTGGCGCAGTGGGCCAAGGGGTGTGACCTGCTGCTGTCCGAGTGCTCCCTACCCGACGAGCGCGCCCTGGAGCTACATTTGACTCCCACGCAGGCGGGGGCGCTGGCGAAGGACGCCGGAGCCCACCGCCTTGTTTTGACGCACTTCTACCCGGTGTTCGGTGACACAGACCCGGTGGCCGTCGCTGCCCGGCAATTCGACGGGGAGATCCACGCCGCCGCCGACGGAGACCGCTTCACCGTAGGAACGTAGCGGACATGCTGGTCGTAATGACGCACGGCGCCAGTGCCGCCGAGGTACAGCGCGTCGTCGAGATGATCGAGGAGCTGGGCTACGAGGCTCGTCCCATGCCGGGCCGGCAGCGCACCGCCGTCGGGCTGGTGGGCAACGACGGCCGCGTCGATGCCTCGCGCCTCGCGGCCCTGCCCGGCGTCAAAGAGATCATCCACGTCACCCAGCCCTACAAGCAGGTCTCCCGGGAGTGGAAAGAGGAATCCACCGTGGTGCGGCTGGCCGAAGGCCTCACCATTGGCGGCGGCGAGGTGGTGGTCATCGCCGGCCCCTGCTCGGTGGAGTCCGAGGAGCAGATCCTCGAGGCCGCCCACCGCGTGCGGGCCGCCGGCGCCGCCATGCTCCGGGGTGGGGCCTTCAAGCCGCGCACCTCGCCCTACTCGTTCCAGGGTCTGGGGCTGGACGGCCTCAAGCTCTTGGCCAAGGCGCGACAGGAAACGGGACTCCTGGTGGTCACCGAAGCGCTGGACACCGAGAGCGTCGACCTGGTGGCCGAGTACGCCGACGTCGTCCAGATCGGCGCCCGCAACATGCAGAACTTCTCCCTGCTCAAGCGCGCCGGCCGCTCGGGGAAGCCGGTCCTGCTCAAGCGCGGCATCGCGGCGACGATCACCGAGCTGTTGCTCTCGGCGGAGTATCTCCTGGCCGAGGGCAATCACGACGTGATCCTGTGCGAGCGCGGCATCCGCGGGTTCGACGGCGCCACGCGCAACGTGTTCGACCTCGCCGCCGTGCCGGTGGTGCACGGGTTGTCGCACCTGCCCATTATCGCGGACCCGAGTCACGGCATCGGGCTGAGGGACAAGGTCATTCCCATGGCCCGGGCGGCCGTCGCGGCGGGCGCCGACGGGGTCATGGTGGAGGTGCACCCCGCCCCCGACAAGGCCCTTTCCGACGGGGCCCAGAGCCTCTACCCGGAGCAGTTCACCCAGCTCATGCACGAGATCCACGTGATCGCGGAAGCCATCGGGCGGGGGGTGGTCGAGCCGCTCTCGGCAACGAGGGTGTAGGCAGTGGACACCACCAACGCCCGGCCGCAGCACCCCGCGGCTTCCTTGTCATCACCCGACGCAGCCGTGCGGCGAGTGCGCGGACGGTATCTCGTGCTCAGGAGCGTCGTGGGTGCCCTACTCCTGCCCTGCAGCGCCGGACCTCTCGCAGCACAGGACGTCGAAGCCGCCCTAGCGCGCGCCGAGCAGGCCTACCACCGGCTCACCACGCTGACGGCGAACTTCACCCAGACCCTGGTGAACCCCATGCTGGGCGAGCCGGAGGAGACCCGCGGGCGGCTGTTCCTCACCCCGCCCGACCGGTTCGCCATGCGGTGGACCGATCCCTCTGGCGAGCGGATCGTCGCCGATGGGGAGTGGCTGTGGGCCTACGCCCCCAGCAGCGTCCCGGACCAGGTCATCCGGCAAGCCGTTCCTCAGTCGGGCCCCTCCTCGCCCCAGCTCTTCGGCCAGTTCGTAGATCGCCCGCTGGAGCGCTACACGGCGCAGCACGTGGGAGAGGAGACCACCGACGGCGTTGCCGTCGACATAGTGCTGCTCACGCCGCGGCACGCCGATATGCCGTTCCGGCGGGCGGTGATCGCCGTGGCTCGGAGCGACGGGCTGCTGCGGCGCATCAGCGTGACTGAGGAGTCAGGCCAGCGACGCGTGCTGGTGTTCAGCGGGATCCGGACGAACGTGCCGATTCCCGAGGCGGAGTTGCGCTTTGACGTGCCGCGTGGGACGCGGATCGTGACGCCGTAGGCCCAGATCATACGCCACTCTTACTAGGCTGCTGGCCCCTACCATTCCGAGAGACGCACGAGTACTATTTTCGACTATAGTTGTCGGTATGCCGAGCTGTTCGTCCGGCTAAGTCGAAGCATGAGGACACGCCGGCGGGACGAGGTTCCGGAGTGGCAAGCGGAGCTAAGGACGCCCTAGCGTGAGGCCGACACAGGCGGTGATTACAGCGACAGGGTGGACGTGAGCGGGTGGCCGCACAACGCGCCAATTCCCTGACCTCAGAGCCTCAGGCACCCAGCGACCGGAATTGTAGTCTCACCGAAATCCAACAAGGAGTCCCCTATGTCGGCTCGCAGAGCCTTCGCTCTCGTCACCATACTGTGCGCAGCAGCAGCGTCGCCCGCCCTCGCCCAGGACCCGGTCCCTTCACCGGAGGCACTCGAGGGCGCTTTCCCAGCGCAGAAGCACTTCTCCCCCTATGCCGGCCGCAACTTCCCGACCCAGGTGTACTGGGGCGACACCCACCTGCACACGGGCCTGTCCATGGACGCGGGAGCCTTCGGAGCCCGGCTCACGCCGGAGGACGCCTACCGCTTCGCCCGCGGTGAGGAGCTCACGTCGTCCACCGGCCTGCAGGTGAAGCTGGGCCGGCCGCTGGACTTCCTCGTCGTGGCGGACCACTCCGACAACATGGGGTTCTTCCCGCGGCTGTTCGCCGGCGACCCCGAGATGCTTGCCGATCCCACCGGCAGGCGGTGGTACGACATGGTGCAGGCCGGCGGCCAGCAGGGAGTGGCGGCGGCCATCGAGGTCATCGTCGCGTTCTCGCAGAATCAGTTCCCCGAGGCACTGGCGTCGTTGCCGGGGACACCTGCGTACCGCGCTGCGTGGGAAGAGATGATCGACGCGGCGGAGGATTACAACGATCCCGGTGAGTTCACCGCCTTCATCGGCTACGAGTGGACCTCCAACACCGGCGGCAACAACCTGCACCGCGTCGTGATCTTCCGTGACGACGGCACCAAGGCCAGCGCCGTGGAGCCGTTAACCACGTTGGCGCCGCTGGGGAGCGACAACCCGCGCGATCTGTGGCGCTGGATGGAGGCGTACGAGGAGAAGACGGGCGGCCGGATCCTCGCGCTGGCCCACAACGGCAACCTGAGCAACGGCATCATGTTCCCCATGCTGGACACGTTCACCGGCATGGCGTTCGACCGTGAATATGCCGAGACCCGCGCCAGGTGGGAGCCGCTGTACGAGGCCACCCAGATCAAGGGTGACGGCGAGACACACCCCTATCTGTCCCCCACCGACGAGTTCGCCGACTACGAGACGTGGGACCAGGGCAACCTGGACCTCAGCGTTCCAAAGCAAGATGAAATGCTGCAGTACGAGTACGCCCGGACGGGACTCCAGATCGGGCTGCAGCTCGAGCGGGAACTGGGCGTCAATCCGTACAAGTTCGGCATGGTCGGCTCGACTGACAGCCACACCGGTCTCGCCACCGCCGAGGAGGAGAACTTCTTCGGCAAACACTCCGGCACCGAGCCCAGCCCGGAGCGCTATAAGCACCCCATGGGGGAGACCCCGAACGGCCGGTACGAAAGCTGGGACATGGTCGGCTCGGGCTACGCCGCCGTGTGGGCCACGGAGAACACGCGCGAGGCGATCTTCGACGCGATGATGCGCAGAGAGACCTATGCCACCACCGGTCCGCGCATGCTGGTGCGGTTTTTCGGCGGCTGGGAGTTCACGGCGGCGGACGCCCGGAGCCGGCTGCCGGGTGCACTCGGCTACACCAAGGGTGTGCCCATGGGCGGCGATCTGCCCCCCAGGCACTCAGGCGGGTCCCCCACCTTCCTGGTGGCCGCGCTCAAGGATCCGTTCTCGGGCAACCTGGACCGCATCCAGATCGTGAAGGGCTGGGTGGATGGCCGGGGCGAGCGCCACGAGCAGGTCTACGACGTGAAGTGGTCAGGCGACCGCCAAATCGGGCGTGACGGCAAGCTGCCGCCGGTGGGCAACACGGTGGACGTCGCGAACGCGACGTGGACCAACACCATCGGTGCACCGGAGTTGATCACTGTGTGGACCGACCCGGACTTTGACGCGTCGCAGCCAGCCGTGTACTACGCGCGGGTGATCGAGATCCCCACGCCGCGCTGGACGGCGTACGAGGCCATGCGGTTCGGCATCACGCTGCCTGACGAGGTCCCGATGATCACGCAGGAGCGGGCATACACGAGCCCGATCTGGTATACGCCATAGGACAACGGACGCAATGATCGACGCGCCCCGCCGCTCTACCATGGCCGGCGGTGGGTGCCACTTGTGACAACGATAGGGAGAACACAGACCATGCAACGCCTTCCACGGATCGCGATGTTTGTTGCCGCCCTGACCGTCGGCGTCGGCGGTACGGTAGCGGCCCAGGACGTGTCGGGTGCGGCGGAGAACGCCGAGCGCGCCTTCGGCGGCAAGAACTACTCACCGTATGCGAGCCGCGGGTACCCGACCCAGGTGTTCTGGGGCGACACCCATCTTCACACCGCGATCTCGACGGACGCCGGGATGTTCGGCAACCGACTCGGCCTCGACGAGGCGTACCGCTTCGCCCGGGGTGATGAGGTGGTGTCCGCGACGGGACAGCGGGTGAAGCTCTCCCGGCCGCTCGACTTCCTGGTCATCGCCGACCACTCCGACGGCTACGGCATGTTTACAATGCTCCTCGAAGGCCACCCGAACCTGATGGCCGACGAGACGGCACGGCGCTGGCACCGCATGATCAATGAGGGCGGCCAGGAGGCCGTGAACGCCACCCTCGAGGTCATCGACCTCTTCTCGAAGGGGACCATACCCTTCGACCTCAACGACCCGGCGCTTCGCGGCCCGGTCTGGGAGGACGTGATCGACGCCGCTGAAAGCTACAACGATCCGGGTATGTTCACCGCCTTCATCGGCTACGAGTGGACCTCGCTGGTCCCGCCCGGCAACAACCTGCACCGCGTCGTGGTGTACCGCGATGGCGGCGACAAGGCCCGACGGACCCTCCCGTTCACCGCTGAGGAGAGCGTCGACCCCGAGGACCTCTGGACGGCGATGGCGGCCTACGAGGAGAAGACCGGCGGCAGGCTCCTCGCCATTCCCCACAACGGAAACCTGTCGAACGGGATGATGTTCGCCGTGACCGACTTCGACGGCAACCGGCTGACCCGCGCCTACGCCGAGGAACGGGAGAAGTGGGAACCGGTGTACGAAGTTACGCAGATCAAGGGAGACGGTGAGGCCCACCCGCTGCTGTCGCCCAACGACGAGTTTGCCGACTACGGGACCTGGGACCTGGGAAACCTCAATCTGAGCCAGCCGAAGACCGACGACATGCTGCAGTACGAGTACGGGCGCTCGGCGCTCAAGCTCGGCCTGAGCCTGGAGCAGCGTCTGGGCATCAACCCCTTCAAGTTCGGTCTGATCGGATCCACCGACTCGCACACATCGCTCGCTACCGCAGCGGAGGAGAACTTCTTCGGCAAGCACTCCGGTACCGAGCCCGGACCCGAGCGGTTCTCTCACCCCGCGATCGCGGCACCCGATGGGAGCGCCGCCTTCATGGGTTGGGAGCAGGTCTCCTCGGGCTACGCCGCCGTATGGGCCACCGAGAACACGCGCGAGGCAATCTGGGACGCAATGAAGCGCAGAGAGGTGTATGCCACCACGGGCTCGCGCATGATGGTGCGGTTCTTCGGCGGCTGGGACTTCGTGCCGCAGGACGCCCGGACCCGGGTTCCGGCCACCGTCGGGTATGGGAAGGGCGTCCCCATGGGCGGCGATCTTCGACAGGCGCCTTCCGGCAATGCCCCGACGTTCCTGGTGGCGGCTCTGAAGGACCACTTCGGAGCCAACCTCGACCGCATCCAGATCATCAAGGGCTGGCTGGACGCCGGTGGCGACCTGCAGGAGAGGGTCTACGACGTAGCGGTATCCGACGGCCGCAGCATCGGATCCGACGGCCGCTGTCGTACTTCGGTGGGCAACACGGTTGACTTGGCCACCGCAACTTGGACCAACACCATCGGCGATCCTGAGTTGATCACTGTGTGGACCGATCCAGACTTCGATCCGTCGGAGCGAGCATTCTACTACGCGCGCGTGATCGAGATCCCCACGCCTCGCTGGACCCTGTACGACGCCGTTCGCTTTGGGATCGAGATGCCCGACGAGGTCCCGATGACCACCCAGGAGCGGGCCTACACATCGCCAATCTGGTATACTCCGTAGGCCGGAGACGGCAGAAGCAATTCGACCACGCCGCCGGCCCTAGCGGGTCGGCGGCGTGATCCACATGTGAGCCTGTGAGACCGATGCGCAAGACCATCACGACATGGCTCCGCGAGCCGCTGGTGCAGTTCAACGCGCTGGGCGTCGCTCTGTTCGTCCTCTACGGACTCCTCGGGGGCGGAGCTCCCGACGACGGCGCTGACAAGCGCATCGACGTGACGCAGGCCGAGATCAACTGGCTGCGCGAGCGATGGACGCGGCAGTGGCAGCGTCCCCCCACCGAGACCGAGCTGCGTGGCCTGGTCGAGGACTACGTGCGCGAAGAGGTGCTGTACCGCGAAGCCCTCACCATGGGCCTCGACCGCGACGACGGGGTCGTGCGGCGCCGCATGGTGCAGAAGCTCGAGCTCCTCACGGAGGCCGTGCTGGCGCCACCCACCGAGGAGCAGCTGCGG
>JBDHDE010000014.1:0-66267 GCA_039591655.1 Gemmatimonadota bacterium
CCGGACGGTCGCGGAACTCGGCGGCCGGAGCTACGAAGAGATGCGCGTCATCGTGCTCGAGTTCCTCGATACGGACATCTTCCAGGTGTCCAGTGAGAACTGCGTCTCGTTCCTCGATCCGCTGATTGATTTCTGGGATATCGACCTGGCGACGTTTGCGCTGGACATCGTTCTGACCGACAGAGTGGCCTCTGGGAACGTGAAGCGATTTGAGTTCGTCGAGGTGGAATCCTCACAGCCCAGCGAAGAGCCCGGGCTCAAGGGATTCCTTCAGGATCCGGCCCTCAGCGGCACGGCGACCGCGGAGGAAATCGACTTTCTGAAGAGGCTGAAGTTCCAGGGCAGGCGGCCGACGCCGCTCTACTATTACCGCGCGTTACAGAACCTCAGGGACCCCCTTCATTTTCGCACCACGGAGAGAGCACCATGAACAGAGTGAACCGCTGCGGGCGCATCGCCCACCGGCACAATTGAACCGCTCGCGGCTGAAACTGGATCGCGCCGGGATGGTGTCGGACGGCGGTCCACCACGCTGTCGGGGATGCGACCTGCGTTTGCAGTTCGGCACCGACCGCGATGGCCGGGCAACGGAATCCTGCGTCTGCGGATACTACGCGTACGTAAAGACACGGTGTGGGCGCGTGGATTTGCGACGGGGCGCGCCCGTGGGTGCGTCAGGGGTGTTCACGGCCGCTACTCACGGCAGCCGCGACGCGACGCTGACGCGGACCGCAATCGCGGGCAATGGGAGCGGTCGCGGTCTCGTGAGACGGCGGACGACAGGCTGTCATGCCGCCCCATGGGCTTAATACTCTGGCGTGCCCGATGGCTCGGAGTAATCGCCAGACGTACACTTCACGCACTCCTGACGTTGATCAGCGTTCGCCCCCGTGAAATCCCTGTTATGGCAGATGTCACACCGCCCATATGAAACAGGGCCGCAGGTGAACTTCTGCTCGCACCACTTGGCGTTGGTACAACCACTGCCGCTGTGACACTTCCTGCAGAGGAGCATCGTGTCCACCGCCGCGGTACCAGAAACACGGCGCCCGGCCAGCCGACCGAGCGTTTTCCGTGTCCACGAAGACCAACTGACAAACTCCGGAGGGGGGACTCGAACCCCCGACCCGACGGTTAACAGCCGTCTGCTCTACCAGCTGAGCTACTCCGGAATGGTTGCGCCGGGAGTCTAACGGCGCTCGTGGGCCCACGCAAGCGAGCTCAGCGGCTCACTGTCACGACGAATGTAGCGGTCGTGAGGGCGAGGGTCATGAGTTGGAGGACGAGGAACCAATCCTCCCGGGCGAACCACTTCCGAGGCACCATGACCTCGTCCCCCGAGCGCACCCCGACCTCGGCGAGCGTGCGGCCCCGCAGCGCCTCGTCCTCGTAGTTCACATAGCTGGCGGCGCCGCTGCGGTACACCGTGATCTTGTCCGTGTTCGCCGCCGGCGTGGGGCCACCCGCCAAGGCCACCAGGTCCAGCACGCTGAGCGTAGGATCCACGGTGTAGAGGCCGGGGCTGCGGACGTGGCCCAGCACGGCTACCCGGAACAGCGGCGTGATGGTCACGAACGGGTTGGAGAACAGTCGCTCGAGGCCCGTGCGCAGGGTGTCCCGCAGCTGGGCTACCGTCAGCTCGCCGGTATCGATCTCGCCCAGCATCGGGTAGTGGAGCTTCCCTTCCTCGTCGACCTGGAACTGCCCCGAGTACTCCTCGCGGCCCCACACGTGGATGCGGACGAGGTCACCAGGGGCCAGGGCGTACCCGCTGGCTGCCTGGATGACCACGAGGCCTTCCTCTTGCGCGGCGGCAGGGCCGGCGAGGACGGCCGCAAGTAGGATCAAGAGTCCGGTTCGCATGGGCTACAAGATTGTGGTTATTGGACTTGTGGTCAACCGGACGTGCGCGCCGCCTGCGCCCCTTGCTCCTCCGAGCTCGCGAGGGCCGGCCGCAGGAACCGGGCCGTGTGGGTGTCGGCGCGGGACACGTCCTCGGGCGTCCCGGCGGCCACCACGCGGCCGCCGCCCTCCCCGCCGTCCGGCCCGAGGTCCACCACCCAGTCGGCGCGCTTGATGATGTCCAGATGGTGCTCGATCACCAGGACCGTGTGCCCGGCATCCACCAGACGGTCCAGCACTCTGATGAGCGTGTGTACGTCGTCCAGGTGGAGGCCGGTGGTCGGCTCGTCGAGGATGTAGAGGCGGCGCGTCTTCTTGCGCCGGGCCGTGGCCAGCTGCCGCGCGATCTTGAGGCGTTGGGCCTCGCCGCCCGAGAGAGTGGTGGCGGGCTGGCCCAGGCGGAGGTAGCCGAGACCGACCTGTTGGAGATGCCAGAGGGCCCGCCCGAGGCGCTCCTGGTGGCGGAACCGCGTCATCGCCTGGTCCACGGTGAGGTTCAGCACGTCGTGGACGGAGAGGCCCTTGATCGTCACGTCCAAGACCTCGGGCTCGAACCGGTTCCCGCCGCATGCCTCGCAGGGCACGAGCACGTCCGCCAGGAAGACCATCTCGATCTGCACGTGACCCGCGCCCTCGCACGTGAGGCACCGGCCGCCGTCGGTCGCGTTGAAGCTGAAGGTAGTGGGCGTGTAGCTCCGGGCCCGGGCGAGAGGCTGCGCGGCAAACAGCTGCCGGATCTCGTCGAAGGCCCGCACATACGTGATGGGGTTGGAGCGGGGCGTGCGGCCGATGGGGGATTGATCCACCAGCACCACGTCCTCGAGGCCCTCCCATCCGCTGAGCTCGTCGATCGCCCCGACCCGCTCGCCGAGATGCTCCTTGGCGCCGTGGGATCCCTTGAGGCGGACCGCGAGATTGCGGTACAGCACGTCGTGCACGAGGGTGGACTTACCGGAGCCCGAGACGCCGGTGATGACCGTGAGCGTGCCGAGGGGGATGGCGGCGTCGACACCATCGAGGTTGTGCAGCCGGGCGCCCTTGACCACCAGCCATTGGGGCCCTGCACGGCGGCGCAGGCTAGGCACGGCGATCCGCTTCGTCCCACTCAGGTACTTGCCGGTGAGGGTCTCGGCCCGCTCGGCGCCTTCCACCGCGCCGGAGTAGACGACCTCGCCCCCGTGCTCGCCGCTCCCAGGGCCGAGTTCCACCATGTGGTCGGCCGCGCGGATGGTGGCGACGTCGTGCTCGACGATCACCACGGTGTTGCCGGCCGAGCGCAGCCGCTGCAGGAGCCTCAGTAGCCGGTCGATGTCCCTGGGATGCAGGCCGATGGACGGCTCGTCTAGGACGTACAGCGTATCGACGAGGCGCGACCCCATGGCGTTGGCCAACGCGATGCGCTGCGCCTCCCCCCCCGAGAGGGTGCGGGTCTGGCGGTCGAGGGTGAGGTAGCCCAGGCCCACGTCCCGCAGGAAGGCGACGCGGTCGCCGAGCTCCCGCAGTATGGTCGCGGCCACGCCGCGCTCGAACGGCGAGAGGTCCAGCCCATCCAGCCACCGCGCCAGGGAGTCCGCGCTGAGGGCCGCAATCTCGCCGATGTGGTGATCGCCCAGCTTCACGGCGAGCGCCTCCAGCCGCAGGCGCGTGCCGCCACAAGCGGGGCACTCGTTGGCCAGCTGGTACTGCCGCAGGAATACGCGGATGTACTGCTTGTAGCGCTTGCGCTCCAGGTCCCTCAGGAACGGAAACACACCGCGGTACCGTCCCCGAGTGTTATGCAGCAGGAACTGCTGGTGCGACTTCTTGAGCCGCCGCCAGGCACGGTTCACTGGGATGCCCTCCTGCTGGGCGGTCTGCTGCAGCAGGCT
The DNA here is from genome assembly GCA_039591655.1 of Gemmatimonadota bacterium. Lineage (GTDB taxonomy): Bacteria > Gemmatimonadota > Gemmatimonadetes > Gemmatimonadales > GWC2-71-9 > WVYX01. The sequence goes on from JBDHDE010000014.1 coordinate 3,771, forward strand.
GCGGCGGCGTGTGTAGCGCGGCTTGGTCCACGGATCCAGCGCACCCTGCTTCAGGGTGCGCGCAGGGTCGGGGACGATCAGGGTCTCATCGTACTCCAGCACGGCCCCGAAGCCGTTGCATCCCGGGCAGGCGCCGCGGGGATTGTTGAAGGAGAAGAGACCGGGCGAGAGCGGCAGCGTCGGCGTCCCGCACGCGGTGCAACGCGGGTGCTGTGAGAAGCGAACCACCTCGCGCTCGCCATGGATCTCTGCGAGCCCCTCTCCCTCGGCGAACGCCAGTGCGAGGGAATCGGCGAGCCGCCCGCGGGCCGCCGGGGTCACCCGGAGGCGATCCACGACCACCAGGACGGACTCCTCGTCCAGGCGCACGGTGTGCGGCAGCTCGTCGAGCCGGTGGATCTCTCCCCCTACCATGACCCGCACGAACCCCATGGCCCGCAGGTTCTCGATGATGCCATCGTGGCCGATCTGGGCCACTGCGGGGAGGGGGAAGGCCACCGGGACCGTGCGGTCGGCAAAGGCCTCCAGGGCACGGTCGGCGGCGGTCGTGGGCGAGTCCACCGTGACCGGGCCGCCGCATCTGTGGCACGACGGCCGGCCGACCCGCGCCCAGAGCAGCCGCAGGTAGTCGTAGATCTCCGTCGCGGTCCCCACCGTGGAGCGACTCGAGGTCGTGGGGTTCTTCTGCTCGATGGCCACCGCCGGCGACACGCCCTCGATGTAGTCCACCAGCGGTTTGGGCATTCGCTCGAGGAACTGCTTGGCGTACGTGGAGAGGGATTCGATATAGCGCCGCTGCCCTTCGGCGAACAGCGTGTCGAACGCGAGTGTGCTCTTCCCGGAGCCCGACGGCCCGGTGATCACGGTGAGCGCCCGCCGCGGGATCTCGAGGGAGATCCCCTTCAGATTGTGTTGCCGTGCGCCCTCCACGCGGATGCGGTCGGCCATGCGGTGAAGCATAGCGGGCCCCTCACGAATGCTACAAGAGCAACCGTTGACGGCGGTGGCGCGGAGAGGGTACGTTGCCCGGCCATGGCCGCGCGACTGCCCATCAAGCTGCTGCGGCGAGGGCTGGAGCTCTTCGCGCTCATCTCGGTCGTCGTCTTCGTCGCGGTGCTGTTCTACGGGAACAACTTCGAGTTGTTCCTCGACGCGATGTTCTCGCTCAGATGGCAGTGGCTGCTGCTGGGGCTGGGCCTCGCGTCCCTCGACTGGATCGGCGGCGGCCTCCGGCTGTTCGTGCTGGCGCGGCATGTCCACCCGGAAACCACGCTCAAGGGCGCCGTGCTCTCGGCCGGCCTCAACGCGTGGGCGACGCTCCTCACGCCGTCCCAGGCTGGCGGTGGCCCTGTCGGCATCTACACCCTCAAGCGCTACGGTACTCCGCTCCCGGTGGCGATGGTCGCCACGTTCATGAGCTTCGTGGCGACCATCCTTTTTTTCGGGGTGGCCGGGCCGCTCACGATCTTCCTCGGAGCGGGACGCTCGCTCGAGCAGCATGGCGTCCTCGGCTTGGTGTCGCTGCGCGATCTGTACGGGTTGAGCCTGATGGGCTTCATGGCCGTCGGCGCCATCATGCTGTTCCTGATGCTGTTCCCAGGGGTTGCGCGCCGGCTGGCTCGCAAAGTCGTGTCCTGGCTCGAGCGGCGGGGGAGTGCTGGGCTGGCTGGCCGCGTGGTGACCCTGAACGCCGGCATCGACCGGGCGCACGAGACGATGGTGGCGTATTTCCGCGGGCGAGGCTGGCTGTCGCTCGTGGCCGCCGTGGTGCTCACCGCTGTGGCGCTCTCCAACAAGCTGGTGGCGGGGTATGTGGTGCTGCGGGCCCTGGGGATCCATGCGCAGTTCGTGGACGTGGTGTTGCTGCAGACCCTGATCGTATTCCTCTTGTATTTCGCGCCGACCCCGGGGGGCTCGGGGCTGGCCGAGGTGCTGTCCGCCGCCGTCATGTCGATCTATGTTCCGCGGGAGCTTACGCCGTCCTACATCCTGCTGTGGCGGGTTCTGACGAGCTATCTCACCGTGGGCTTCGGGTCCTACGTCTTCTACAGTTGGATCAGGCGCGCAGAGGTGCCTTCGGACGACGAGGACGAGCTCCGGGACGAGCTCGAGGACCCCCCGGAGCCGGCTGCGCCGTGAGGCCGCGGCGCTCGCTGAGTTGCAGGCCCCGAAGTGGCAAACTAGCTTTTGCTCACGAGTCCCGAATCCTAAGGACACGGCCGGATGTCGTATCTCCAGGTCGGTGGCCGTCGCCACCCGGTTCCGGTAGGCGACGCGATCATCGGCTCTGACCCATCGTCCCTGATCCCGCTGACCGGCGAGGGCGTGTTGGGGCAGCATGCCATTGTGCAGGGGCTGCCCAGCGGCCAGGTCGCCATCCGCCTCGGAGCCGAGGGGGCCGAGGTGTTGGTGAATGGCGTACGCCTGGGACCGCAGCCGCACCCGCTGCTCCACGGAGACAAGGTGGAGATCGGGGGCGAGGCGATCCTCTTCGTGGACGAGCGCCGCAGCGGCAGCACCCAGTACGTCCAGGCGATGGATCCCTCTGATGTCGCAGCCAAGCCGGCCAAGCGGGTGGCGACGTCCGGGACGGGCGGTCGGCTGGTATCCCTCACCGACGGTCGCGAGTACGTCATGGCCGACAATTCCCTCACGATCGGGCGTGACGCGAGCTGCGACGTGGTGCTCACAAGCAAGAACGTCTCGCGGCGGCACGCGGAGGTCATCAGCTCCCCCAAGGGCTACGTCCTGGTGGATAGCAGCACGAACGGCACCATCGTCAACGGGAAGCGGATCTCGGGGCAGCACGTCCTGGCGCGGGGGGACGTGATCCAGTGTGGCGAGTACGACCTCCGCTTCTATGCCGATGTGGCGCAGGAAGCCCCGCCCCCGGTGGAGGGACCTGCGGCTCCCGGGGCGCCGTGGATGGAGGCTCCGGCCATGCCGCCGCCCGGCGCGGAGCATCGCCTGAGCAACACCCTCCACGGGGTGCCGGGCATACGCATGCAGAAGCCGGGAGCCGCTCCCGCTACCAAGCCCAAGAAGGCGGCGTCCGAGCCTCCGCCCACCCCGCGGGCCTCGGCGTCCACCGGCGTGCTGGCCAACCTACTGGTCAGGAGTGGCACGCTCAGGGGGCGACGGTTCTCCATCAAGGTACCGGTGGTGAACGTGGGGCGGGCCGATTACAACGACATCGCGCTCCCCGAAGAGAGTGTCTCCACTACGCACGCCAAGCTGCAGCGGCGTGAGGGGATCTGGATGCTGGTCGACCTGGAGTCCACCAACGGCACGATGGTGGACGGCCAAAAGGTGGAGGGAGAGGTGCCGCTGGCTCCGGGCGCCCTCATCAGGTTCGGGGACGTCCAGACGATATTCGAGCCCACGGACGACACCATCGATCCGAAGAAAGGGAGCTCGACCAAGATCATCGACAGCATCAAGGAGGTCGCGGCGGTCTCGGGATCCCGGAAGGCGACGCCCGAGGCGCCGCCCCCGGTGTCGCAAGGCGGGCCGCCGTCGGGCGTGAAGCCGGTGGATGTGCCGGACCGCGCGACGGAGCCCCTGCGGGGAATAGACGTGCCCCGACCCAGCGCCGCCGCCCGGCGGGACCAGCAGCGCCGGCCGTCGCGCCCGCCGCCGGAGCCGGAGGCACCCTCCGGAGGCCTGCCCTGGTGGCTGTTCATCGTGATTGTCGCGGTCATCGTCCTCGTCGCCATCGTCTTTCTGGGCGCCAGCTAACGTGACGCACACCGTTCGATTCACCTGCGCGGGAAGAACCGACGTTGGCGTCGTGCGTTCGGGGAACGAGGACGCGTATCTCATGATCCCGGACCACGGCGTCTTCATCGTCGCGGACGGCATGGGGGGGCACGCCGCGGGCGAGGTCGCGAGTGACATGGCGGTGCGGATCGTCGCCCAGTCGCTGGAAGGAGTGGCGGGCAGGCCTGACACCGAGGCGGCCGAGGTCATCCGCGAGTCCATCGTGGAAGCCAACGGCGCCATCTTCCAGCGCACCCTGGTGGAGCAGGACAAGCGGGGCATGGGTACGACTGCCACCGCGATGGTGATCAACGGCCCGAAGTACCTCATCGGCCAGGTGGGGGACAGTCGGGCCTACGTGTGGCGGGAGCACAAGCTGTTCCAGATCACGAAGGACCATTCGTACGTTCAGGAGCAGGTCGACGCGGGATACCTGACGCCCGATCAGGCCCGCACACATCCCTACAGCAACGTCATCACCCGGTGCGTGGGCGCTAACAGCCACGTGGCGCCTGACATCTACGTGGGATCGCTGCGCTCCGATGACATCTACCTCCTGGCCTCGGACGGCCTCACCGGCATGCTGGAGGACCAGGAGCTCCTGTCGGTCATGAACTCGGGCCGCAGCCCGGCCGAGCTGGTAGACTCGCTCATCGCGGAGGCGAACCGCCGCGGCGGACTGGACAACGTCACGGTCATCGTCGTCCGGATCGACAGCGTGGAGAACGGCGCCGGCGGCGCTTCGGACTCCGACGGCGAGGCGTGACCGTAGGTCCCAACCCGGAAGCACTCGGGCCGCTCGCGGCCGAGCATCTACCCTCGATACTGTACGCGTTGGAAGCCTGTGCGCTCCAGATGGAAGGGGCGGGGCGCGGCGAGGAGGCGGCGTACTTCCGGGCGCTGGCCCGGCAGCTGGGGGAGGCCGGGGGCGCACCCCGGCGCGGTGAGGAGGAGGCCGGCGAGCCCTAGCCAGCGCCGGCGAGGAGTGACTCGCCGCGCTCGAGCCCTTTGGCGATCTCGCGTCCGTCGCGCTCCACTAGGGCCAGGATGGCGCGTTGCGGCAGCTCCACGGGCCGGGCCACAAAGATCCTGAGTCTCCTGGCGCTCATGTGCAGCTCTTCGGCAACCTGCTGGATGCTCAGCAGGTCGGCGCTGCCCTCTTCCCCGAGCACCGCAGTCCGTCCGCTCCTCAGGAGAATCGGCAGGTCCACTGCGAGCATGGCCGGCTTGGCCGGGAAATCGAGCAGCAGTTCCCCCTCCGCCAGCCCCAACTCCCGCGCCAACTGATCTTCCACCCGCTGCGCGAGGTCCGGCTCCCGAACGATCCAGGCACCACCACCCCGAGCAACCTCGGCGGCCGGGAGGTCGAGAACCCGTTTGTAGAGCTGTCTGCTGCGAAGCCGCTCCGCCAGGTGGGTGTCGCGCACGCGCCGGACTGCCTCCATCAGGCCTTCGTCCGTGCTCTCAGCGATCCAAGCCGCCTCGAGGTCGCCCCGGGCGACGGCTGAGCGCACTAGGCGCTTAAACATGGCTGTCGCGCTCCGCACGGCGTGATGCCAGTACACGTTGCGATACATCTGGTACTTCGCGAAGAGCAGCGACTCTAGGGCGCTCACCCCCTTCTCGTGCACGCCCACGGCACGGGCCCCGTCGGGGCGAGTGATCAGGGTGATGGAGTGGATGAGGCGGTCCACATCCACCGTGCCGTACGGTACGCCGCACATCCGGGCGTCCCGGGTCAGGTACTCGATCTTGTCGAGGTCCAGAGAGCCGGAGATCAGCCCCTGCAAGGGGCTCTGGCTGGTGCCGCGAATCAGCTCCTCGATGCGGGAGTCCACGGACCCCATGCCGTACCGCTCGAGAGCCGCCTGCAGTTCCGGCTGCTGGAACTGGTGGCGCGCCAGCGACTCGTGCGACGGGAGCCCCGCCTCCTCGAGGGCGTGCGAGAACGGGTAGTGGCCGATGTCGTGCAAGAGGGCCGCCAGCCGTACCAGGACCACCTCCTCCCCACGAACGCTCTCCAGCTCACTCCGCTCGGCAAGCAGTCGGAGCGCACGCCGCGCCAGGTGGTAGGTCCCCAGGGCGTGCTCGAAGCGGGTGTGCGTCGCCCCCGGATACACGAGAAACGCATGCCCCAGCTGGCGGATGTAACGGAGACGTTGAAACGGGGCGCTGTCCACCACATGCAGGGCGTCGGCGTCGACCCGGATGTTGCTCCACAGGGGATCGCGGATGACCTCGAAGTCGCCAGCCACCGCCATGGTGCGGATCGTCAGGCCGGGGGACCGGCTTCACGCACGTCGGGCGCCACCTGCTCGGCGTAGTGCGTGAAGTTGTCCCGAAACATCCCCGCCAGCCGCTGTGCCTGGTGGTCGTACCGCGTGCCGTCGGCCCAGGTGCTCCGGGGGTCCAGCAGTCGGCTCGGCACTCCGGTGAGTGTCGTCGGCACTTCCAGGCCGAAGATGGGGTCCATTCGGGTCGGGACATCGTGGAGCCGGCCGTCCAGCACGCCACGGATCATGGTGCGGGTGTACGGTATGTTGATGCGGCGTCCTTCGCCGTACGGTCCGCCGGTCCAGCCAGTGTTCACCAGCCAGCAGGCCGCATCGTGCTGCGCGATGCGCTCACCGAGCATGGCCGCGTAGACGCCGGGAGGCATGGGCAGGAAGGGAGCGCCGAAGCAAGCGCTGAACGTGGCCTGGGGTTCGGTGACGCCCCGCTCGGTGCCGGCCACCTTCGCCGTGTACCCCGAAAGGAAGTAGTACATGGCCTGTTGTGGCGTGAGCTTGGCGACGGGCGGTATCACGCCGAAGGCGTCGGCCGTGAGGAATAGGACGTTCTCCGGGTGGCCTCCGCTGCCTTCGGGTACGTGGTTCGCGATGAAGTAGATGGGATACGACGCCCGTGTGTTCTCCGTAATCGAGTCGTCGTTCAGGTTGATCCGGTGGGTACGCGGATCGAGTACGACGTTCTCCAGGATCGTGCCGAACATCCCTGTGGTTGCGTGGATGTCCGGCTCGCCCTCGGCGGAGAGGCGGATCACCTTCGCGTAGCAGCCGCCCTCGAAATTGAACACGCCGTCGTCGCTCCAGCCGTGCTCATCATCGCCGATGAGATCGCGGGTGGAGTCAGTGGAGAGGGTCGTCTTCCCGGTTCCCGAGAGCCCGAAGAAGACCGCCACGTCCCCGCGATCGCCGACGTTCGCCGAGCAGTGCATCGGGAGAATGCCCCGCTTCGGGTACAGATAATTGAGGATCGTGAACATCGACTTCTTGAGCTCGCCGGCATACCGTGTACCCCCGATCAGGACCGTTCGCTCCGCGAAGTTGATCACGATGAAGGTGCCGGTCCGGGTGCCGTGGCGCCCGGGATCCGCCTGCATCTCCGGCGCATGGAGCACGGTGAATTGCGGCTCGAAGGTATCCGTACCGCCTCCGTCCGGCCGGATGAACATGTTGAACACGAACAGCGCGTGCCACGCGTTGGTGGTGACGAACCGGACGGGGATGCGGTGCGCGGGGTCCGCTCCGGCGAACACGTCCCGCACGAACAGCTCCTCCTGCTGTGCCAAATAGCGTCGGACGTCGGTTGCGAGCGCGGTCCAGCGGTCTGCGTCGAGGGGCTGGTTGACGTTGCCCCACCAGATGTCGGCTTCCGAGCCTGCCTCGCGCACCACGAACTTGTCGCCGGGCGAGCGCCCGGTGTGGGGTGACGTGACGGCTATGAACGGTCCACCCGAGACGATCCGGCCCTCCGTTCGCCGGATCGCGTGCTCGTACAATCCGGCGGGCGGGAGGTTCCAGTGTACGGTGCCGGTCGCAAGCAGCTCCGGCGCGACAATGGTAGGCACTCAGGGTGTGAAGGGCTGGATGTCAGACGGTATGTGGTACAGCGTCTGGATGGTCGCGCGGTCGCTCCCGCTCGGCTCCCGCACGACTACCGGGACGGCCATGAGATCGTTCGGGTCCGGGCTGTGGCTGAAGATGCCCAGGGCGTGACCTAGCTCATGAGCGGTCACCCGGGCGAGACAGTTGGCGATGTCGCTGGGCTCCGCTGCGAACCAGGTCATGCGGATCTCGATCCGCCCGGTGTAACGGAACTCCCCCGTGGTCAGTGTGTCGACGGGTGGTATGGAGGTGGCTCCGCTGCAGACCTGGACCGGTGGGTCGTCGGTTTGAGGCGCCTCGAGCGCCGGTTCGCGATTCCAGCGCACCAGAATGTCGGCGACGAGGGAATCCGTGACGAGCGCTCCCAAGAACTCGCGGTAGAGGAACTGGCGCTCCCAACTGAGGATACCGGCAGCCACGTAGTCCGAGAGCCCGCCGCCGGACTGCGCCCAGAAACGTACCGGCTCGTCAATGCTGGGCCAGTGAAACACCGGTTCCATGGGAGCAAGGCGGAAATCGTAGGGGTCCTCACGGATCGGTGAGCCCACGGGGTCGCACGCGGCGAGCAAGAGGAGCCCCGCCAGCACCGGCAGGCTACGGCGTATGCTGCGCATTGCCCCACCTCAGTGTCGCTGCTACGGAAACGCGATGCACGGTGCCCGTGCTGAACCCGTCTTCCCTCAACGCCTCGGTCATGAAGCGGTGCACGTCCCACCCCACGTCGAACCCCACCGCCCAACGCCGCCCCACGGGGTACTCCACGCGGGCGCCGAGCCCCACCGTTGCTTCCAGCGGCTGGTCGTCGCGAAACAACGTCGCCTGCCGGCCTTCCTCTGCGGCCCGGTACTTGACGGCGCCGATCTTGGCCTGAGCCAGCACCCACGGCTTGAGCCGCCACCGCAGGGATACCGTGCCCGTCCATACTGTGAGTGGGATGATGTTGCGGCTCGCCTGGTCCTCCTCCAGCTGGAGGTTGCTGCGGGCCCAGCTCAGGTCCAGGGCGACTTCGTACTTGGGGCTGAGGAGCATGCCTACCGACAAGCCCACTGTCGGCGCGAGGGCCGGCTGCGCCGTGAAGCCCGCGACGAGCGGGTCCTCCACTAGCGTGGAGCTCCAGGCGGCACCTACCCCGAGCTCGACGAATACCTGGGCCGCGGCGGCTCCCGGCCGCGCGGCGGCGAGGGTGAGTCCCAGCGCGAGCGCCCCGCCCGGGTGGCGGATCAGCAAGCCGATCCTCGTTGACCTACGTACCACCTGGCTCTCCCTGAAGGGACGTTGGCTGCTCCCAGGTCTCGCCGGCGCGGGCCGCCGGCGTGCGGCCGCGCAGCAGCCGCCGCAGGGCGAACGCCAGGACGAGGGCCACGGCGAAGGCGCACACGACTACCGGACCCGTGGGCATGTCGGTGACGTACGAGGTGTACAATCCCGCGACCGTCGCCGCCACCCCGGTGGCCCACGCGATGGCCAGCAGCTGGCTCGTGCGCGACGTGAACAGGAACGCGCACGGACAATGTCACCATCACGCCGAACAGCGAGTAGAACACGAAGTCCCACCACCGGACCCTCCACCCATGGGCCGCAGCATCCTGCGGCCTGAGGGAAATGGTCAGAAACCGCTCGCGGAGGAACCAGTGAGCGATACCGATGACGGCGTACGCAATCGCGGTCTTCCAGATCTCCGGCCAGGTGACCCACAGCAGGCCTCCTGTGAGCAACTGCTCGACGTGCTCCGAGCCCCGCGGGGCCTGCGCCGCGAGTAGGATCGTTCCGGCGGTCGCGACCACGAAGACGATCCCGATGATCGCTTCCTGCGGCACGTAGGGGTGCTTCATGCGGCTCGCGCTGAACAGCGCTGCGGCAATCAGCGTCGCTGCCAGGCCGACGAAGTAGCCGGCCGTCGCGTCCGAGAGGCCTAGCACTCCTCCGACGACCTGCCCCAAGCCCAATCCGGCTGCGGCCCAGCCCAGTGCCGCGACTTGGGCCAGCGCGAGGTCCACGAAGATGACGCCCCGGGCAATGATATGGATGCCGAGGTACGCGTGGAGACCCACGAGGACGAGTGAGGCCACGAGGGCCGGCAACATCAACTCGAACATCGTCCCGCCAAGTCAGTCATGGGTCACTCGCGCCGCGGCTATGGGTGGGCGCTGCGTTCGGCGAAGCTCCGGGCGAGCTGATGCACCCAGGTGTCGACCAGGGCGAAGTAGTCGTCCACGCCCTCTTCGCCCTCAACGTGCTCCGGCACCATGACGGCCATGGCGCCGGTGCGGGAGGCCACCCGCTCCACCTGCCGTTGGCTGAAGTAGTTCGCTGCAAAGATCACCGGGATGTTCTCCCTGTCAATGAACTCGATGACCTCGTTGACGTGGCCCGGCGATGCGGGGATGCCCGGCTTGGGTTCCACGAACATGGCGCACTCGACCCGGAAGCGGTGGCTGAAGTACGCCCAGTTCTTGTGATAGCACACCATGCGGTGGTCGCGGAAGGGGGCTGCCTCGGCGAGCCAGCCGCCGAGGTACTCCGCGAGGGGCGTCTCCTGATAGGTCTGGCTCGTGAGGAACTCCCAGAAGGTACCTGCCCGAGTCATGTTGACGATCGTCTCGCCCCCGAGCAGTTCCACGAGCTGGTCACCGACCAGGCGTCGCAGGACGCGATCCTGGAAGGCCGCGAGCCGTTCGTCGTATGCGGCGCCGTTTGCGGGGTCCACCCGCTTGAGCCCCGCCGCGATGTTGCGGGCAATGACGATCCCGTTGACCGGATCGGTGTGGATGTGCGGGTTGCCGAACACGTGCACGTCGCCCCCGGCCCGCGAGACGTCGGCCGGGACCTCGAGCAGCTCGACGCCGGCGTAGGCCGCCACGTGGCCCGGGGCGCCCTCGATGACGCGTGGGTTGTTGGCCCGGTCGAGAATGGCCGGGACCCACAGCTCCAGGTCGAGTCCAGTCGCGACGAACAGATCGGCTCGCTGCACGGCTGCCGTGAAGCTGGGCCGCGGGTGCACGAAGTGGGGGTCCTGATCGCCCCGAGCGATGGCCCGGACGTCGGCGAGATCACCGGCCACCTCCCGGGCGATGGCCGCGTACGTCGGGAGGGTGGTGACCACGCGCAACCGGTCCTGGGCGCGGCCGGTGGCGGTTAGCAGGACGAGGGCCGCGAGCCCCGCACCGCCCACGCGCCGCAGCCTCGACGTCACGCTTGACTGCCTCACCGCATGGTTCCTCATCTCACTCAGTAGCTCTCGTGCCGGTGCGGCCCGATGGCCCAGACGAACTGGAGCAGGACCGTGTGATTGCCGCCGCCGTCCTCGGGCTTGAGGTAGTTGTACTGCAGCCGCAGACGCACCCACTCGCTCTGCCACCAGCTTATGGTGGGGACGAGCTGTACGATGTCCGGCTCACCCGCGGCGCCGCTCAGGTAATCTGCCCGAGCACCGAAGATCCAGCGGCGCCCGGCCCGGTAGTTGGCCTGGGCCCAGCCACCCCTGCGCCACGGACCGGCGCCGTTCACGGCCTGCTTCACCCAGTACCACTCGCCCTTCAACTGGAAGTCCTGGTACAACGCCCGGCCGGGCGGCGCCCAGCGGAACGCAAAGTCCAGCTCGTAAAGGGTGGTTTCCAGAGTGTCGCCGCTATTCTGGCCGTATGTGCCGGTACCCCCGACCTGCAAATAGGTGCTCGGGCTGAGGTCCCAGAAGCTCAGCACGCGCCCCAGGTAGCTGGGCTCACTACTTCCCCGGAACAGCGCCTCGTTGGTGCCGGCGGTGAGCTCGAAGAAGGCGGTCGTGGTGCTGGGCCCGATGGTGAGAGACGGGGACACCAGATCGAGGCCCGTCTGGATGAGGCCGTCCTCCCCCAGGAAGACCACCGACGGCAACGGTCGGTCCACCTCGAAGAGGGCATGCGTGTGCCACCGGTTATAGTTGCCGATCTCCTGGCGGAACTTGCCGACCTTGAGGCCGAGGTTCGCCGGGAGCCCCACCCAGTAGAGATACCCTTCCTCGAGGTGCAGGCGGCCGTTACCGTGCTCGTCGCCCTCCTCATCCTCGGGGAAGCCCGCGATGGGCACCTCCTCCTCGTAGGTCACGAACACCTTGGTGCGGGTGTACGGATCGACCGCAGCCTGAAAGGAGAACTCGAACTCCCGCGGCACCGCGCCGAAGCTGCCGTCCTCCCCGTCTGCGTTGAGATAGTAGCCGACGACATCACCCGTGACGCTGATCTCCGGGTTCAGGATGCTGAGATTGCGGCTGCGGCTCTCCTGGGTGGTCGTGTCCTGCTGAGCACCGGCTTCGCCCGCGGCCTGCGCCGCAGCGCGCAGAGCGGCGAGCTCGTCGGAGACCTCGGCGGTATCCCGGCCCAGGCGGATGAGCTCCTCGAGGAGCCGCTGCAGCGAATCCAGCCGTGCCTTGAGCTCCCGGATCTCTCTCTCGAGTGAGTCGGTTCGCTCCTGTTGCTGGGCCGCGGCCGGGGCGAGCGCCCCGCCGGCTGCCATCAGCACCAACAGCAGCTTGAGCGTCCGGCCGGCTGTCGAGTGAGAGGTCGTAGCTATCGTGGAGGTGCGCAGATGCAATCGGCGTCGGCTGAGAAGAATGGTCCCGCCCATCGGTCTGGAATATAGCACCCGACGAGACCTGAGGTTCCCTAGCGCCCCACCGCCTCCAGCAGCAGCTCGCCCACACGGGCGTTCGTCAGCACCCGGCGCCGTCCGCTACGAACACGATCACGCGTGTCGGCACCTCCTGTGCGGCGGCGGGTAGGAAGAGTGCCGCCGTGAAGAAGACGTACGCAAGGACGGTTCGTTGCACGGTTGCCTCCACGCGTGCCGCGCGGTTGTTTAGGTAGCCACGGCGATCCATGCCGGATGCGCCGCACGAAGCTTAACGCAGGAAGGCAGAACATGCGAAGAATCCCCGCGATCCTCCTGCTCTCGGCCGGGGTGCTCACCCTCGGGCCGGCGGCCTCCGCACAGGAGATCCCCGAGCGGCCCTTCATCCTCGTCACCAACGACGACGGCTACAACACGCCGGGCATCCGCTCGCTGGTGGACTCCCTCGTGCCGCTTGGTAGCCTCGTGGTTGCAGCGCCGCTCGAGCAGCAGAGTGGGGTGGGGCACGGCACGCGTCTCCGCAATCCGATCAGGGTCGACGAGTTCGCCAATGCCCACGGCGTCAAGTGGTACGCGGTCGATGCCCGCCCCTCCACCACGATGCGCCTCGCCCTGAACGCGCTGGTTGACTCGCTGCCGGACCTCGTGGTGTCGGGGATCAACGTGGGCGACAACCTGGGGCTGACCTCCTGGATCTCCGGCACCGTGGCGGCGGCCCGGGAGGCAGCGTTCCACGGGGTGCCCGCGATCGCCGTGTCCATGGGTCCGGGGTCGCGGGAGGACTATGCGACGGCGGCCGGCGCCGTGCGGGTCCTGGTAGAGCAACTGCTGGCCGAAGGTCTGTTGGAGCCCGGGCTGCTGCTCAACGTGAACCTCCCGGCGGCGAGCTCGAGGTCCTACCGGGGCGTGCGTGTGGCGCGCCAGAGCACCGCCCCCAACACCTCTGACTATGAGCCGCGCACGTCGCCCCGGGGTCGTCTCTATTTCTGGGATATGTGGCAGCCCGCGTTCGACGACGTGGAGGGAACCGATCTCTACTACTTCAATCGCGGGTACATCACCATCACGCCGTTCAAGATCGACCAGACCGATGGGGCGACGCTAGACGCGTTCCAGCCGCGGTTGGACCGGGACGTGGTGCAGGAGGCCGAACAGCCGGGCGGCTGAGCTTACCGCTTGCCCGATGCCCGGCCGTAGGCCCTGAGGCGGCGCAGCATGCGGCGGTCGCTAGCGACGGGGTCGTCGCCCTTCGGTGTCTCGATGATCTTGATGACGTCACGGAAGCGGCGGTCCCGCATGATGCGGCGGAACGGCTCCGCCCCCATGGTGCCCTCGGCAATTGCGGCGTGGCGATCCCGGCGCGAGCCCAACGGCGCCTTCGAGTCGTTGAGGTGCAAGCACCGCAGGTGCTCGAGCGCCACGATCTCGCTCCACAGTCCCCACACCCGCTCCCAGTCGTTCACCAGATCGTGGCCCGCGGCATGGAGGTGGCATGTGTCGGCGCAGAAGCCGATGCGCTCTCGCAGCTCGGGCCGCACCCGTTCCCGCAGCTCCGCGAGCTCCTCGAACGAAGACCCCAGAGCCGTGCCGGCGCCTGCGGTGTTCTCGATGAGGATCGTCGGGCCCGGCACGGCGGCCAGGCACTCATTGTAGGCGGCGGCGTTGCGGCGCATCCCTGCCTCCCGGTTGTCCATGTAGTTGCCCGGATGGGTGACCACGAACGGCACGCCCAGTGCCTGGCAGCGGGCGAGCTCGCCCTTGAAGCAGATGATGGAGCGGGCCCGCAGGGCGGGGGCCGGGGACGCCAGGTTGATCAGGTAGGAATCGTGCGACGCGACGGCGCGGATCGGCGTCCGCGCCAGCTCGGTGCGAAACCGGTCCGCCTCGTCGGCCGTGAGCCGCGGTTCACGCCATTGGTTTGGGGTCTTGGTGAAGATCTGGATGGCCGTGGCCCCGATGGCCACGCCCCGGGCGGGAGCCGTGGCCACGCCCCCGGCCGTCGATACGTGGGCGCCGAGAAGGTCGCGCCGGCTCAGTAGAGCTCTCCGAAGGCCTCGCTGGAGACGAGGGGCACGAACCGGCAGGGTCCGGCCGTGTGGTGACGGTACCCCGACGCGGTCCGCTCCACCGTCGTCAAGTCCTGGAGCGCCCGGTCGCCGAGGGGAATCACCAGACGCCCGCCAACGGCCAGCTGGTGCAGCAGTGCCTCTGGCGGCTTGGGCGCCGCCGCCGCCACCACGATGGCGTCGTAGGGGGCGCCCTCCGGATGCCCCAGGGCGCCGTCGCCGATGATCACGGTGACGTTCTCCACGCGCAGGTTTGCCAGGCGCCACTCAGCCTCCCGGGCGAGAGGCGCCAGGCGCTCGACGGTCCACACGTGGTGGGCGAGCTTCGCCAAGATCGCCGTCTGGTACCCCGTCCCCGTGCCCACATCCAGCACCACCGAGCGGCGCGTCACCTGCGCCTCCTGGGTCATGAGGGCGACGATGTAGGGCTGCGAGATCGTCTGGTCGTACCCCACGGGGAGGGGCGTGTCGGCGTATGCCTGGTCTTGCAGGTGGTCCGGCACGAACGCGGCCCGGGGCACGGAGGCCATGGCGGCCAGGACACGGCGATCGGTGATGTCGCGGGCCGCGAGCTGACGGCGCACCATCTCGCGCATGCGGGGATCCTTGTCGGGACCCACGGTGCCGTGGTGGGGGTCAGCCGCCTTCCGCATCCCCCGGCTCTCGGGACAGGAGACGGCCCAGGACCGAACGTGACCGGGTCGGTGGGGCCTCTTCCAGGCGGGCCTCCGCCTCGGCGGCCCGCCGCTCGATTGCGAGCCTGGACTTGCGCAGCCGCTCAACCAGCTCCCGCTCGGCGGTGAGCTCCCGCTGCAGGGTCGCCAGCTCCTCTGCCAGCTCTGCTGCTGCCGCTCTGGGCTCTGGGGCGGGCGGCTCCTCGGCCCCCTCAGCCTGCGGCGGTGGCGGTGGCGCGACCGGGGCCGACTCGCCTGCCGGAAGCGTGCGGCTCACCTGCTTGGTCAGCTGCTCGGCAAAGTCGCCCAGCATGAGATGCTGCCGCTCGACCGCTTCCCCCAGCCGCACCAGCTCCCGAGCCATCTGCCACATGGCCTCGCGGCGCTCCCGCTCGCCATCCAGCACGGTGGCCAGCAGCTCCTCGGACTGCAGGGCGCTCATGCGCGCGGGGGGTCGAGTCCGAGTCGGGGTCGGTCCGCCAAACAGCTCGGCGTCGATCTCCTCCCTGGTGCGTCCCTTGGCGTAGCCGTCGGCGATGGAGCGCAGGGTCGCGAGTGCGTCCTCGGGGTAGCGCCGGCGCCGTCCCGTGCCGACCGTGGCGATGTGCTCCGCGAAGGCGTCCCGGTAGTACCGCACGGTGGACTCCGGAAGGTCCAGCACGCGGGCCATCTCGCGCAGGTTATAAAGCGGTGCGTCGCTCATGGTTGGCAGGGCAGGTTCGCCGTACAAGATAGCAGCCGCCGGCCGGGGAAGCACAGGATCGCAACTGCGGATTGCGACTCGGAGGCTGCGGATTCTGACCCCAAGAGGGGCCGGCGCCCGGGCCGGCGGGCCACGCCTGCAACCACAGGGCTGCGCTCCGGGTATATTATCGGCTCTCGTTTCCGACCAAAGAGGTCCCCTTGAAGCTGTCCGACACCGCCATCCGCCGGCCGGTGCTCACCTCCATGGTGAGCGCCGCCCTCGTGCTGTTCGGGGCCATCGGGTTCCTGCGGCTCCCGGTGCGGGAGTACCCGGACGTGGACTCTCCCATCGTGTCCGTCGCGACGTTTCTCCGGGGGGCCAACCCGCGGGTGATCGAGTCCACGGTCACCGATATCCTGGAGGAGGAGCTCAGCACGATCCCGGGGCTCCGGACCCTCACCAGCTCCAGCGTGGAGCAGTTCAGCAACATCACCCTGGAGTTCACCCTGGACCGGGACCTGGAGGCCGCCGCGCAGGACGTGCGGGACAAGGTCTCCCGGGTGCGGGGGCGGCTGCCCCAGGAGATCGAGGAGCCGGTGGTCACCAAGCAGGACGCCGACGCCAATCCGTTCTTCTGGCTGGCCCTGTCGGGCGAGAACTACGACCTGCTCCAGCTCAGCGACATTGCCGACCGGGAGGTGAAGACCCGGCTCCAGTCCCTGACGGGGGTGGGGCGCGCGCAGGTATTCGGCGAGCGCCGCTACTCCATGCGGATCTGGCTCTCACCCAGCCGGCTGGCCGCGCAGGGCCTCACCGTGCAGGACGTCCAGGCCGCTGTCCGGAGCCGCAACGTGGAGATCCCGGCGGGTCGCATCGAGTCGGACCGGCGGGAGTTCACGGTGCGCTCCCTGGGCGAGCTCAAGACGCCGGGTGAGTTCGGCAACCTCACGGTGGCCAACCAGAACGGCCAGCTGGTCAAGCTCAATGACGTGGCCCGGGTCGAGCTCGGGCCGGAGGACGACCGGGCGGTGCTGCGCTACCGAGGTGTCTCGGCGGTAGCCATCGGGGTGGTGCGGCAGTCCAAGTCCAACCTGATCGCGGTGTCGGACGGAATCCGGGGGGAGTTGCCCAACATCCAGGCGGTGCTGCCGCCGGGTGTGAACATCGACATCGCATTCGACGGCGCCGTGTTCGTGCGGCGCTCGATCCAGGAGGCCGAAGAGACGCTCATCATCGCGGGCATCCTGGTCGTCATCATCATCTTCATGTTCCTGCGCAACCCGCGGGCGACGGTCATCCCGGGGCTCGCCATACCCGTGTCCATCATGGCGGCCTTCGGGGTGATGTACTTCCTGGGCTTCACCATCAACAACTTCACGCTCCTGGCCCTCATTCTCGCCATCGGCATCGTGGTGGACGACGCGATCATCGTGATGGAGAATGCCTACCGGCACCAAGAGGAGCTGGGAGAGACCCCCACCGATGCGGCGAAGAAGGGCACCAGCGAGATCGCCTTTGCGGTGATCGCCACTACCGTGGCACTGGTGGCGGTGTTCTCGCCCCTCGCCTTCCTGCAGGGGACCACGGGGCGGCTGTTCAACGAGTTCGGCATCGCTCTCGCCGCTGCCGTGGTGATCTCGAGCTGGGTAGCGCTGACCCTCTCGCCGATGCTGTGCGCCAAGGTGCTGAAGGTGCCGAAGAAGCACGGCCGCGTGTTCCAGCTGTTCGAGCAGGCGTTTCTCTCCATCGCCGAGCGCTACCAGGGCGCCCTGGCGTGGGCCATGGGGCACCGCTGGTTCGTGATCGGCGGGGCAGCGGCCACAGTGCTCGTCGCCGTGGTCGTGTTCCGGTCCCTGGAGCGCGAGTTCGTGCCGCCGGAGGACCGGGGTTGGTTCCTCACGATCACGGTGGCCCCCGAGGGTGCCTCACTGGGCTACACCGACGGATACCAGCAGCAGGTCGAGGCCATCCTGGGCCGCACCGAGGACATCGAGGCGTACTTCAGCATCGTGGGATGGGGTGGCCGGGTTAACAGCGGGATCGCGTTCGTGCGCCTCACCGAGTGGGAAGAGCGCGATCGCCCGGTGCAGGCGATAGTCGGTGAGGTGCAGGCCCAGCTCTTCGGCCTCCCCGGCGTGTTCGCCTTCGCCAACCAGCCCCCGGCGTTCGGGTTCGGCCAGCCGGTGCAGTTCGTCGTGCGGCACCCCAACTTCGACTCGCTAGGGGTTGGGATGGCACGCCTCGTGCCGCGGGCGCGTCAGATCAACGGGCTGATCAACGTTGACACCGACCTCCGGGTGAACAAGCCGGAGTTGGTGGTGCGCTACGATCGGGACAGGGCCGAGGACCTGGGCGTGCCGATCCGCGACATCTCGTCGACTCTGCAGACGATGTTGGGCGGCCAGCGGATCTCCACCTTCACCCGGGCCAACAAGCTGTATGACGTGATTGCGCAGCTCGAGCCGCGGGAGCGCGCCACCCCCAGTGACATGAACCGGCTCTACGTAAGGGGGCGCGACGCCGGCCTGGTGCAGTTGGACGCAGTGGCGATTGTGGAGGAAGGCGTGGGACCGCGGCAGCTCAACCACTTCAACCGGGTCCGGTCGTTCAACCTCACGGGGAACCTGCGGCCGGGATTCACGCTGGGCGAGGCGCTCGACTCGCTCGGGGCGGCGGCCCGCGAGGTCCTCCCTCGGGGCAGCAGTGTCGCGCTCGCCGGCGAGTCGCGGGAGCTAGAGGAGAGCGGGACGGCGCTCTACTTCGCTTTCCTGCTGGCGCTGGTCGTGGTCTACATGGTGCTGGCCGCGCAGTTCGAATCGATGGTGCACCCGTTCACGGTGCTCCTCTCCGTGCCTCTGGCGGTGACGGGCGCGCTCGTGACTCTGCTGCTGGCCGGCTCGACGCTCAACCTGTTCAGCCAGATCGGGATGATCCTGCTCATCGGGTTGGTGACCAAGAACTCGATCCTCCTGGTGGAGTACGCCAACCAGCTGAAGGCCAAGGGGATGAACACGGTGGAGGCGATGCTGGAGTCGGGACGGATCCGGCTGCGCCCCATCGTGATGACATCGATGGCCACCATCATGGCGACCATGCCGATTGCGCTGGGGCTGGGGGCCGGGGCGGCCAGCCGGAGGCCACTGGGCTACGCCATCGTCGGTGGCCTGTTGTTCTCTACGATGCTCACCATCTTCCTGGTGCCGGTCGTGTATGTGGTGCTGGACCGCATCCGGTTCCGGGTATGGCGGCGCGGGCCGGAGCTCCAGCCAGCGGAGGCCCAATGATCGCGACTCTGCTGGCACTGCAGCTCGCGGCTCCCGCGGCGATGCCCGCGGTGCCCCAAGCGAGCGCGCCGCAGGGAGGGGACTCGCTCCCGGTCGTGACCCTGGCAGATGCGCTGCGACAGGCCGCCAACGTGGACCCCAACTACGTCGCGGCGCTGCGGGACATCGCCGACGTCAGGTGGGTGCAGCGCGCAGCGTATGCCGCGTTCATCATTCCCGCGACCACGCTGTCGGTCACGCAGACGCGGTCCGACCAACAGGTGTTCAACTTCGGAACCGGCGAGTTCGCCAACCGCCTGACGCAGGCACAGGCCGACTTCCAACTCAACCTGTTTCGCGGACTGAGCAAGTTCTTCCAGGCCGGCCAGGCCGGCGCCTTGGTGGCTCAGGCCGATGCGAACGAGTTGGCCGCCCGGTTCGAGACGGCGCTCCTCACCGAGGCCGATTACTACGAGGTTCTCGCGCAGCGGGAGCTGACGCGCGTTGCGGAGGAGCGGGTGCGGCGGGCGGAGGAGCAGCTCGCCATTGCGCGGGCGCGCGTCGTGGGTGGAGCCGCCGTGCAGACGGATTCGCTCCAGCTACTGCTGGAGCTCACCCGGGCGCAGGTGGATCTCCTGCGACAGCGGGCGCTCCTCCGCGGCGCCCGCATCCAGTTGGGACGCCGCATTGGCGTCACCAGAGCGGTAGATGCGGCGCCGCTCGAGGCGTTGCCCCCAGGACCGCTCCCCATCACGGAACAGCAGGCGGTGCAGGAAGCGTTGGAGGTGGGGCCCGATTACCGGGCCGCGCAGGCGGGGGTCCGTGCGGCGGAGCGGGGGTACAGCGCGGTCTGGGGCCAGTACGTGCCCAGCGTGGATCTGTTTGCCAGCTACCAGGCCTTCGGTGACGAGTTCTTCCTGCCGGACGACTCGAAGCGGTGGATCTACGGGTTCTCGATCAACTTCCCCATCTGGAACAACGCGCAGCGGGAGATCCAGCTATCCGTGGCCAAGTCCAATCGGGAGGTGGCGCGCGCGGTGCGCGACGACACCGAGCGGGGAGTGCGGCGTGACGTGATCGTCGCCTTCGAGTTCTTCGAATTCGCTCGGCGCAGCGCGGGGCTGGCTGAGACCGCCGTGGTGGTTGCCCGCGAGAACTTGCGAGTGAATCAGGAGCGGTACCGCGTGGGGGCGACGACCATCCTCGACCTGCTCTCGTCGCAAGTTTCCATGGTCGAGGCCGAGGCGGGCGTGGTGCAGGCCCGACAACAGGAACGCCTGGCGCTGGCGGCGCTCGAGGCGCTGCTCGGACGACGGATCTACGGGACATGACCAGCATGAATGCTAAACAGACGTTGGCGGCCGCGCTGTGCGTGTTGGCGCTGACCGGCTGCAACAAGGCGGAGTCGAGTGGAACCGGCGGCCCCGGCGGGGGCGGCATGCCGCCGACACCCGTGGAGGTGGCAACGGCGTTCTCCGACACGGTAGTGGACGCGATCCGCGCCAACGGACAGATCGAGGCCGTGCAGTCCATCGACGTGCAGCCCGAGATCACCGGGCGGCTCACGCAGATCCTCGCCCGCGAGGGCAGGGAGGTCGCGGCGGGCACCCCGCTGTTCAAGGTGGACGACGCCGAGCTCAGGGCGGAGGTGGCGCGCCTCGAGGCCGAGCGCGACCTGGCCGTGCAGGCGCTCACCCGCACCCGGGACCTCATCGAACAGAACGCCTCCTCGGAGGCCGACCTGGAGCAGGCCGAGGCGAGCGCCCGCAGCGCCGCGGCGAGGCTCGAGCTGCAGCAGGTGCGCCTGGAGCGCACGGTGGTGCGGGCGCCGTTCGCGGGCGTGGTCGGGCAGCGCTACGTGAGCCTGGGCGACTACGTCACCAACTCCGCTCGTCTCACCACGCTGCAGACCGTCGATCCGCAGCGCGCCGTGTTCCGCGTGCCCGAGCGCCATGCGGAGCGCCTCCGCACGGGACAGGAGGTCACGTTCTCCGTGGCGGCGGTGCCGGAGCGGGAGTTCGTGGGGCGAGTGGACTTCATCGATCCCATCGTGGAGCTCCCTGCCCGCACGATCACGGTCAAGGCGCAGGTGTCCAACCGCGACCGGGTGCTCAAGCCCGGGATGTTCATCGAGGTCCGTCTCGCCACGGAAGTACGGGCGGGGGCGGTGGTGGTGCCGGAAGACGCGATCCTTCCGCTTCAGGGCGTCGAGTACGTGTGGGTGATCGCGGAGAATCAGGCCACCCGCAGGCAGGTGGAGCTGGGTGTGCGGGTGCCGGGGTTCGTGGAGATCCTGGGCGGTCTGGAGGTCGGCGAGCTGGTGGTCGTCGGCGGGCTGGAGCGTCTCACCGAGGGAGCGCCCGTGAGCCCGATCCCAGTGGAGCGGGGGCGGCCGGGCGACCGGGAGTGAGGAGGGTCGGGTTGCCTACCCTCCTACCGTCTTCGGGAACCGTACAATCGCGAGCCGCAGCACGCCTATCGCCATCACGGCCAGGGCGGCGAACTGCAGCCACAGGCCCGTCAGGCCTTCGCCCTTCAGGAAGATGGCCCGGATGATCTCCAGGAAGTGGCGCACGGGGTTCAGCAGGGTGATCCACTGGAAGATCTCGGGCATGCTGTCGATCGGGTAGAAGAACCCCGAGAGAATGATGGCCGGCTGGAAGAACAGGAACATGGTCAGGAACGCTTCCTGTTGCGTCCGGGAGATCGTCGAGATTAGCAGCCCCACCGAGAGCCCGGCCAGGATGTAGAGCATCGCGGCCAGCAGCAGCGCCGGCGGCGAGCCCCGGATCGGCACGTCGAACCACACCACCGCCAGCACCGAGATCAGGACCAGGTCCAACAGGGCGATGGCGGCCACGGGGAGCGTCTTGCTCAACATCAACTCTCCAGGAGTCAGCGGGCTCACCATCAGTTGATCCAGTGTTCCGAGCTCCCGCTCCCGTACCACGGCCAGGGCCGTGAGCAGCAGGCACATCAGCATCAGGAGCACCCCGACGACGGCTGGGACGTTATAGATGCGACTCTCCAAGTTCGGGTTGTACCATGCCCGAACGCGCAGATCGATCCCCCCCGTCGGCAGCATGCCAAGGGCCGCGGCCTGCTCCAGACCGAACCGCTGCACGATGCGCTGGGCGTAGCCCTGGGCCACCGTGGCGCTGTTGGACTGGGTGCCGTCGAGCACGAGCTGGATGGTAGCCGTCCGGCCCGACGCTAGATCGCGCGCGAACCCCCGCGGGATCTCGATCCCCACCATGGCGTCGCCCCGATCGAGTGCCCGCACCAGGTCGCCCGAGCGCTGTGACCGGCCGACGATCTCGAAGTAGCCCGTGGCGCGGAAGACGTCGATGAGGCGACGCGACTTGCTGGTCTGGTCGTAATCCACGACGAACGTCGCCGTGTTGCGGACGTCCGTGTTCACGGCGTAGCCGAACATCAGCAATTGGATCACGGGCGCCACGAATATGACGGCTCGGGTGCGCGGATCCCGCAGGAGCTGCCGCAGCTCCTTCTTCACCATCTCCCGCAGCCGCAGGGTAGCGATGCGGCTCATGCGATCTCCTTCTTGAACACGCCGATGGCCAGTGAGAGCCCGACCACCGCGAACACGACCATCGCAATGGCGTCCACCCACAGCACGTCGATACCCACGCCCTTGAGGAAGACCCCCATGGTCACTGTCACGTAGTAGCGCGCGGGCACTGCGTAGCTGATGCCACGCAACAGGAGGGGCATCGTGGAGATGCTGAAGATGAACCCCGACAACAGCAGTGCCGGCAGGAACGTGGCGATGATTGCCACCTGGGTCGCCAGGACCTGGGACTTGAGCGCGGCGGAGATGAAGATCCCGAGTCCCAGGGCGCCGATCAGGAAGAGCAGCGTGAGGATGCCGAGCAGCAGGACATTGCCGACGAGGGGCACGCCGAACACCATGATGCCGAGGACGGTCGCGAGCGCCACGTCGAACAGCCCGATCCCGACGTACGGCAGGAGCTTGCCCAACACCACCTCGAGGCGGTGCACCGGCGTGGCGGCGAGTTGCTCCATGGTGCCCCGTTCCCACTCCCGGGCGATCGTGAGTGCCGTGAGCATGGCGGCGATGATGGACATGATGACCGCCACCAGCCCGGGCACGATCATGTTGCGGCTCTCGAGGGTCTCGTTGTACCAGACCCGACTCTCCATGGCGGCCGGGAGAGCGAGGCGCCGGACCTGGGGCACGACCTCGGCAGGGTAGCCGGCTGCGATGGCGGTGGCGTAGTTCTGGGCGATGGTAGCGGTGTTGGCGTCGCTCCCGTCCAGCAGCATCTGCACGGGGGCGGGACGCCCGGCCGCGAGGTCCCGGGCGAATGACGGCGGTACCACCAGCACCAGGCGCGCCCGGCCCGCTCCCAATACCTCGTCGGCATCCTCGTAGCGCGCTAGGTGCTCTACCACCGTGAAGTAGCCGGAGCCCTCGAAGGCCTGCAGCAGCCGACGGCTCTCTGCCGTGGCGCTCTCGTCCAGCACAGCCATCTCGATGTCGCGGATGTCGAACGAGATGGCGTAGCCGAACAGCAGGAGCAGCACGACGGGCAGGATGAACGCGAGGTAGAGGCTCCTGGCATCGCGCCGCAGCTGCAGCATCTCCTTGCGGCTCACCGCCCAGAGGCGTGCGAAGCTCATCCGGCGATCGCTCCCCCCTCGCGGTGCACCAGGGCGACGAACACGTCCTCCAGCGACGGCTCCACTGCGGTGAGCGACTCACAGGTGCGTCCTGCCGCTCTCAGGAGTGCGGGTAGCTGCTCGAGCGCTGCTCGCTCGTCATCCACCATCACATGGACCACGCGTCCGAACATTCCCGCGGTGATCACGCCCGGGGCGGGCTGGAGGGCTTCGACGGCTCGGGGCGGGTCGTCGGTGTGGAGCTCGAGCAGTGGTTGGTGCAGGGCGCGCTTGAGCTCGGCCGGGCGGTCCAGGGCGATGAGCCGGCCCCGGTGCATGAGGGCCAGGCGGTAGCAGTACTCCGCCTCCTCCATGTAGTGCGTGCTCACGAAGACCGTGGTCCCGCCGCCGGCCAACTCGTAGATGAGGTCCCAGAAGGCGCGACGCGAGACGGGGTCGACGCCCGAGGTCGGCTCGTCCAGGAAGAGGATCGGGGGCTCGTGCAACACCGCGCAGCCGAGTGCGAGACGCTGCTTCCATCCCAGGGCGAGCTCTCCGGTGGGCCGGCGCTGGTGCGTAGCGAGGCCGGCCATCTCGAGGACCCAATCCCGCCGCGCGGCAAAGCGAGATCCCGTGACGCCGTAGAGCCCGGCGAAGAGCTCGATGTTCTCCTCCACCGTGAGGTCGGCGTACAACGAGAACAACTGGGACATGTACCCGATGCGGCGCTTGACCAGGTGGGCGTCTCGCGTCACGTCGTACCCGGCCACCTGAGCGGCCCCGGCCGTGGGGCGCAATAGGCCGGTGAGCATCTTGATGGTGGTGGTCTTCCCCGCGCCGTTCGGCCCCAGGAAGCCGAAGATCTCTCCCTCGGCCACCTCGAATCCCACCCGGTCGACCGCGACGAACTCGCCGAACTTGCGGGTGAGGTCGCGGACACGGACCGCATCACCCGCGGCGGGCATCGGCCTCCTCGACCAGGTGGATGAACACGTCCTCCAGGGAAGGCTCCGCCGGGCCCGCGTCGTGGATGTGCAGGCCGCCCGCCTCGAGCGAGGCGCGCACCGCCGGCCAATCCCGGGTCGGATCGTCCAGGCTGAGGTGCAGGACGTCGCCGAAGAGCGCAGCGCGCTGTACCGCAGGGTGCGAGCGTACCAACTCTCGGGCGCGGCGAGGATCGTCCACCCGCACACGCTGAATGCGGCCGGCGAGACGCTGCTGCAAGGCGTGTGGCGTATCCAGCGCCACGAGCCGCCCCTCGTGCAGCAGGGCCACCCGGTCGCAGCGCTCCGCCTCGTCCAGGTACGCGGTTGCCACCAGCGCGGTGATGCCCCGGGCCACCATCTCGTGCACGATGAGCCAGAGGTCGCGGCGCGAGATGGGATCCACGCCGAAGGTCGGTTCGTCCAACAGCATGATCTCGGGCTCGTGCACCAGGGCGCAGCACAGCCCGAGCTTCTGTCTCATGCCCCCGGAGAGCTGCCCCGCGAGGCGGTCCTCGAAGGGGCCGAGTCCCGAGAACCGGTATAGCCGCTCGAGCCGGGCGGGGCGCGCATCTCGCGGCACCAGGAAGAGGTCGGCGTAGAAATCGATGTTCTCGCGGACGGTGAGGTCTGTGTAGAGCCCGAACCGCTGCGACATATACGCGATGTGGCGCTTCACGCCCTCGGGGTCTCGCGCCGCGCTCACTCCCCGGACTAGGGCGTCGCCGGTGCTCGGGCGCAGCACCCCCGCGAGCATGCGCAGGGTGGTGGTCTTGCCGGCGCCGTCCGGGCCCACGATGCCGAAGAGCTCGCCGCGGGACACGTCGAACGAGAGGTCCTCCACGGCGCGCACGTCGCGGAAGTGCCGCGTGAGGCTCTTGAGCGCGACCGCCGTCTGCACGGGAGGACTCAGCGCGGCGAGGTGTCGATCCGCACGTCGGCCGGGAGTCCCGGCTTGAGGTCGAAGGTGGCATCGCCCGTGACACGCACCTTCACCCGATAGACCAGCTTCACCCGCTCTGCGGTGGTCTGCACGTTGCGCGGCGTGAACTCGGCCTCGCTGGCTATGAAGCTCACGGCGCCGGCGTAGGTGCGGTCTGCGTAGGCGTCGGCCGTGATCTCGGCTGCGAGGCCCAGTCCCAGCCGCCCCACCTCGTCCCCCCGCACGTAGATGCGGATCCAGCGATCGTCGGGGTTCATGACCGTGAGCGCGGGTGCCCCGGCGCCGACGATCTCGCCGGGCTCGCGGTGCCGTACGGTGACGATGCCGTCGAACGGAGCCCGCACCACGGCGTTCGCCAGGCTCGCATCGAGTTGCGCCACCGAGGCCCTGGCCTGGGCCAGCACAGCCCGCTGTGCCGCGATCTGTTCGCTGCGGGGGCCTTGCTCGAGGATCTGGAGTTGCTCGCTGGCCCGGTCGTGATCCGCCTGGGCCACGGTGAGGGCGGTCTGCGCGTCGTCGAGCTGCTGCTGGCTCACCGCGCCGCCCGCGAACAGGTGCTGGAACCGTTGGTAGTCGCGCTGGGCGTCGGCCAGTCGCTGCTCGGCGGCCCGCAAGGCGGCGCGCCCCTGCGCGACCTCCTCGCTGCGGAAGCCACGCTCCAACTCGGTGAGGCGAGCCCGCGCCGTGGCGAGCTGGGCCTCCACCTGGTGCCTGCGGGCCAGGAGCTCCGTGCGATCCAGCCAGGCCAACTCCTGCCCGCTCGTGACGCTGTCGCCTTCGCGGACCAGGATGCTGTCGATCCGGCCGGCGAGCTGGAACCCGAGGTCGGCCTCGGTGGCCTCCACCGTTCCGGACGCCGCGACGGCATCCACCGTCGCCGCGCGCTGCCAGAGGGTGATGCTCACGATGAGTGCCACCACCACCAGCACGGCGGCGGCGATGGCGATGCGCTGCTTGGGCTTCATGGGACGGTCTCCAGCATGGCGCTCAGCCAACTCGGTGTCAGTTCCCCAGCGACGCGGCCCAGCTCAACCCGCGCGGCGATCTCGGCATGCCGGGCTTGAACCAGGGAGGCCCGGGCCCGCCGCAGCGAGGCCTCGGCCCCGAGGTAGTCGGTCTGCGTGCCCCGGCCGGCCTCGAGAGCGAGCCGCTCGATGCGGGCCACCTCGACGAGGTGCTCCACCGCCGTGGCGATGGCCTCCACCCGCGCCCGCTGCTCCTCGACTGCGGCCAACGCCCGGTCCACCACCTCGTGTCCCCTGAGGCGGGCGAGCTCGTACTGCGCCCGGGCCTCCTCGGCCTGCGCGCCGGCCTCGGACACCGCCCGCGACCGCTGGCCGCCGGTGAACAGGGGGTAGGAGAGCCGCAGGCCGACCTGCCACTCCCCCTGGAACTCGAACTCCTTGCTGCCGAACAGCAGGTAGGCGCCGGCCACGTCGAGGCGCGGCCACCACGCAGCCGCCGCGGCGCGACGGCCCTGGTCGGCGGCCTCGGTCAGCCCGAGGGCTTCCTGCAGCTCGGGGTTGGCGGCCTCGAAGCGTTGCAGCAGCACGGTGCGCTCCTCCGTGTGACGCGTGTGCGCCAGCCTGACCGGCACGAGGCGCGCAGCCCGGGCCGCCTCGACATCGATACCGAGCAGCCGCGCGAGGCGCCGCTCGGCGGTGTCCAGTCTTGCGGCCGTTGCGATGCGCTCCGCCTCGGTCTCGGCGTAGGCCGCGTCCACCCGCAGCCGCTCGACCCGGGCGGCCTGGCCCTGGGCCAGGAGTTGCTCGATGCGATCCCGCTCGGCGGCGAGCGCTGCAAGGCTCTGCAATTGCGCGTCCAGTGTTCCCCGGGCCGACAGCACCTCGAGGTACGCCACCGTCACCTCGCTGATCAACCCCATCTGCGCCGACGCCACTCGTGCCTCGGCCGCCCGCTCGTGGGCCCGTGCGCCCTTCACCCGGGCGCTGCGGCCGAAGCCGTCGAACAGGGTCCAGCCGAGCTGGAGTGCGCCCTGGACGAGCGTCCGGTCGAACACGAACGCGTCCTGTGACAGCTCGTGGATGGGGAAGACCAGCATCTGCTTCTGGAAGCGGACCAGGGACCCGTCGGCGGTGAACGACGGCCACCATGCGGCGCTTGCCTGGCCGGCGCGGGCGGCCGCCCCGGTTTCGCCGGCCCGCGCTGCGCGGACCGAGGGGTAGTACTCCAGGGCCAGGTCCACGGCCGCGGCGAGGGTGAGGAGGGTGTCTGCGGCGCCGGGCCCCTGCGCCTGGGCGGGGGATGCGAGACCCCACCACAGCGCCAGGGCCCCCATGCGGGCGAGTCCCCCAGTCGATCTCTGTCTCATGATGCCTGCTCGGGATGTGCCGCGAGGCCGGCGCGGACGAAGCGGACCACGCTGCCCACCAGCGCGGTCCTGGTCTCGGGGTCGTGTTGGTCGAGACCCAACGCCTCCTGCAGCAGGCGCGTCACCAGTGCGAGCCAGACCGGTTGCGCTACGATGCTCAATGCCATGAGGCGGGGGTCCCCGGCTCGAATCGAGCCGTCCTCCTGTCCTTCGGCGATGATGGTGGAGATCACGCGGTGGTTGCCCTCCAGCACGCGACGAGCGGCGTCGGGAAACGGGTCCGAGCCGGCCAGGTGCTGCACCATGAGCCCGGGAAGCTCCGGATGGTCCCTCAGGTAGTCGAAGAAGGCGCGGACCATTCGCTCGATCCGGTCCAGCGCAGTTCCGGGCCGCGCCGCGGTGGCGAGGAGGTGGTGTCGGAAGGGCTGCGCCACCGAGGCCAGGACGGTCCCGTATAGGGCCTCCTTGGATCCGAAGTGGTAGGTCACCGCTCCGAGGTTCGCCCCGGCGCGACGGGTTATGGCCCGCACCGAGGCGCCGCGGTAGCCGTGGGCGGCGAACAGCTCCAGAGCGGCGGCGAGGAGAGCCCTCGCTGTGTCCGAGGAGGGTTGATCGCTTACAACGGTCTCATACATACGTTTGTATGATAGGCCCGGGGCGACGTAGCGGCAAGCTGTCCTGCGGGGTGGACCGGTTCCGGCTGTGGGATTACTGGCGGCCCGGGCGCCGCCGCTTGAGCCAGAGCTCGGGGTTGAGGGCGATGCCGCCCTGGCCGCGGATCTGGAACTCGACGTGCGGGCCGACGTCCGATGCCTCGCCGCCGGACTCGCCCACGGCGTCGCCGGCCTCCACCCACTCCCCGTTCCGCACCGTGAACCGGGACAGGTAGAGGTACAGCGTGTAGTAGCCGCCGCCGTGATCCAGCAGAACGCTGGGGCCGTACGTGCCCATGAGACCGGCAAGCTGCACCACGCCGCCGGCCACGGCGTACACCGGCGTGCCCACGGGTACCCTGATGCCCACTCCCTGGCGGCGGACGCGGGTGTTGTCCGGCCCCTGGGCGACGCCGAAACGGTACAGCAGGTCCCCGTCGGCGGGCCACTCCAGCGTGCCCAGGTCCCCCTCCGTGACGGTGGCGTCGGTAGGGGCGCCCCGGGCCAGCGCCCGGCGCCGGGCCTCCTCGAGCTCGGCGATGATGCCTACGAGCCGCTCCTCGTCCCGCGCCAGGGAGTCGAGGCGGGTGGTGGCCGCCTGCTGCGAGGCCCGGGTGTCGCGCAACGCCCGCTGGCGCCGCTGCTCCAGGGTCACGAACCGGTCCAGCTCCTGTCCTCGCTCGTTCCGGCGCATGCTGAGCTCCCCGCCGATGGCCATCAGATGCTCCCGCTGCTGCCCGACCCGGTCCCGCAGCTCCTCGACCTCTCCCACCAGGGCGCGGTCTTGCCGGCTCACCAGGTACAGGTACTTGTATCGGCTGACCAGATCCCCGAAGCTCTCGGCCGCCAGCAGCACCTGGAAGATCCACAGCGGCCCGCGCTTGTAGATCTGCACGAGGCGCGTCTGCAGCACGGCTCGCGTTTCGGCCAGCGCGTCCTGTGCCAGCAGCAGGTCCAGGGTGACCGTGTCGAGCTGCGCGTTCATCGTCACGATCTGCCGGTCCAGCTCGTTGACAATGCGGGAGGTGACAGTCTTCTGGCGCTCGATGTTCTCGAGCTCACCGGTGATGGTGTGCACCCGGGTGCGCAGCCGGGACAACTCGCTCTCCAGCGTGGCTCGCTCCTGGCGGATGGACTCGAGGCGATCACGGTTGTCCCGGATCTGGCGGCCGATGTCGGGTCGCTGGGCTGCGAGTTCCGAGCCGGCGGTCACGAACAGCATGAGCGCCAGCGGGACGGCGCGGTGCGGAATCATACTGCGGGGAGATGGCGCCCGACGCTGAATGCGCTGGCGCCGAGGCCGAGCACCATGCCCAGGAGCACTATCAGCGTGGCCTGTCCGGCTGTGAAGAAGCCGGCCTGGAACAGCCCGGTGCTCACGAGGAAGTAGGCCCCGTAGCACAGCAAGATGGCGAAGAGGCCTCCCAGTGCGCCCTTCAGCGCACCGTCCAGCAGGAAGGGACGGCGAATGAACCCGTCGGTGGCGCCCACGAGCCGCATGATGTGGATCTCGCGGCTCCGTGCCAGCACGGTCATGCGGATGGTCGTGCCGATGATCATCACTGCCGCGGCGGCGAACGCCGCGCCGACTACGAGCCCGACGACACCGGCGATGTCCCGCAGCCGGTCCAGCTTCTCTACCCAGTCACGCCCGTAGCGCACATCCTCCGCGAAGCGGAACCCCCTGAGCCGCTCGGCTACCGCCTGCACGTTGCGGCTGTCGCGGAAGCCCGGCCTGAGGCGGATCTCGAGGGAGGCCGGCAGCGGGTTCGTGGTGAGGTCGTCGAATACGCCCTGGAACTCCACCAGTTCCTGGCGAGCGCGCTCCAGGGCCTGGTCCTCGTTGACGTAGTTGATCGACTCGACCTCTGGAAAGACCTGGATGTCTCCGATGGCTACCGTAATGACGCCCACGGGCGTGCCGCGGGTGAGGTACATGACGATCTCGACCCGCTCCTCGATCTCGCCGAGCGTCGACCGGAGATTGAGGGCCACCAGGCTGAACAGCCCGAGCACGAACAGCGCGAACCCGATGGTGGTGACGGCGAGCGCCGAGAGCACCGGCGCCCGGCGGAACGAGAGTACCGCTTCGCGGACCGTGAGCCTCATGACTCGGCGAGCTCCTCGTCGTCGTCCACGTCCTCTACCGAGTCGTACACCACGGCGCCATCCTGGAGCTCGATGGTGCGGTAGCTGGTCTGCCGCACCAGGTCGAGGTCGTGCGTGGCCAGCACCACGGCAGTGCCCGTCGCGTTGATGTCGCGCAGCAGCTGAAACACCCCGCGGGTCGCGCGCTCGTCGAGGTTGCCCGTGGGCTCGTCGGCGAGGAGCACCAGAGGGTCATTCACCAGCGCCCGGGCGATCGCGACACGCTGCTGCTCGCCCCCGGACAGCTCTGGGGGATGGGAGTGGGCCTTGGCGGCGAGCCCAACCTGCGCCAGGACACGCATGACCTTGGGGGCGATCACGCTGCGGCGTGTCCCCGTCACCTCCAGCGCGAAGGCCACGTTCTCCTCGGCCGAGCGGTCCTCGAGCAGGCGGAAGTCCTGGAACACGACGCCCAGCCGGCGCCGCAGCCGAGGGATGTCCCGGCGCCTGAGGCCCGCCGTGGAGAACCCGGAGACCCGGACGGTGCCGGATGTGGGGAGCTCGTCGGCGTAGACCAGCCGGAGCACGGTGGACTTGCCCGCCCCCGAGTGTCCCGTGAGGCAGAGGAACTCCCCCTTGGCCACGTGGAACGAAACGTCCTTCAGTGCGAGGGAGCCCTTGGGGAACGCCTTGAAGACCTTGTTGAAGCGGATCACGGCTACAGTGTGCTGAAGGCTTCCTCGAAGTCGGCGATGATGTCGGCTACGTCCTCGATGCCGAGACTCACCCGGATGAACCCGTCGGGAATACCCTGCTCGGAGCGCTCTTCGGGGTCGAGGCCGGCATGCGAGGTGAAGCGCGGCTCCGACACGAGGGTCTCGACACCACCGAGGCTCGGCGCATGCGTCGCCAGCCGCAGCCGGCGTAGCACCACCTCCGCCGCCGCCGCCCCTCCCGCAAGTGTGAGCCCCACCATGCCGCCGAAGCCGTCCATGGTGCGGGTGGCGATCTCGTGATCGGGATGGCTGGGGAGTCCCGGGTAGTGTACCGCGCTCACCGCGGGGTGGGCCTCGGCCCACTGTGCGAAGGCCAGCCCGTTGGCGTTGTGCCGCTCCATCCGCACCGCCAGCGTCTTGACCCCGCGCTCCACGAGCCAGGTGGCGTGGGGGTCCGGCGCCTGGCCCCACACCTGCATCAGCTGCCGCACCTCCTCGACCACTGGCTCGCTGGCGGCTACGACCCCACCGATGACGTCGTCGTGTCCGTTCAGGTACTTCGTGGCGCTGTGGATGACCAGGTCGGCCCCGTGCTCCAGCGGCCGGAAGTTCAACGGCGTGGCGAACGTCGAGTCCACGATGAGGGCCATCCCCGCCTCGCGGCAGAAGTGTGCGAGGGGTTGGAGGTCCATTACCCGCAGCAGGGGATTGGTGGGGGTCTCCAAGAAGATCCCCCGGGTCGTCTTGCGCACGTCGTGGCGCCAGTTTCGCTGGTTGTCCGGCGTCACGAACGACACCTCGATCCCCAGCTTGCCGAACTCCTCGACGAACAGGCGTCGGGTGCCGCCGTAGATCCACGTGCTGGCCAGGAAGTGATCCCCCGGGCGGAGCATGGCCAAGTGGGCCAGAGCGGTGGCCCCCATCCCGCTCGCCAGGAAGATCGCGTGCTCGGCGCCCTCCAGGGCCGCCAGCTTCTCGGCGAGCCGTACCTGGTTGGGGTTGTTGCCGTATCGGGTGTACAGCACCTCGTCGCTGGAGCCGACGGGATGAACGAAGGTGCTGCTCTGGTAGATCGGCGTTGAGACCGGTGACCGCTCGGGGCGCTGCTGGGGCGGACCGTGAATCGCCCGGGTCGAGAAACCGCCGTTCGCCTGCGACATCAGGCCGTCAGGGGGACGTAGCGGTCCGCCGACTGCTGCACGAGCCGCTGCAGGCGCAGCTCCTCGAGGGCTTCCCGCGCCGCGTCCGGCGGCAGGGCGAGTTGGATGGCGATCTCCTCCGGTCCGGCGGGCCCGCCGTCGGTGAGCGCGGAGAAGGCGCGCCGGGCGGTGTCGTCCACGGGCCCCAGGACTCTGAGCGTGCCGTCCCGGTCCCGCGCCACCACCGCCAGGCGGTGCCGCCCGAGCACGTGCTCGATGGCATCGCAGTGGGCGACGGTCACCCCGTGCAGCAGGAAGTAGCGGGCCCGCCCATGGTGCAGCAGCAGCTTCCCCACGATCTCGTCGGCGCAGGAGAAATCGAGACACCTGACCGCGCTGAAATCGATGACTGCCGTCTGCTCGCCGTCCAGATCGGCCAGGGCTTCTTCGACGCCGTCCCGCACGGCCTTGCCGGTAGGACGGGTCACGAGGTCGCCGTAGAGCCCCGAAACGGCGCGTTGGAGGATGAGCTTCAGGTCGATTCGCATACCTCTCACTCGGCCTGCTGCGCTGGGATGATCATGAGCACCTGACTGCCTGGAAAGGCAGGGAGTCCTTCGGTAAGCGGCTTCTCGTCGTCCCACGTCGGCACGATGGCGATCCGGGCGGTACCGCTCCGCACGCTCAACTTACCCTCCCACCGGTTTACGTACCGCGCGATTCCGCCCAATCCCTGTCCTCGGCCCGGGTCCCGAAACCGGCTCGCGCCCTGGAACAGTGCCGCCTCCAGAGCCGTGGCGTCGCCCCAGCGGTCGCCGAACCGGCCCGCTTGTGTGGCCTCGAGAGAGCGCCGGAACCCGACCCCCGCGTCGGCCACCGCGATGACCACGACACGGCGTCCGAGTCGCCGCCGCCAGTGATAGGCCTGCACGGCAACCCAACCGGCCGTGCCGGCGTGCTCCACAATATTCTGACACGCCTCCGAAAGCGCCATAGCGAATCCCATCGTGGCCGCAGCTTCGAGCCCGAGCTCCCCCGAGAGCATCGCCGCGGAGCGCTCCTGGATGACGCCCACCACGCTGTGAACGTCATCGGTGCCCCGAACGGGCGTGATCTCCAGCAGTACGTCGGAGGAGTGCGCGGCCGGGATCCGGGGGACCTTGCCGTGCATCTCGAACCACTCGGTGGCGTACTCGAAGAAGCCGGCGCGGCCCCAGTAGTGGGCCACATCCCGGTCTGCGGGAATCGTCAGGAGGGGACGCTCCGGTCCCCGCTCCGCTGCCGCCTGCCCGGCGGCCAGCAGGCCGATCAGGCCGTAGGGCGAGGCCCACTGGGTGGCGTGGGCATCGAACAGCAGACGGCGGTCAGCCGGATCGTCGACGGCCCTGGCGAATTGGTCGAACGAGCGATCGTCGAACTGCTGGGGGACTTCGACCACTCGGGTCATTGCGGCACGATCTCCCCGCGCAGGTGATAGTGGAGGTTGGTGGCACCCCGGTACTGCACGTTCCGCGCTGCCGCCGTGTTCGCCGCCCGGATTGCGTCCTCAACCTGCGCGCCACGCACTAGCTGCGCCACCAGTGCCCCCCCGAACACGTCGCCACACCCCGTGGGGTCCCGGGCCTCCACCCGCTTCGCCTCGATGCGGGCCGTGCGGATGGGCCGCCCGGTCCCGGGGGCGTTCGTGCCTCGCAGGAACTCGAAGGTGGGAACCGCAAAGTAGACCGCGCCCTGGTCGGCGAGGGTCACCACGAGAAGGTGCACCCCGTTTTGGAACGCCGTGGCGGCGACCTCTAATGGATCCCGACCGATGAGGCGCAGCTCGTCCTCGTTCAGCTGCACCACGTCGAAGCAGGCAAACCACTCCGCGACATCCCCCAGCGGCTGCGGCACCCTGAGGCCCTCCCTGGCGACGCCGAGAAACAGGCTGTGCAGGTCGGCGTAGATCGCTCCGCCGAACCCGTGCCGTAGTTGCCGGACGGTCTCGAGCGACGCCTCGAATCCCGAGATGAAGTTGACGTACAGCGCATCGAGGTCGCGCACCATCGGCCCCAGCTCGGGCCACTGCCAGGCCGGAACCCCGCCGCTCAGCTGCTCCGCCGTCCGCTCCAGCGCCTCGTAACGCAGCGTCACCCGGTTGTTGGGCTCGGGCACCTCGATGAACCGCGCCGCCGAAGAGCGCCGCGTGAGGGACTCGAGGAAGCGGTTGGCCTGCGGGGCGAGGTCGCGGCCCACCTTGATGAGGGGGACCAGCTCCCAATCCGGCGGCAGGTTCGCTTCCAACGCGGCGAGGGCGTAGGCGATCCCGCCCCATTCCTCCACTGGGTCGGGCTCCGTGTCACGGTGAATCGTGTCCCACACCATCGTCCCTAACACCCCGAGACGCTTCACGCCGCTCCCCACGTCTGCGCCTTGAACGCGGCCACGGCGCCGAACACGCCGGCCGTACCCGGGAGCTCCCCCGGCACGATGCGGCAGGCTTCCACGGCCGGCTTGAAGGCTCGCAGCGCCACTTCCTTCTTCAGGGGGCGGAACAGCCGCTCGCCGGCGGCGGTGACGCCGCCGGAGATCACCACGATCTCCGGATTGAAGATGTTGATGAGGTTGGCGACTCCGGTGCCTAGCAAGCGGGCGGTGTCCCTGATGACCTCCAGGGCGTAATCGTCCCCCTCGAGCGCCGCGTCGTAGACCACCTGCGCCGTGATGGAGCCGAGATCGCCGTTCACGAGCTCGGGCAGCCGCGTGTCGGCGCCCTCGATGCCCTCCACCGCCCGCTCCGCGATGGCCGTGCCGGAGGCATAGGCCTCGAGGCAACCGTAGTTGCCGCAACGGCACCTGCGTCCTGTGGAGTCGATGCTCATGTGGCCACACTCGCCGGCGTAGTCGTTGGCCCCGTGGAAGATCTCCCCGTCAACGATGATGCCGCCCCCGATCCCCGTCCCGATGGTGAGTCCGACGACGACGTTGGCGCCCCGCGCGGCGCCGCGCCACCACTCGCCGAAGATTGCGCAGTTCGCATCGTTGTCCAGCGTAGCCGGGAGCTCCACGGCTTCGCTCACGCGGTCCCGCAGGGGGAAGTCGCGCCAGCCCAGGTTGGGGGTGAGCAGCACGACCCCGTGCTTGGTGTCCAGCGGACCGGGCGAGCCGATACCCACGCCGACCACCTCGATGTCGTCCCGCGCCAGTGTCGCCGCGGACACTTCCAGCGACCGCTCCACCATCGTCTTGACCTGGGCCACTACGGCGTCGGGCCCGTCCGACACCAGCGTCCGTTCCCTCGTCTTGCCGTAGAGCGCGCTCCCGTCCTCGGGGACCGTCCCCACCACGATGTTGGTTCCGCCAATGTCTACGCCCACGATCATGCGAGTCGTCATTGCGCTACTCCACCTGGAGGACCGCGAGAAACGCCTCTTGCGGTATCTCTACGGCCCCCACCTGCTTCATGCGTTTCTTTCCTTCTCTCTGCTTCTCCAGCAGCTTGCGCTTTCGTGTCACGTCACCGCCGTAACACTTGGCGGTGACGTTCTTCCGCAGCGGCCGGATCGTCTCGCGGGCGATCACCCGGGTGCCGATGGAGGCCTGGATCACAACCTCGAAGAGTTGCCGCGGGATGAGCTCCTTCAGCTTCTTCGCCACCTTGCGGCCCCAGCCGTAGGCCTCGTCCTTGTGGATCACTACGCTGAAGGCATCTACCGGATCACCGTTGATGAGCATGTCCAGCTTCACCAGCTGGTTGCGGCGGTACCCGGAGAGCTCGTAATCCATCGTCCCGTAGCCCCGGGTCACCGTCTTCAGCCGGTCGTAGAAATCCAGGATGATCTCGGCCAGGGGAAACTCCCAGTCGAGCTCGACCCGCGTCGGGTCGAGGTACCGCATGCCGAGGTACTCGCCACGGCGCTCCTGTCCCAGCTGCATGATGGCGCCGATGTAGTCGGTCGGGGTGGTGGTCCGGGCCTTGATGTACGGTTCCTCCACCCGGTCGACCTCGGAGCCGGTGGGCATCTTGGAGGGGTTCTCGATCACCTCCATCCCGCCGTCGGTGAAGTGCACGTGGTACTCGACGTTGGGTACGGTGGTGATCAGATCCAGGTCGAACTCCCGCTCGAGGCGTTCCCGCACTATGTCCATGTGGAGCAAGCCTAGAAACCCGCAGCGGAAGCCGAACCCCAGGGCCACGGACGTCTCCGGCTCGTAGTGCAGCGACGCGTCGTTGAGTTGCAGCTTCTCCAGTGCGTCGCGCAGCTCCTCGTACTTGTTCGCGTCGGTGGGGTAGAGGCCGGCGAACACCATCGAGTGGATCTCCCGATACCCCGGGAGCATCTCCGCCGCCGGGCGGCTCGCATCCATCACCGTGTCTCCCACGCGGGTCTCCGTCACGCCGCGGATGTTTGCCACGACGTACCCGACCTCGCCGGCGTCCAGCGACTCGGTGCGGTGTCGGTCCAGCTGGAGGTAGCCGACCTCGGCCACCTCGTAGTGATCAGCCACATGGGAGCCGAACGCGATCTCCATGCCCGGCACGACCCGGCCATCCACGACGCGGATGCTGGGGATCGCCCCGCGGTAGCGGTCGTAGTACGAATCGAAGATGAGCGCCCGCAGGGGCGCCTCCGGGTCCCCCGACGGCGGCGGGATCCGGCGGACGATGGCATCCAGGAGCACGTCGACGCCCCCGCCCTCCTTGGCCGAGATTCGCAGGATCCCTTCCGCGTCGGTTCCCATGAGCTCGGCCAGTTCCCGGGCCCGCCGCTCGGGCTCGGCGGCGGGGAGATCGATCTTGTTGAGCACCGGGATGATCTCGAGGTTCGCGTCCAGGGCCAGTAGCAGGTTGCTCACCGTCTGGGCCTGCACGCCCTGGCTCGCGTCCACGACCAGGATCGCGCCCTCGCATGCGTTGAGGGAGCGGGAGACCTCGTAGGTGAAATCCACGTGGCCCGGGGTGTCGATCAGGTTGAGCTCGTAGGCGTCGCCGCCGTCCGTGCGGTGCCGCATGCGGACCGCGTTCAGCTTGATGGTGATCCCGCGCTCGCGCTCCAGGTCCATCGTGTCCAGCACCTGGGCGCGCATCTGACGCTTCTCGAGCGTGCCGGTGGCCTCGATGAGGCGGTCGGCCAGCGTCGACTTGCCGTGGTCGATGTGCGCGACGATGCAGAAGTTGCGGATATGGTCCTGGCGCATCGGGGAGAATATAACCGGCGGGGGGGCGTTCTCCCTCTTCTCGCCGCGGCCGCCCCCGCGGCCTATGTTTGCGCTGCCCGAATCGATCGCACCCCCACTGTGTCGGCAGGCATCATGAGCGCGAGTGATCTGCTCCCGAACCGTCGTCTCCCCTGTCACGTGACCGGTGCCCTCCGTGCCGTGATGCTGTGGGCCTGCGTTGCATTCGAGGTCCACGCCCAGACGGTGCCCCGGCCCGAGCAGCGGGTCGTGGCTCGGGGTGGGGTGGTCGCTGCCGCGCACCCGCAGGCCGCTGAGGCCGGTGTGGCGATGCTGCAGGCCGGGGGGAACGCGGTGGATGCCGCAGTGGCCACCGCTTTCGCCCTGGGGGTGCTGGAGCCGATGATGGCGGGGGTCGGCGGCGGCGGCGCGCTGACGCTGTGGATGGCCGGGACGCGGGAGGCCTGGCACGTCGACTTCTACGCCTCTGTGGGGGGCGAGCCCGACTACGCGTTGGACGACTTGGCGGCCGAAGAGGTCGGCGACTCACTCGTCACGCCGGAGCAGTGGGCGGCGGTCCCCGGGACCGTGGCCGGGCTGCTGGCCGCCCACGAGCGGTTCGGCCGGCTGTCCCGGGAGCAGGTGATGCAGCCGGCCATTCGGTTGGCCCGGGACGGCTTCGTGGTGCGACCGTTCCTGGCCCAGGTGATCGGCGAGAGCCGTGCCAAGCTCAGCCACAGCCCGGGGGCGGCGGCGCTGTTCTACCCCGAGGGAGAGGCGCTGCAGGCGGGGGACCGCCTGGTGCAGCAGGGGCTGGCGGCGACCCTGGAGCGCATTGCCCAACTCGGGCGTGACGGGTTCTACCGGGGCCCGGTGGCCGAAGCGGTGGTCGGGACGCTCCGAGCCGGGGGCAACAGCATCACCCTGGGGGATCTCTCCGGCTACGAGGCGCGCTGGCGGCGGCCGCTGTGCGGAACGTACCGCGGCCACCTCGTGCTCACGGCGCCGCCGCCGCTGGCCGGCGTTCAGGTGCTCGAGGCGCTCAACCTCCTGGCGTCGGAGGACTTCTCAGCCCTCGGACCGCCGACCCGGGATCCGGTGGCGCTGGGCACTCTGGTGGACGCGATCCGCATCGCCCGCGCCGATGCCGGGGGGTGGATCGGCGACCCGAGGGACGCCGGCGTGCCCGCCG
Organism: Gemmatimonadota bacterium; assembly: GCA_039591655.1. GTDB lineage: Bacteria > Gemmatimonadota > Gemmatimonadetes > Gemmatimonadales > GWC2-71-9 > WVYX01. Next base: position 42,557 of record JBDHDE010000014.1, read on the forward strand.
TGGGGCTCGCAAGCCCCGCATACGCAGTGGAGCGCTCGGCGCTGATGGCGCTGCGGCAGGTGCCCGACTCTCTGGCGCCAGGTGATCCCTGGGACGAGGAGCATGGGCCGGGGGTGGCGGCCTGCCGGGCGGTGGATCACTTCCCGCCGACGGCGCATCCGCGGCCCGAGGAAGAGCCGCGGCGCCTAGACGGCGGAGCGGCGGAAGAGGGGGAGACGACGCACCTCTCGGTGATGGACGGAGCCGGGAATGCCGTGTCTCTGACGTTCACTCTCGGTGCCTACTTCGGGTACGGAGCCTACGCGGCGGGGGCCTTCTTCAACGACGCGAACGAAAACTTCGGCGGACCCTGGGCCAACCATCGCGGACCGTACCGGACGCCCCGGACTCAGACGACGCCCACCCTGGTGCTCCACGACGGCCGGGTGAAGATGGTGGTGGGCTCCCCCGGCGGCGGGCGGATCGCACCCGCGATCATCCAGGCCATCGTCTACGCGCTGGACTACGGGCTGGACCCCTGGACGGTGGTCCACATGCCGCGGGTGTATCCCTTCACCGACGAGCCGGTGGTGCGCCTCGAGGTGGGCTTCACCGCCGAGGCCGTGGCGCCGCTGCGGGACCGGGGGTACGACGTCGAAGTGCTGCTACCCTATGATCGCTACTTCGGTGGGCTGCACATCGTGGTGGCGTTGGACGACGGCACGTTGATTGGCGCCGCGGACCCTCGCAGGGATGGGGCGGCGCTGGGATACTAGCCCCTCCGGGAAGGGTTAAGGGGGTCGGCGAGGGGCGAAGCGCGAAGCGCGAAGGGAGAAGGGTGGACCCTTCCCCCTTCCCTGGACTACTCCGTGCCCCCCGGCCTGACTATCTCCGCGTAGCTCTCGGGATCCCACCGCGGCCGCTCCGGCGCGTTGGCGATCTCGAGCCCCAGGTAGAACATGAGCTTCGCTATGCGGGACTCCTTCTCCGCGTCGATCTTCTCGGGTTCGTCGCTGGGACGGTGGTAGTCCGGGTGCGTGCCGTTGAAGAAGAACAGGATCGGCACGCCCTTCTCCGCGAAGTTGTAGTGGTCCGAGCGACGGTAGAAATTCTCCTCCGGCCACTGGTCGTCCACCGGGGTCATGTTGAGCTCGGGGTGCTCACCCGCCACCCGGAACAGGGTGGTGCCGAGGTCGGAGTGGTGCAGGCCGATGGCCGCGATCGTGTCGGTCCAGTTCCGGCCCACCATGTCGGCGTTCAGGTTGGCCACCATCTGCTCGATGGGCACGGGCGGATGCGAGGTGAAGTAGTCGCTGCCCCACATGCCTTTCTCCTCGCCGCTCACGGTGACGAAGATCATCGAGCGCTTGGGCCGCGGCTCCAGCCGGGCAAAGGCCTCCGCCAGCTCCACCACCGCGATGGTGCCCGAGGCGTCGTCGTCGGCGCCGTTGCAGATGTCGTCTCCCTCCACCGGGCTGCAGGCGGCGCCCTGCTGCCCGCTCTGACCCACGTGATCCATGTGGGCGCTGAACACGATGTACTCGTCTTTGATGGCGGGATCGCTCCCCTCCAGAATGCCCACTGTATTGGGTGCCCAGAGCTCCTCCACCACCCGCTCCGGGAGCTTCACGGTGAGACGCATCGTCTCGAGGGCCGTGGCGTCAAGCGCCGTACCGCTCTCGGTACGTGCAGCCGCGAGGTCGAAGCCGTGGTGCCCGAGCGTGGGTGCGATGGTCTCGTCCTTGACCATCAGCATCGGCGGCCCGCTCTCCTGGCTCCAGCCCAGTCGGAGCTCGGTGCCGAAGCCGCGGCGCAGTCGCGCGCGCCAGCGGGGTCCCGACTGGTTCGTGACCAGGATCAGCGCGGCGGGGTCCATGCTCGCCGCCGTCGACAGCATGCGGTAGAACTCGCGTCCGATGCCCGACGCGGGCACCACCCAGATGACGATGGCGCCCTCCAGTGGCTGCTGCTGGACGGCGTCCGGCCCCCCCTCGGTTCCCGCCAGGACGACTACCGAGCTCGTCATCCCTTCCGCCGTGGTCGATCCGTCGAACCGCGCGACGTCCGTACCGAGGCGCCACGTGGGACCGTCCTCCACCGCGACCAACGAGGCAGCAGAGTCCACCTGCATCCAGCGCAGGGGGTAGCGCTGGATGAAGCCGCCGTCGTGGCCCCCCGGGGCGAGGCCGAAGCGCCGGAACTCGTCGGCGATGTACTGGGCAACCTCGTCCAGCTCCGGACTGGGTGTGGTGCGGCCTCGCATGGAGTCGTGGGCGATGACGCCGATGCGATGGGCGACGTCCTCGGGCGTGATGGAGTTGACGGCCGCATCGACCGATTCACTGGACTGGGCGAGCAGTGCACCGGGCGCGAGTAGCGCCACCGCCGCGAAGAGCGTGATTCGCATTCCGGTATGGCTCCTTGGTTCTGATGTCGTCGGACCCCGGGAGAACGTACCATACTACCCCGCCCAACCGCGAGGTGCCGCGGCAGGGCGCTGCGGGGTTGGGGGAAGCGGGATCTAGTGGTACCCGCGTGCCACCGTCGTGCGGCGGGGAGCGCGTCTCGGCGCACCGCGCCCGTTGGTCGGCGCCGCGGGTCGTCCGGCTACCCGGGTGGGCAGGTCGGCGGGCCGCGCTGCACCGCGCCGATCCGGTGGGCGCCTGGGGTCCCCGGCGATCCCGGGTGACCGACCAGGAGCAGGCGTGCGTCGCACGTCCCGCGGATCCCGGCCCGCGAATCCTGGCGCCGGCCGCCGCGCCGCCGGGGAGCGGGTCCCGCGGGGCGCCGCCGCAGTGCGACCGTAGTGGGCCGGCAGGTAGACGGCGACCGGGTAGGCCACCGGGTAGGTTGTGGTGGGGTAGTAGTAGCCGCCCTCCAGCGCGCCGAAGTCGTAGGCCGCCGTGCGGAAGGTGGCGCACCAGTCGCGGTACGGGTTGTACAGGGGCGGGCGGTGCGCCACGAGATACGGCACGATGTCGTAGGCGTAGGCGCCGTACCCGGGTGGCAGCAGGTACTCCACCAACTCGGTGAGGACGACGTACGGATCACGTCTGACGCGACCCGCCCCTCGCACCGCGCTGTAGTCCCACCGGCCGTGGCGCACCCACTCACCGTATGCGAATCGATCCAGGCTCACCACGGCGAACAGGTATCCCACACCGGGGTAGTCATCCACCACGAAGGCGCCCTGGCCGCTGCGGCCCCGGAGCTCGTCCAGCGTGAGCAGACTACCGCCCCGGACGTAGTTGTCCTGGCCGGGCACCTGCGGGAAGAGGATCTCCAACCGGCCGTCGGTGTCGACGCGGAATACGGTGACGTAGCCGTCGGTAACGGAGCGGAATCCCGCCTCCACCCGGTCGCCCTTGCGGTAGAAGTCGCGGTCGTCGGTCCACAGCGCGATGAAGGGTGGAGCGCTCAACGCGGACCGTGCGCCGGGTGCAGCCGCCTGCGGGGGATCTCCGGCGGCACCCGCCAGGGCGAGGAATGCTGCCACCGCGATGTGGGGCATCGATACCTCCCAGTGCTCTACCTTATAGAACCGCATGGGCTGTGCCATGGTCGGAATTGCTTGTAAGTGTTTGTATGACAACCAGTTAGATGTTCAACCCCGAGAGCTCGATCGGGCCGAGCGTCCCCTGTGGGTGACAGCAAACCGGCGGTTTGACCGGCGGGGGATCGCCGGGTACGATCCAGAGCAATGGCGTCTCTCGTGTCCACTCGTCGCCTAGACCTGCTGAATCCGTACGAGGTGGCCCAGCTCGGGGGGATCGAGCTCGTGGCCCGAGGAGTGGTGGAGGGTTTCCTCGCCGGGATGCACCGCTCCCCCTTCCGGGGCTTCTCGGTGGAGTTCGCCGAGCACCGGCCGTATCAGCCGGGAGACGAGCTCCGCTACCTGGACTGGAAGATCCTGGGGCGCGCCGACCGGCTGTTCGTCAAGCAGTACGAGGAAGAGACCAACCTGCGCTCCATGATCGTGCTCGATGCGAGCCGGTCCATGGACTGGACGGGTGACGAGCGCCGACTCACCAAGCTGGAGTACGCCAAGCGACTGGTGGCGGCCCTCTCGCTGGTGTTGCTGCGCCAGCGGGATGCCACGGGCCTCATCGGGTTCGACGAACGGGTGAGGACGGTGGTGCGGGCCAGGGCCCGGCACCGGCACTGGTGGCAGCTGCTGGCGGCCTTGGTCGCGCTCGACGCGGGACAGGGGACCGTGGCCGAGCCGGCGCTGCGCCGGGTCACCGATCTGCTGCGCCGGCGCGGTCTGGTGCTCTTCGTGTCGGACCTATTGCTGGAGCGGGACCTCGCGCTGCTGGCGCTCCAGTACCTGCGCCACCGGGGGCACCAGGTCATCGTGTTCCACATCATGGATCCCGCGGAGCTCTCGCTGGAGGGGCCTCCCGAGGCGCGATTCGAGGATCCCGAGACCGGCGGCGCCATGGTTGCCCGCCCCCGTGAGCTTCGGGCCGTCTATGAGGCCACGGTGCGGCGCACCATCGGGGAGTGGCGCGCCGCTTGCCGTGGGGGTGGTATCGACTACCATCACGTGCTCACGGACACGCCCTTCGGCTACGTGCTGCGGCGCGCCGCCGCCAGTCGTTCCCGCCTCGGGTGATCGGCTTCCTCCAACCGCTCGCGCTCCTCGGCCTCGTCGCCGTGGCCATTCCGCCGCTGCTGCACCTCCTGGGCCGGCGGCTTCCGCCAACCGTGATGTTTCCCGCGGTACGCTACCTCACCGCCACGGAGCGGGAGCACAGCCGCCGCCTCAAGCTGCGCAACCTGCTCCTCCTGATCCTGCGCATGGCGGTCATTCTGTTCGTGGTCCTTGCAGCCGCGCGTCCTGTGGCCCGGGTAGCCTCCGGTACGGGGCACCCGGCAACCGCCGTGGCCCTCGTCGTGGACAACTCGCTCTCCGCGGGGGCGGTGGTGCGGGGACGGCGGGTGCTCGACGTCCTGGTGGATCGCGCGCGGGAGGTGATGCGCCGGGTAGAGTCCGGCGACCGGCTCTGGTTGGTCCTCGGCGACGGCCTCCCACGGCGCGTCGGCCGGGCCGAGGCACTGGAGACGTTGGACAGCCTCACGCCGTGGCCGGTGCGGCTGGATGTGACCGAAGCCGTCCGGGTGGCGGCCCGTGTGCTCCGGGACGAGGCGCTGCCGGCGCGGGAGGTGGTGCTGCTCAGCGACCTGCAGGCCAGTGCCCTCTCGGCTGGCGAGGCCGTCGCCGTACGGGTGCTGGTCTGGCAGCCACCCGAGGTACCGGACAACCGGGGCATCGACTCGGCGTATGTGGAGCCTGTGCTCTGGGCGCCCGCGGGAGAGGTGGTGGTCCGCCTCGGCGGCTCTTTCACCGAGCCGGCAGCCCTCCGGCTGGCCACGGAAGGTCGCGACTTGGCCGGAGCGGTGGCGGGAGCCGGTGACGTTGTGACGCTGGCGGCGACGGTGCCGCTCAGGGGCTGGCTGGCCGCCCGCGTGGAGCTGGATCCGGATGAGCTGCGCGCGGACGACAGCTGGTGGCTGGCGCTGCGGATCGTCGAGCCCGCTGCGGTGCGCACCGTCGGGGAGGTGGGACGGTTTGTCGAGGACGCGCTGGACGTGCTGCAGGAGGGCGGCCGCGTGCGGCGGGGAGACGAGGTGTCGCTCGCCGACCGCCCCACTACCGGGATCACGATCCTGTTCCCTCCGGCGGACCCGTCGCTGGTGGGCGCCGTTAACCGAGCGCTGGCCGTGCGGGGTGTGGCGTGGCGGGTGGGTGAGATCGTCCAGGGGGAATGGTCCCTCACCGGTGAGGTTGAGCCGGCCTCCGGCGCCGCCGTCTACCGCCGTCATCGGCTGCTGGGCGACGGCGCCGTTCTGGTGCGGGCCGCCGGCGAGCCGTGGCTGGTCCGCGCCGGCGATCAGGTGATCGTCGCCAGCCGCATGGAGGAAGCCTGGACCACGTTGCCGGTGCGGGCGGCGTTCATCCCGTTTCTCGACGTGCTGGTCAATCAGGTTGCCGCCCGGGAGTCGTGGATCGTGCGGGCGGCGCCGGGCGCCACCGCGCGGCTCCCCGCTGCCGCCCGAGCGGTACTGCTCCCCGCGGGCGAGGTCACAGTCCCCAGCGACGGGCGTCTGCCGGCGCCCCGGGCGCCGGGGGTCTACTTCCTGCGCGGCCCCCGGGGAGACACCGTGGGCGCCCTCGAGGTGAACCACGACCGCCGCGAGTCCAGGCTCGAGACGGCCACGGCCAGATCGGTGCGGGCGACCCTGGGAGACCAGGCGCGTCTGCTGAGCGATCGGGGGATGGACCGCGAGCTGTTCGAAGGGGAACGGCGCGCGGACGTGACGGGGCTGTTGCTCGCGGCGGCCATCGTTGCTGCCCTCGCCGAGCTCGGCCTGGCGAGCGCCGGCGGCGCCAAACGGGGCACATAGTGCTGCCCCGCCTGGTGGAGGTCTTCCGAGGGCTGCCGCGCTACCGCGCGCTGCGCGACGCCGTGCCGGGGCGCGGGGGGCGACTCGGCGTAGGTGGGCTTCCCGGCTCCAGCGGCGCCGTGTGCGTGGCAGCACTTGCCAGGGACCACCCGCAGCGCGTGTTCCTGGTGGTCGCCCCGGACCCGGTGGCAGCCGAGCGCTGGCTTGCCGACCTGGAGGTTCTCCTGGGGGAGTCCGTGCAGCTCTATCCCCAGCGTGAGGCACTGGGGGAGGAGGAGCCGCACTTCGAGATCGCCGGCGAGCGGGTGGAGACCATTCATGCGGTGCTGGCAGGCCGGGTTCGCGCGGTAATCACGACGCTGCCGGCCACCGCCGAGCTCACCCGGATGCCGAGGGCCGTGGCGGCGCACCGGCTCGAGGTGCGCCGGCAGGCTACGCTCGAGCTCTCCGCGCTGTTGGACCGGCTGGAGGCTATGGGCTATGAGCGTCGCCCATCGGTGCTGGACGTCGCGCAGTTCGCCGTGCGGGGCGGGCTCGTCGACGTGTACGGCTACGGCATGGCCGCGCCTACGCGGATCGAGTGGTGGGGCGACGAGCTGGCCTCCATCCGGAGCTTCGATCTCGACACGCAGCGCTCGGACACCGAGGTCGACGCGGTGACGATCTTGCCAGTGAGTGCCGGCTCGACGGAGGAGGAAGACGCACCGGCGCCGGATGGAGACGGCGAGGCGCGCCAGTCCCTGCTCGACCTGCTGCCTGCCGATACCCTGCTGGTGATCGATCCCGCGGTGGAGCGGCGCGAGGTTGAGCGGGTGTGGGGCGAGGCCGCGCATCACATCGATGTGGCGCGTCGGCGCGGTGAGGAAGTCCCCGGCCGCGAGGCCATCCTCGTGGCGCCCGATCGGTGGAGCGTGTCCTGGGAGGGGTTTGCCAAGCTCGAGTTGGGGCGGGAGCCCACCGACCACGACTTCTGCCTGGAGCCCGCGCCGTCCATCGATCGTCGCGTGGGACGGCTCGCCCAGGTCGCGCGCAGTGGTCCGACCCTCATCCTGTGTGACAACGAAGGCCAGCTCGAGCGCCTGGAGGAGCTGCTGGGGGATGATGGGTCGGGGGGCGCGGCACCGCTGCCCGCCACCCTCACGCTCGCCCTCGGCTCCCTCGGCGGCGGGTTCGCCATGCCGGATCTGACGGTGCTCACCGACCACGAGGTCTTCCGCCGCGCGCGCCGCATTCGCCGCGCGCGCCGCTACCGTCAGGCCCTGGCGGCCGCCACCGCCGGCGCTCTCACTCCCGGCGATTTCGTGGTGCACCTCGAGCACGGGATCGGGCTGTACCGCGGCATCGAGACGATCACGGTGGGTGAAGGCGCGACCATGGAGGTGGCCGTTCTAGAGTACGAGGGCGGCGACCGGCTGAACGTACCACTCTACCGACTGGATCAGCTGGAGCCGTACCGCTCGGTGGCTGACGGCGAAGACCGTGCGGTCCCCAAGTTGCATCGGTTGGGGGGCAGGCGCTGGCGGCGCCAGCGTGCCAACACCGAGGCCGCGATCCGGCAAATGGCGGCGGAGCTGCTGGAGCTCTACGCGCGCCGGACGGTAGCCGAGGGCTTCGCCTTCCCACCGGATACCCGGTGGCAGCGTGAGCTGGAGTCGTCGTTCCTGTACGAGGACACGCCGGATCAGAGGACGGCCACCGAGGAGACCAAGGACGACATGGAGCGATCGCAGCCCATGGATCGACTGATCGTGGGCGACGTGGGGTATGGGAAGACGGAGATCGCGGTCCGAGCGGCGTTCAAGGCGGTGCAGGCCGGGAAGCAGGCCGCGGTCCTGGTCCCCACGACCATTCTGGCCGAGCAGCACGGGCGGACGTTCGCCGAGCGCCTGGCCGACTTCCCCGTCACGGTGGAGGTGCTCTCGCGCTTTCGCACCTCCAAGGAGCAGCGGGCCGCGGTCGGGCGGCTCACGGCCGGCGCCCTGGATGTCGTGATCGGCACGCATCGCCTGCTCTCGAAGGACGTGACATTCCACGATCTCGGCCTCCTGGTGGTGGATGAGGAGCATCGCTTCGGCGTGCGGCACAAGGAGCGACTCAAGGCGCTGCGGCTCGAGGTGGACATCCTCACCCTCACTGCGACGCCGATACCCCGGACGCTGCACCTTGCGCTCGCGGGCCTGCGCGACCTGACCATGATTGCCACGCCCCCTCGGGACCGCTCGCCGGTGCTCACTTTCATCGAGCCCTGGGACGACGAGCTCCTGGCCGAGGCCATGGCCCGGGAGCTGGACCGGGGCGGGCAGGTGTTCTTCGTGCACAACCGGATCGAGACGATCGATGCCGTGGCCGCCCGGGTAGAGCGCCTCGCGCCCCGGGGCCGGGTGGGCGTCGCGCACGGCAAGATGCGAGAGCGGGAGCTCGACCAGGTCATGCGACGGTTCGTGGCGGGAGAGGTGGACGTGCTGGTCTCCACCATGATCGTGGAGTCGGGGCTCGACGTTCCGAACGCCAACACCATGATAGTGCACAACGCCCACCAGTTCGGTCTGGCGCAACTGTATCAGCTGCGGGGCCGCGTGGGGCGCGGGCATCGACGAGCGTTCTGCTATCTCGTGATCCCGGACGTCGTCGATGAGGAGGCGGAGCGGCGCCTCAAGGTGCTGGAGCACCACACTGAGCTGGGGTCGGGCTACCGCATCGCGCTGCGGGACCTCGAGCTGCGGGGCGCCGGCAACCTGCTGGGCGCCGAGCAGTCCGGCCACGCACACGCCGTGGGCGTGGATCTCTACCTGCGCTGGCTCGGCGAGACGGTCCGGGCGCTGAAGGGGGACACGGCGCCCACCGATCGGCCGCCGGCCGACGTGACGCTGGATGGACCCACACACCTACCCGATGCGTACATACCAGATGAGGATGCTAAGCTCGACATCTACCGCCGCCTGGCGCGGGCCGAGGATGTGGGCGAGATTGCGGCGATACGTGAGGAGCTGCGCGACCGCTTTGGGCCGCTACCGCCCGAGGGGGATCGCCTGTTGGTCGCCACGGAACTCCGCGCGCTCGGTGCCCGGCTGGGAGTGCAGTCGATCCTGGTACGAGGCGACGACGCGCGGATCAAGTTTCGGGTGGATGCGGCACCAAGACTGCTGCGGCTGAACGCCGCCCTCGAGGATGTGCAGTTCGCTGCCGAGGTCCGGCAGACGGTGCCGTTGGCAATGAGACTACGCCGCCTCGGTGGGATGGCCATGGGTCCTGGCCTTGCGCGGGCACTGGCCGCCGCCTTCGGCGAGGAGTGACTGTGATGAAGAGGAACGAGACTGCGATTGGCTTGGCCGCGCTGTGCGCGCTGGCGCTGGCGGGGTGTGGAGACGCCTTCAGCGGCAGCGTGGATGTGGCCGCCCACGCGGACGGGCACCAGTTGGAGGTGGTGCGGCTGGCGGGTTGGCTCGCCGATGTCGACCGTTTCCCCATCGATCGGGACCTGGCCGAGAGGGCAGCTCATCGTTGGGTGGAGTTCACGCTGTTCGCGGAGCGAGTGGCCGCGGGCGACTCGATGCTGGGGCGGGATGCCGTCCTCCAGGGAATGTGGCCCGCCGTATACCAGGAGCTAGTGGATATCTACCATGAGGAGCTGATCGAGCAGCGGCTGGGGCTGGATTCGGTGGCTCTCGACAGCGCCTACGTCGCCGGTGAGCAACGCCTCATCGACCACATCCTGATCCGCACGACTCCCACTATGTCCCCGCCGGAGAAGACCGCAGCGCGGGAGCGCGCTGTTGCGATCCGCACGGACCTGATGGGAGGGGGATCCTGGCAGGAGGCCAATGAGCAGAACGAGGATCCGGGCGCGCGCGAGCGGGGGGGGAGCCTCGGGGTGATCGTGCGCGGGCAGACGGTTGCCGCCTTCGAGGGGGTCGCGTACGCCCTGGAACCTGGAGAGATCTCGGAGGTCACCGAGACGCCCTTCGGATACCACGTCATCCGGCGGCCTCCCCTGGACGAGGTGCGGGACCAGTATCGCATCGCAGTCGAGGACATCATGGTCGAGCAGATGGACACGATGTTCCTCGGCGAGCTGGTGGAGGAGTGGCGGATCGACGTGCGCGGGGGCGCTCCAGCGGCGATGCGGGAGGCGGCGGAGGCGCCGTTCCGCGCGTTCGGATCGGATCGGGTGCTCGGCACCTACCGCGGCGGGCGATTTACCGTCGCCGATTTCGTGCGCTGGATGCAGGCGCTTCCCCCGCAGATGTTCTCGCAGATCGGCGTGGCCGGGGACAGCCAGCTCCTCGAGCTCGCTAGCTCGCTCATTCGCAACGAGGTGCTGGTGAAGCAGGCCGAGGAGGCGGGGACCGAGCTTCCCGAGGAGAGCTTCCAGGAGTACAAGGAGCAGCTCCGTCAGGAGGTGGGCAACGTGCAGCAAGCGCTGCGACTCGACTCGGCGCTAGCGGAGGCTGGCAGCGAGGACGAGCGGCGCCAGGTTGTGGAGGCGGCGGTCGAGGCGTACCTGATGGGGCTCATGTCGACGCGACAGCCGACTGGCGTGGTCGTGCCCGCGTTTCTGGCCGACTGGCTCAGGGCCGAATCCCGCTGGGGCGTCTCCTCACCGGGGATGGATCGGGTCGTCGAGATGGCACAGCGGACCCGGATGGAGCGAAGCATCCCGGCGCCTGACGACCGTGGCGCGACGGCGGAGGCGGACACGGGGGGTGCGGGGGATGATCGCTAAGACGGCGCTGTGCGCCCTCGTCCTGCTGCCGGCGCTCGCGGCGCCGGCGGGGGCTCAGGACACGACGTTCGTTCTGGTGGACCGCATCGCCGCCGTCGTAGGGGGCAGTGCCATTCCCTACTCGCGCGTGGAGGAGGAGCTCAACGTCTTTCGGCAGCAGGGCGGCGAGCTGCCCGAGGATGAGGCCGGGCTGCAGGAGATCCGGTTCGAGATCCTGCGCCAACTCATCGATCAGGAGCTCCTGGTCCAGGCGGCCTTCCGGGACACCACTGTCCGGGTGAACGAGCAGGCTGTGCAGCAGGAAGTAGAGCGGGCCGTCCGGGAGATCCGCGGCCAGTTCGGCTCTGAGCTGGAGTTCGCGCAGCAGCTTCGGGTCGCGGGCTTCGGCTCGCCGGAAGAGTATCGCCGGTGGTTCTCCGAGCAGACCCGGCGCGACATGATGCGCCGTACTTACCTACAGCAGCTCCGCGAGCGAGGTGAGCTGGTGCCGTTGGCACCCACGGAGGTGGAGCTGCGGCAGTTCTACGAGCTCACCAAGCCGCAGCAACCCCCGCGGCCCGCCACCGTCTCGTTCCGCCAGGTGGTGGTCCGCTCTGAAGGCGACAGCGCAGCCATCGCGAGGGCGCGCGCCCTCGCCGACAGCCTGGTGGCCCTGCTGCGGGAGGGGGCCGACTTCGGGCAGCTCGCGCGGCGGTACTCATCCGATCCCGGCTCCAAGGACCAGGGTGGGGATCTGGGCTGGGTGCGGCGCGGGAGGTTGGTGCCCGAGTTCGACCGGGTGGCGTTCCGGATCCAGCCGGGCGAGATCTCCGATCCGGTCAGTTCGGTGTTCGGCTTCCACATCATCCAGGTCGAGCGGCGGCAGCCCACCGAGGTCATGGTGCGGCACATCCTCCTGACGCCGGATATGACCGACGCCGATCGGGAGCGCGCCCTTCGGACCGCGGAGGAGATTGCCGAGGCGTTGCGGCGCGGCGCCAACTTCGACTCGCTGGCGGGCCTGCATCACGACCAGGCGGGTCAGGAGCAGGACTTGATCGAGGACTTCCCGGCGGAAGAGCTGCCACCTGAGTATCGCGGCGTGCTGGACAGTGCAGCCGTCGGTGAGCCGGTGGGACCGATAGTACTCGATCGGGGAGATCAACGCCCCAAGTATGCCGTGGTCATCGTCGATGAGCGCCGGCCCGAGGGCGAGTACAGCTTCGAGGATCTGCGCGATCAGCTGCGGACTCGGCTCTCGGAGCAGTCTGCCATGGAGCGGCTGCTCCAGAAGCTGCGCGACGCAACCTACATCGAAGTCCGCATGTAGCGACTCCAATGGGTCCACGCATCGCCATCACCTTGGGAGACCCGCGGGGCGTCGGGCCGGAGGTGGTGGCCCGGACGCTGGACGATCCACCCGCCGACGCAGAGTACGTAGTCATCGGACCGGACGAGCTGGTCGAGGCCCTTCCGGCGGAGCGGATCGGCATCGGGGCTATAGGGAAGAGGGAAGGGCGAGCGCGGAAGGGACCACCCCATCTCACACTTCCCCCAGAGGTCGCCGGCCGCCTAGCCGGACTGGCGGTGGAGAAGGCTGCCGAACTCGCGATGCACGGGGAAGTCGCTGCCATCGTCACCGCCCCGGCCGAGAAGCGGGCTCTCCATGTCGCCGGGTACGCGTATCCGGGTCACACGGAGTGGCTCGCGGATCTCGCCGGCGGCGTGGACGTGGCGATGATGCTGGCGGCAGGCGGTCTCCGGGTCGTCCTCATTACCACTCACCTTCCCCTCTCTCAGGTGCCTGCCGCGGTCACCATCGAGCGGGTGCTGAAGACGGGGAACATCACCCGCTGTGCGCTGGAGTCCTGGTGGGGGATCGAGGATCCCCGTCTCGCCGTCTGCGCCCTCAATCCGCATGCTGGGGAGGGAGGGCTGTTCGGTGAGGAGGACGAGGCCGTGCTGGAGCCGGCGGCGCGGGAGCTGAACGCCGCCGGGCCGCTCCCCGCCGACACCGTATTCGTCCGAGCACTGCGCGGAGAATTCGACGCGGTGCTGACGCCATACCACGATGTGGGGATGACGGCGGTGAAGATGGCGGGCTTCGGACGGGGGGTGAACATCACGCTCGGGCTGCCGTTCATCCGCACCTCGCCCGACCACGGGACCGCGCTGGACATCGCGGGGCAGGGGATTGCCGACGCGGGCTCGATGCGGGAGGCCGTCGCCCTGGCCGCACGGCTGGCCGCTGGAGGATAGCGCTAGGCCCGGCCCCCCTAGGCCTCCGGTGTATCCTCCGCCTGCTTCTCCTTCTCCTTCACCATCTCGAGCTTGCCCACTCGCCGGCCGTCCATCTCCAGCACCTCGAACCGGGCGCCGGGGACTGTCACCCGATCGCCTTCCCGCGGCAGCCTCCCGAGCCGTCCGAACACGTAGCCACCGATGGTGAGATAGTCCTCGTCGCCGAGCTCGAGCCCGTACGCATCGTTCACGTCCTCGATCTCCATGTCCCCCGGCATGGTGACGGCGTTACCGGCCACCTGGGGTGCCGGCTCCGCCCGGTCGTACTCGTCGTAGATCTCCCCGACGATCTCCTCGAGAAGGTCTTCCATGGTGACGATGCCGTCCGTCCCGCCGTACTCGTCCAGGACCACCGCCATCTGCGTCTTGCTGCGCTTCATGTCGGCCAGGACGTCCTCCACCTCCCGGGCGCCGGGGACGAACATGGGCTGGCGGAGGATGGAGGTGATGGCCTCCTCGTGGCGCTCGGGCAGTGAAGCCAGGATCTGCTTGACGTGCACGATCCCCACGACGTCGTCGAGCGATTCGCTGTAGACGGGATAGCGTGAGCGCCCCACCTGCCCGATACGCTCCGCGGCCTCGCCGATGGTGAGCTCGCTGGGTAGGGCGACCACCTCGGTGCGCGGGGTCATCACGTCGCGCGCGTTCTTCTCGGTGAACTCGAAGACACCCTTGATCATCTCGACGTCCTCGGAGTCGAGGTGCCCCGACTTCTCGCTCTGCCGCAGGATCATCAGGATCTCCTGCGGCGAGTGCACGGCTTCGAGCGCATCCGCCGTGGCCTTGAGGCCCAGCAGCCGCAGTATTTGGTTCGCGCTCCAGTTGAGCGCGTTGGTGACGGGGCGGGTGATCCAGGAGAAGAACATGAGAGGGCGGGCGATCCACCGGGCAGTTGGCTCGGGGAACGTGATGGCCCAGTTCTTGGGGGCCAGCTCGCCCACAACCACGTGCAGGAAGGAGACGACCGACACCGCGACGACCGAGGCCACCGCAGCGCGCCCCAGGAAGGAGAGGGCCGCCGGCAGCCGCTGGGCCCAGTCGTGGAACAGCACCGCAACGGTGTCCTCGGCGACGTAGCCCAGGAGAATCGATGCCAGGGTGATGCCGAGCTGACAGGTCGAAAGCTGCCGCTGGAGGTCTTGCTGCGCCGCCTTGACCGCCTTAGCCTTCCGGTCTCCGCTGCGGATCAGCGCCTCGACGCGGGAACGGCGTGATGCGACGAGGGCGAATTCCGCCGCGACGAAGAAGCCGTTGGCCGCCACGAGCAGCAGCACCGCGGCGGCGCGCCAGAGAAGGGATGCTAGGGAGATTTCTTCCATGTGGCCCGCTGATGAATAAGCTAAGCCGATCCGCCGGACGCGCACAACGGCGCGACCGGACGTGATGAACCCCCGGGACGCCGCGTCCCCTCCCACCGACCGCTCCCTGGACTGCAGCCACCGCGTCCCGGAGCGGCGGTACGGTCGGGCCCTGCGGCTGGTGCTCGTCATCACCGCCGGCTTCATGGTGGTCGAGTTCGTGGCGGGGTGGCTGGCCAACTCCCTGGCGCTGCTGGCGGATGCGGGGCACATGCTCACCGACGTCGCCGCCCTAGCGCTGGCGCTATTCGCGGCATGGATCGCGCAGCGCCCCGCCACGCCCGACAAGACGTACGGCTATCTCCGACTCGAGATCCTAGCGGCGCTCGTCAACGGCGCCGTCCTCTTTCTGGTTGCCGGACTCATCGTGTGGGATGCAGTGGGCCGGCTCGCCGATCCTCCGGCGGTGGAGCCGCGGATTCTGTTCGGTGTCGCGAGTGCGGGGCTCGTGGTCAACATCATAGGGGCCTATCTGCTCCACGGAGGCCGCAAGGAATCACTGAACATCCGGGGTGCCTACCTCCACGTCCTGGGTGACCTCCTGGGCTCCATCGGCGCCATGGCTGCCGGGGCCGTCATCCTCCTCACCGGCTGGCTCCTGGCCGATCCCATCATCTCGGTGGGCATCGCCGTGCTCATCCTGGTGGGTGCCTGGCGCCTGGTGCGGGAGAGCGTCGATGTGCTGCTGGAGGCAACGCCGCGGCACATCGCCCTGGGCGAGGTGGAGCGGCTCATCGCGACCATCCCGGGGGTGCGGGACGTGCACGACCTCCACGTGTGGACGCTCACCTCCGGGGTCATCGCCATGAGTGGCCACGCCATCGTGAGCGACCCGGCGAGCGGCCAGCGGGTGCTGGAGACGGTGCAGGAGCGCATGGCCGGGCTCGGGGTGCACCACGTCACCATGCAGATCGAACGCAACCACCTCGAGCCCTGCGACCCGGGGAACTCCCCGAATTCCGTGGAGGTTGAGAGGGGGAAAGCCGCTGCCAACTGACCGCTTGCGCGCGGTCCAGGGCGCGGCTAGACTGCCGCTCTCCCAAGCGTTGGGGACACTGTTGGATATCCGGAACATCGCGATCATCGCGCACGTCGATCACGGCAAGACGACGCTCGTGGACCACATGCTGCGTCAGGCGGGGGTATTCCGCTCGAACCAGCAGGTGGCTGAGCGTGTGCTGGACTCCAACCCGCTGGAGCGGGAGCGCGGCATCACGATTCTATCGAAGAACGTGTCAGTCCGGTGGGATGGGGTGAAGGTCAACCTCGTGGACACCCCGGGGCACGCCGACTTCGGGGGCGAGGTGGAGCGCATCCTGCGGATGGTGGATGGAGTGCTCCTGCTGGTAGACGCCGCCGAGGGTCCCATGCCCCAGACCCGGTTCGTCACGCGCAAGGCTCTGGCGCTGGGTCTGCATCCGGTGGTGGTGATCAACAAGGTGGACCGGGCCGACGCCCGCCCGGCGGAGGTGCACGACGAGATCCTGGAGCTCTTCATGGAGCTCGAGGCGTCCAACGAGCAACTCGACGCGCCGTTCATCTACGCCTCGGCGCGCAGCGGGGTCGCCTCCAGCGAGATTGAGGACGTTGGGCGGATGTGCTCGCCAGATTCCACGGGAGGGTTCGACCTGCGGCCGCTGTTCACGGCCATCGTGAGCCACGTGCCGGCGCCCTCGGGGAAGGGCGATGGCGCGTTTCAGATGTTGATCTCGACCCTAGACCACTCGTCTTACATCGGGCGCCTCGGCATCGGGCGGATCGAGCGCGGCGCCGTACGGGTCGGTCAGGAGGTGGCGCTGCTGCCCCTGGGCGAGGCCGGACCCGTGGGCGAGGAGGAGGCCGAGCGGGCGCGGGTGGTCCAGCTGTACGGGTTCGAGGGAGTGCAACGGGTCGAGTTGGAGCGGGCGGGGGCCGGCGACATAGTGGCGCTGGCGGGCCTTGAGGGGGTGGAGATCGGCAAGACGGTGACGGACCCGGCGCGGCTCGAGCGGCTCCGGGGGATCGCCGTGGAGGAGCCCACCATCTCGGTGGACTTCATGGTGAACAACTCTCCCCTTGCCGGACGGGCCGGCAAGTACGTGACCAGCCGGCAGGTGCGGGAGCGGCTCTATCGGGAGCTCGAGCGCAACATCGCACTCGGCGTAGAGCAGACGGATCAGCCCGACGTGCTCACCGTATCGGGCCGGGGCGAGCTCCACCTGGCCATCCTGATGGAGACCATGCGCCGTGAAGGCTACGAGCTCCAGGTGAGCCGGCCGCGGGTGATCACCAGGGAAGGCCCGGACGGGGAGTGCCTCGAGCCCTACGAGGAGCTGGTGGTGGACGTCCCGGAGGAGATGTTGGGGTGCGTCATGGAGACCCTGGGCCCCCGGCGGGGCGAGCTCCTGGACATGAGGAATCCCGGGAAGGGCCGGGTGCGGATGCGCTTCCGGGTGCCCGCCCGGGGCCTCTTCGGGTATCGGTCGGAGTTCCTCACCGACACCCGGGGCGAGGGCATCATGCACCACCGGTTCCTGGACTACGGGCCGTGGGCGGGGCCCCTCGCCGGCCGCTCCCGCGGTGTCCTTGTGGCGGACCGGGAGGGCCTGGCGGTAGCTTATGCCCTGTGGAACCTGGCGGAGCGGGCCAGCATGTTCGTGGGGCCCGGGGCGCCGGTGTACGAGGGGATGATCGTGGGGGAGCACGTCAGGACCGGGGACCTTGACGTGAACGTGACAAGAGGTAAGAAGCTTACCAACATGCGGACCACCGCGTCCGACGAGAACGTCCAGCTCGAGCCACCCAGGGAGATCACCCTCGAGCTGGCGCTGGAGTACATCGAGGACGACGAGCTGATCGAGATCACGCCGGACGCCATCCGGCTCAGGAAACACGCCCTCGGGGCCATAGACCGCAAGAAGGCGGCGCGCCGGGCGCGGGCGGCAAACGAGTCTCGTTGACCACACTCTAGCTGAAGGAGCGCAGGAGGAGAGCCATGTTGCCCTGGGATCCGTTCTCGCCTCAGGTCGTGGCTAAGGACGAGGACGAAGATGAGTTGGAGGACGACTTCGAGGAGGACGAGGAGTACGACGAGGACGAGGACGAGTACGACGATTACGAGGAGGAGTTCGACGACGCCGATGATGAGCCTCGGCGGGATCGCCGGCGCGGTGATTGGGAGTGAGTGACCCAGGGCGGGACGGCAGCTGACGGGGAGGTGTGGCGGAGCGCGAACCGGCCGCGGTGCAGAGGATCGGCGGCCGCTTCGGGGTGGAGCGGCTCGAAGTGATCGTCTAGATTAGAAGGCCCCAAGGGGGCCAGTAGCTCAGGTGGTTAGAGCGCACGCCTGATAAGCGTGAGGTCGGAGGTTCAACTCCTCCCTGGCCCATCCGAGTCAACCAATAGTCCCGCTTGACGTTATCGCGTCAAGCGGGGTTTGCTTTTGGGGCTTGAGACGGTATCGCAGTGCATCGACGTAACGAGTGACGGACCGACGGTATTGCGCTGGCTGCGCGATATAGGACTCAAGTGGGTGCACGAAACCGTTTATGCAGCTTGCAGGACGGCCAGCTTGATCCTCCTGTACTGGTCGGTCTTCATGGCGCCCTCCAATGTCGGGGTCCACTGCAGTGATTTGTTAGGTTTTGTCATCATGTTCCACAGTTATGACTACTTTACCTTTATGGTTACCTTCTCCAAAATACCGAATAGCTTCAGGTACTTCACTTAACTTGTAGGGCCCATCTATCACGGGCTTGACTTTGCCGGCTTCGAAAAGTTCGTTCATATACGCTAAGTCTCTGTTTGGTTTCAGGAGAACGATACGTACCCTCTTCTTAGTGAACATCGAAATCCACGGCCCCAGGAATAGAGCCTGTAATAGCCGAGCACTAGATCCCCCGACTGTGACATAAATTCCATTGGGACTTAATGCACGCATGTAATCGAATATTGAACGATTCGTCTTAACATCGAGAATCAGGTCATAACACTGCCCTTTTCTAGTGAAATCTTCTTTTGTATAGTCAATGACCTGATCAAAGCCCATTGAGCGCAGCATCTCCAGTTTCCCTGGGCTGTCAACACCAGTTACTTCAACACCGTATGATTTGGAAATCTGCACTGCAAAAGTACCTACACCCCCGCCCGCACCATTGATCAAGAGCTTTTGTCCTCGTTGGATTTGCCCTTTATCAAGGAGGCCCTGTAGAGCCAGCATTGCCGCTTGAGGTATTGCTGCCGCTTCATCGAATGTCATACTGGCTGGTTTGAGCGCTAATGCATTCTCACGAGCACAGACATACTCAGCGAAACCACCCCAGTTGCCGCTTAGATCCCCGTAAACTTCATCACCTGGCTGCAACTGCGTTATGTTTTTGCCTACTGCTTCAATTCGCCCTGCTATATCAGAGCCGAGTATTCTCTTCTTCGGTTTTAGAAGACCGAATGACAGGCGGTTTGTGAAAGGAATACCTTGGAGGAGGCCCCAGTCCCAATCATTAATTGATACCGCATGAACTTCTATCAAGACTTCATCGTCCTTGGGAGTAGGTATATCTACCTCTTTCAATTCAAGAACATCAGGTGTGCCGTACTTTGTGTATACAATTGCTTTCATGTTCTTCCTGCATGATTGCTTTGGACGAGTGATTCTGAGTATGGTTTACCGCATTCTGTCTATCCTATAAATTTGCAAAACCTAACGACTGCGCGTATCACACCCGGTGCTAGGACCACTTCCGCTGGCTCCGTACCGATGCTGAACCCAGGGATGCGGCGCGCAGCGCCGTCAGGTGCGTGCCGTTGTTAGACAGCTTCTCCCGGACTGAGGATCACCTTTCCTCGTGTTTCGTCCTCGATCATGTGCCGAAGAGCCTCGCGAACCTCACTCAGGTGGAAAGTGCTGTCGATGATCGGCGTGATCTTCCCGGTTTCAAGGAGCTCCCTGAGGTCGGCAGTCGCCTCTTTCTTGGTGAGCATCGGCAGGCCTGGACCTCGCAATTGCTTCACGACGAGTGAGAGGGCCACGAGCTTGAGTAAATGGGGGATGAGTCCGAACACGCGCTTGCCCAAGGCTCCGAAACCTTCATGCCCGATGGGCACGTATCTCCCGTCGGGTTCGAGCGCGCGCCGGAAGGCGGAGAATGGGCGGTTCCCCGGGACGTCGAAGATTAGATCGTAGCGAACGCCACGTCGGGTGCAGTCCTCCCGTGTGTAGTCGACGACTTCGTCTGCCCCGAGTGAGCGAAGCATGTCCAGCTTGCTCGTGCTGTCCACGGCGGTCACGTGTGCGCCTTGAGCCTTCGTGATCTGCAAGGCGAGCGAACCCACCCCGCCCCCACAACCGTTGATCAGCACCTTCTTCCCCGGTCGCCACTGACTCACGCCGCGGAGGTTCTGTAGAGCGATGAACCCGGAGGTCGGGACGGAGGCGGCTTGCTCGAACGTCACGTTGTCCGGTTTCAGCGCCAGCAGGTCCTGGTGGACGGAGACATACTCCGCGTAGGCGCCGCCGTGGATCCATTGCTGCTTCACGATGGTCTCGCCGAACACCGGGTCTCCCGGTCGGAACTGCGTCACGTTGTTGCCGACGGACTCGACGATTCCCGCCATGTCCGTCCCGGGAATCGGGGTCCTGGGTTTGGAGAACCCACCACCCATCAGGCGAAGGACATAGGGTCGCCCACACACGACGTGCCACACGTCCGGATGGAGCGAGGCCGCTCGTACGCGCACGAGGACTTCGTCTTCGCCGACCTCCGGCTCGTCGACTTCTCGGAGCTCCAGATCATCAGGAGATCCGTACCTCTCTTGGACGATCGCCTTCATCGCCTCATCGAGTCCCTGAGAATGCCGGCACGAGCGCGAAGAGGTCTTGCCCGCATGCCCAGGCCACTGTCACCGTGGAGTCGAGCAACGAAGCTGTCTAACTCCTAGTATGTCGCGTCAGACCCAGCCAACCCCTGCTCCCACCGCCGCATAACCCGAACTGCACGCTGCGGTGCGGCTCGCTCCGGATGTTCCTTTCCGGTGCCGTTTGCTCCCGGCCCACGCTAGTGCCCCTCGTGGGACTCGCTCTTGCTCTTGATCTCGACCAGAATCAGCTCCAGGGGCGCGTCGGCCAGGTTCCGTGGCAGGTGCTGCCCTCCCTCGATCCAGATCGTCTGCCCGGCCGTGGCGTCGAACCTTTCGGTCTCCCCGTTGGGGAAGGTGAACTGACCCTGCTGGTCGCTGAGGAAGACGGCAACGCCGTCGGGATGATAGTGCATCACGGATTCCTCATGCGGGCCGTACGTGATCCGGATTACTCGGACGTATTCGTTCTCGAACTCCACCTTGTAGTGGTCCGAATCCACCACCACGGGGTCTTGCGCAAGGGCGGGCGCAGCCGCGAGGGGTACGAGAGCCAGGAGCGTTCTCAGGGCGCGCATCGCTGTCTCCTTCCAGTCAGTTAACTGGGGTGCTTGGTTCACATGAGTGACGTGGACCGCTAGTGCCAACTCGGGTCAAGACCCGTCTCTATCCTCTTCCGCCTCCCGCAGGAACCGCAGCACCTCGGCGGCGAACCGCTCGGGCTCGGGCCAGTTCACGGTGTGCCCTCCTCCGGGGATGACGGCCTTCCTCGCTCCGGGGATGCCATAGGTGAGCGCATGTGCCACGACACGGAAGTACGGCATCTCGTATTGCCCGTGGATCACGAGGGTAGGCGCCTTCACTGCCTGTAGCTCGTCAGCGCGCGCCGGCTCCACGAGGTTCAACGGTGGATCGGGATCGATGAGATCGAGTCCAGTATAGCTATCCAGCAGCGCGCCGCCCCGCTGCATCATCTCGTCTGGAGCTCCGCCGAACTGCCGTGCGGCCCACGCGCCGATGGCCATCTTCAGCGAGTCAACACCTTGTGCTTTCCCGATCGCAACCCACTGCGCAATCGGAGGGCCGTCCCCGCCCGGGGGGAGACCGAACCCCGCCGGCGGGGGTGCGCCGAACAGTACCAGCGCATCCACCATCTCTGGGTAGCGCACCGCGAATGTGAGAGCGACGGCGGCGCCTTGCGAGTGGCCCATGATGTGTGCTCGGGAGTAGCCCAGAGACTCGAGCATGGCCTTCAGGTCGGCTGGATCCGCCGTGAGATCCGGCTTGCCCGTTGCCTCGCCGAATCCTCTGCGGTCGTAGCGGATAACGGTGTGCTGCTGAGCCAATCGCTCAACGTCGGTGTCCCAGAAGCCACGGTGTACGGCCCACCCGTGGATTAGGACCAGGGGGTTGCCGCTCCCGGTAATCTCGTAGGGAAGGGAGACGCCGTTCACTGCGGCGGTTCCGGTCTGCCCGTGCAGCCCCGAGCACGGTAGCAGCGGTGCACCGCCAAGCAGAAGCGACGCCAACAGCACGTTTCTCTTGCTCATCTGGTCTCCACCTGTGGACGCACTGCGCCGTTAGCGGCTCGGCTCGATCATGTAGATGTCGCCCTCGTCTCTATCCCGGGAGTACACAACGGCACTGCCGCCCGGTGCCCACCCGCCGCTGTGTACGTGCCACTGGCCCTCCCCGAATGTGATCTGTTGTGGTCCTCCGACGACGGAGGGGAGCTGGCCGGGCGAGACGTCTGGAGAGAGGCGCAGCATGTACAGCTCCATCGTGAAGTGACTCACTGCCTCGATGAACGTCAGCGCGCTGCCGTCGGGCGATACCGCCACCTCGGCAATTGCTCCGGCCCGCAGCAGCACATCCTCCCCCGTTTCCAGGTGCGCCGCACGCAGCTCCACCAGACCGGAGCCGTCGGTTGCCCTGCGGGTGTAGATGACGCGCTGGCCGTCCCGGTACCAGCCGAAGCTGAGTGCTCCACGGACCGCTGATGGACGGCGGTTCGTTCCGTCGGGATCAACCAGCCAAATCGCATTGCCCTCCTCCGGAGCGAGATAGCCGATCACGCTGCCGTCGGGCGCCCAACGTGGTCCCCCTTGAGCCTCGGCGGAGTGGGTGGACCAGGGCAGCTCGTGGTCGGTCAGGAGCCGCGTGACGCCCGTTTCGGTGTCCACGACCCACAATCTGACTGCACCATCTCGGTCCGACATGAACACGATCTCGGTACCGTCCGGGGACCAATCCGACAGCCGGTCGTTGGCCGGGTGGTCGGTGAGCTGGCGGTGCAAGCCCGTGGTCCGGTCGAGGATCCACAGGTCGTGGTTCCCCGCGCGGTTGGAGTAGTACGCGATCTTGTTGCCGTCGGGGGAGACACGAGCCCCGAAGTTGTCACCGGTGTATGTGGTGAGGCGCTCGTGCTCCGCGTCGGGTTCGTCGAGGGGAAGCCAGTAGAGATCGATCTGATGCCCGAACTGCAGGTACGCCAGGGAGCCGTTGTTCGCCACTGTCGGTGCCCAGTCGATGCCCCCACCGAACGTCAACTGGCGCAACTCCCGCGTGTCCACGTCGATCTCCCAGATGTTGACCGCGCCGCCGCGAACCGACGACAGCGCGAGGCGCCGGTTGTCCGGGAACCACGCCGGCATGCTGTTGACGGGCTCGCCTTCCAGGAGCAATGAGGTCTCCCCACTCTCCAGTTGGAGCAGCCATATGGCGTTGATACCCCTCTGGTGGCGCACGTATACGATCCGCTCCCCGTCGAACGACCATGACGCAGCGAGATCCTCCGCTCCGGTAGGCGGAGTTGTGATCTGCGTCTGCTCACCCGTGGAGAGGTTCACCTTCCACAAGGCCACGTCGCCGGATTCGTGCAGCCGCGAGAACAACAGTTCCTGTCCGTCGGGCGACCAGGGGTTTGCCCCAATACCCCAGGCCCATGCCCCCATGCGCTCAATGAACGGTATGTGGGTCTCCGCTACCTTGTGCGCGGCCCCTCCCGTCGGTGAGATCCAGTAGACGTTGGTCCCCGTGCCGCGATCGGAGAGGAATGCGATCTTCGAGCCGTCGGGCGACCAACGGGGATTGAGCTCGTCGGCGGGGCTGTCACCGGTGAGGACGTGCGG